>CAVAPE010000082.1:0-6224 GCA_963590405.1 Eubacterium sp. CAG:180 | reverse complement strand
GGAGTCTGCACTAACAATTTCGCCATTGACACGTTTCGCCAAAGCCACTGCCTTGTGCGTCTTTCCAGATGCCGTCGGTCCAACAATCGCTACCAACTGTTTACTTGTCGCCATATCTATTTCAGATTTAATCCTTCGATATATTTATACCACATTTTTCTAAATGATGCGAACGATTGCTCATCGTTGAATTTTGACAACAGCATCCATCTATTGTCGTTGAAATCCACATCTGCCGTCTCCAGCTCTTCAAAGGTTATTGTCGGTTCATATCCATCCAAATCAACCTTTCTTTTGCCGTCAATAGTATATTTTTTAGATGATTGCATAACAGTATACAATCTATGCAACTCCGACTGAAGCAACGGAACAATCGTTTTTGAGTAATCTGTTTCCAAAAGAGTCCGCTCCACCCAGTCGCCTACTTTCTGTGGCACATCATTGTTGTCACCAACAAAACACAGATAATGCTCGATACACCTCTTTAGAATTGGGTCGATTGTGCGATAACCGAACTTTAATGAAAATTCACCAGACACTACCCCACTTGCTAGTTCCCGAGCCACATCATCACTTATTCTTTCATTAAATGGAATATAGCAAGAACATGAGACATCAACGCCGTCGGCGGAAGTTGAGAGGAGCAACCTGTCTCCTTTAAACACAAGTACCCTTATCAATTTGTACTCTCCGCCATAAGGCAAATTCCTACAATCTTGTTGCTTTCTGATTTTGCCAATAAAATAATAGCGCAGCCGCACCAATATTGCATCTGCAGCCACTATCGCCAACGGTGCATAAACATAAACGGCATGCGTCATTTCAAGCGAAAACCTATGAAAAGTTTCCATGCACCTGAAACCTACTGTAAGCAGGAATATCAGCATAAACACAACCCACCTACGCCTAAACAGATATTTATTTTCTTCTGTTATGTAATGCCCAAGATGCAGGCGTTCTGACGGCATTCCGTTCCGCAACAAGCAATCACTGCAAAATGTATTTGTCCCAACTCGCAGATAACGCAGCTTCATCAAAATCAGGCTAAACAGAGAAAGATATAGCGACGTACGCAGACACAGACCGATTTCCAAGGCTTCGCCCAACGTGTGTTTTGAAATTAGTCCGACAAAAACAACAATGCCAACAAGCACAGTAAACGACAAGAGTATTCGGGCTGTGAAATATGGGAACATAGCGCACGACTCAATAGTCTTGTTGCGTTCGTACTGGACAAAAACAAACAATGCCAACGAGCCAAGCAACGACGCGAATATAAGCCCTTCTGTACCGAGAAACAACGGAACAATTGGGACGATGACCAATGGCACCGTCCCAACTATGTAGTTCCTCCAAATATCTGATATTGAGCAACTGCAAACGTTATGAAACTGACTGTTCAATTATCAATTTTTCAAGTTGCGATTGAAATAATCCAGTAATTTGGAATAGAGAGCAAATCTTGTTTCACATCCGTAAATGCTGTGATTCTTGTTCGGATAAATCATCATGTCAATGATTTTGTTCTGTGCAGTTGCTTCCGATACAAATTCGAAGGTATTTGTAATATGCACATTGTCGTCAGCAGTACCAGCGACGATCAGAAGTCGTCCTGTCAGATTTTTGATTCTTGACAGTGTCGAACTTGCATCATAGCCCACAGAGTTTTGTTGTGGAGTAAGCATAAAGCGCTCCGTATAGATTGAGTCATAAAAACGCCAATCTGTTACTGGTGCCACAGCAATACCAGCAGCGAAAGGATTACCCGGCGCAGTCATAGCCATCAAAGTCTCATATCCGCCATAACTCCAACCGAATATTCCGATTTTCGATGCGTCGACATAAGGCAAGCGTCCCAGATAGTTGGCAACAGCCAATTGGTCTTCCGTCTCATATTTTCCAAGATTCTTATACACTTTAGACGCAAATGCCTTGCCGCGACCGCCAGTGCCTCGTCCGTCAACGCAAACAACGAGATAGCCCTGAGTGGCAGCATAATCGAGCCAATCAACGTGCCAGCTATTTTTAACAAGTTGAGAACACGGACCACAGTACTGATACATAATAACCGGATATTTCTTGGATTCACTGAAACCTGTCGGCTTAATCATATATCCATTCAATGTTTCACCGGCATTTGTCAACGTAAAGAACTCCTTTGTAGCCACGCCCTTAAATCGCTCAGCATAGTTACTATTCGCTTCCATCGTTCTTATTTCCTTGCCATTAACGGAATGAAGAGTATAAACATTCGGCGTGCGCACATCGCTAAAATCCTGGACGTAGTAGGTCAACGAAGAATTGAACTGAGCCGAACTTGTACCCTCTTGAGGAGAAAGGATAGTGCTACCACCTTTTGCATCAGAAACTGCGACAACACGATTTAACGAGCCTGTCTGTGTCGACTGATAATAGCATTTCGACGATGCTGTGTCATAGCCATAGAAATCCGTCACCTCCCACTCACCTTTTGTGAGTTGGCGTATAAGGCTTCCGGCATTTGAATAAAGATAAAGGTGGCGATAACCACTGCGCTCACTGGCTACGACAAATGACGAGTTGTAATAGCGTGTCATATTAATCAAGCCAGCATCAATCCATGACGTAGATTTGTCGGAGTAGACGAGTTTTGCAATAGCAGAACGAGGATTGACTGCAAATAATTTCAATTCGTTCTGATTGCGATTAAGAGTATTTACCATCAAGCGATCTGCCGTAGCTCCAAACTCTATTTTATTTACATATCCATCACTATCCAATGGCACATTCATAACCTTAAGGGCACGGGTGTCGACATCGTAACTTACGACCTTAACTTTTGAATTTGTCTCCCCTGCCACTGGATATTTATAAGAAAACGTACCAGGATAGTATCGGTATTGGTCATAGACCTCACACGAGCCTCTATAAATAGGAAAATCAAAAGTTTTCACTTCCGATTCATCCCATTTTATAAATGCAAGCATCGTGTTGTCGGGCGACCATGTCAATGAACTAAGCATCCCAAATTCTTCTTGATACACCCAATCTGGAACTCCGTTGATCACCTCATTCTTTTTACCATCTTTAGTTACTGCCACTTCCGTGCCATAGTCCAACTTTGCGACATAAATGTTGTTGTCGCGCACAAAAGCGACCATACGACTGTCTGGTGAAAAAGCAGGAATCTCCTGATCTCCATTCTCCGACAGTTTTTTTATGTTATTGCGCGCAATGTCATAAACATAATATGTTGCCTTAAAGGAATGACGATAGTTCATCTGTACATTGGTATAAAGCAGCAACAACTTGCCGTTTGGCGAAAGAATGAAACCATCCCACGACTTGACATCACAATCACGCAATTTGGTGTTAGACATCACGACAGCCACCTGCTTGCCTGTCTTATAGTCATATCTTATAATTTCACGGCCATCAGCCGACATCATTAGGTAAGTTTGACCATCCTGCTCTGACACCATTTCTGGCAGAGACGCTGGAGTTGCTTCGAGGGAGCACTGACGCAATGTCACTGCTGCATTGCCAAATTGAGTAGCCAATACAGTAGCCACAATCACCGATACTATGATTTTTCTGCAATTCATTTGTTTATAGCATTTTTTCAAAATGCAAAAATAGGCAAAATCATCGATTTTTCAGTATTTTTGTAGAACTAATATTATGCTTCGGAAAGCGATGGCGCTTGCGTAATATTGGGCACGATATTTGCAAAACTGATAAAGAAAAAACTCATTCATGATATTCGAACCATTGGCAGAACGGCTGCGGCCAAAATCGCTTGACGAATATATCGGTCAGAAACATCTTGTCGGTGAAGGGTGTATCCTTCGCAAGATGATTGAATCTGGTCAAATTTCTTCATTCATACTTTGGGGACCTCCTGGTGTCGGCAAAACGACACTTGCCAAAATCATAGCCACGCAGGTCAATGCGCCATTCTACACGTTATCGGCCGTACACTCTGGTGTCAAGGATGTTCGCGAAGTGCTGGTGAAATGCCAACACGATGCGCAAAGTATGTTTAGCCAGCATCGCCCGATATTGTTTATCGACGAAATCCACCGCTTCAACAAGTCACAGCAAGACTCCCTTTTGGCGGCAGTAGAGATGGGCACAGTAACGCTCATCGGCGCAACAACCGAGAATCCTTCGTTTGAGATTATCCGCCCACTGCTTTCCCGCGCTCAAGTATATGTGCTACAACCGCTGTCTAACTCCGACCTCAATGAGTTGCTCACTCGAGCCATCACAAAAGACAGCGTGCTCAAAGAACGCAAGGTTGAAGTACAGGAAACCGAAGCCATTTTTCGGTTTGCCGGCGGTGATGCTCGAAAAATGCTAAACATCATCGACCTTCTCAGTCAAGCAGTCGGTGAAAATGAGCCTATCGTTATCAACAACGAGATTGTAACCGAGCGTCTCCAGCAAAATCCGATGGCTTACGACAAAGACGGAGAGATGCATTACGACATAATCTCGGCATTTATCAAATCAATAAGAGGTAGCGACCCAGATGCTGCAGTTTATTGGCTTGCCAGAATGATTGCCGGAGGCGAAGACCCGGCATTTATTGCCCGCCGATTGGTAATTCTCGCTTCAGAAGATATTGGGCTGGCGAATCCCAACGCACTGCTTCTTGCGAATGCCACCTTCGATGCTCTCCAGAAAATCGGATGGCCAGAAGGGCGTATTATCCTCTCTGAATGCGCAATCTATCTGGCGACTTCGCCGAAAAGCAACTCAGCATACAATGCTATCAACGAGGCTTTGCAATTTGTAGAGCAAACTGGAAATCTCCCTGTGCCTCTCCATATAAGGAACGCACCGACAAAACTAATGAAGGAACTTGGATATGGGGCTGATTACAAATATCCACATTCCTACCCCGGCAATTTTGTGGAACAAGACTACCTGCCAGAACAAATCAAAGGGAAAAAGTTTTGGGAGGCTGGTGCAAATCCAGCAGAAGCCAAGATGGGAGAACGAATGAATCTCCTTTGGAACAAGAATAAATAAACGCATTTAATCATTATAAAGATGAAAAGCAAACAAATCACAAAAGGCATTTATTATGTAGGTGCGAACGACCGCACGACAACAAGATTTGAAGGTCTTTGGCCTCTGCCCTACGGCGTGTCCTACAATTCATACGTCGTAAAAGGCGAAAAAAAATCAGCAATTATCGATGGCGTTGAAATTTCGCATGCCTTCGACCAAATAAAACAAATAAAGGACATTTGTATCAACAAGGCTCCCGACTATCTTATAATCAACCATATGGAGCCCGACCACACAGGTGCCGTTATGACATTGTGTGAAGTCTTTCCAGAACTCAAAGTTGTAGGCAATGCCAAAACCATTGACATGCTGAAAGGCTACTACGGAATTACTGACCGCACAATCATCATTACCGATGGCGAAAGCCTTGATCTTGGCGGCATTACCCTCCAATTCACACTGACTCCGATGGTGCATTGGCCTGAAACAATGATGACTTATTGCAAGGAGGCAAAGACACTATTTGCTGGCGACGCATTCGGTTGTTTTGGCGCTCTCAATGGGGGTATCATCGATGAAGAAACCGATACATCTCACTATTTCCCGGAAATGTATCGCTACTACTCAAACATTGTTGGCAAATACGGAGCACCAGTGCAAAAGGCGTTGGCTAAATTAAGCGGTGTTGAAATCGAATACATCTGCTCGACGCATGGTCCTGTATGGCACGAACAAGTTGCCAAAGTCGTGGACATCTACAATCGTCTAAGCAAAGGCGAAAGTGAGGATGGTGTGGTTATTGCATACGCTTCTATGTATGGCAATACAGAAGAAATGGTTGAGACTTTGGCAAGATACCTATCAGAGGAAGGCGTGAAAAATATTTGCATCCATAACGTTTCTTACGCTGACGAATCGTTTATCTTGCGCGACATCTACAAATATCGCGGTTTGATTCTCGCTTCACCAACCTACAACGGAAGTCTGTTCCCTCAAATTGAATCACTCATCAAGTCGCTGACGTTACGAGGTGTCGGCGGAAAGGTCTTTGCCCGACTTGGCTCGTTCACATGGGCTGGAGTTGCTACAAAAACGATTGATGCAATGACTGAAAAATTGAAATTTACGGTCGTGGGAAATCCAATTGAGATGAAACAAAGTTGTTCTGCCGAAACCGACGAAGCGTGCAAAGTCCTTGCCAAAGAATTTGCTGATGCCCTTAAGGC
>CAVAPE010000081.1:0-9214 GCA_963590405.1 Eubacterium sp. CAG:180 | reverse complement strand
GTCCCGTGCTAAACGCGATAAGAGGCATCACGCCTTTCTTTATGCCCTTTTGCGTCTTAGCGGATTGGTAGTTGAATGCGAAACAACTATCAATCAATTATGGCAAACAATTCGCTAAATCAAGCCCGTGCCGCGAAGAAGGACGAGTTCTACACTCAATTTCGCGACATTGAAGTGGAGATGGAGGCTTATCTCGATTACAATCGTGACGTGTTTCGCGGCAAGACAGTTCTTCTGCCTTGCGATGACCCGGAGTGGAGCAACTTCACAAAATACTTTGCCCAAAACTTTGAAGAGTTGGGATTGAAGAAACTCATCTCCACCAGTTATGCTCCTGAAAGCATGACCTACAAGAATGGTGTGCAACTGTCGGCATTTGAAACCTATTCTCCTAAATTCGACATTAGCAAGACACAGACCAACGGCAAAATCTTTGTCTTGGACAAAGACCGCACTGGCGACGGCAGAATAGACCTTGACGACCTGAATTGGGACTATCTTGAGGGCGATGGCGACTTCCGCAGCGAGGAGGTGAGGTGTCTTAGGGACGAGGCAGACATAATTGTAACCAACCCACCATTTTCATTGTTTCGGGAGTTTCTTGCTTGGATTGTCGAAGCGAAAAAGCAGTTTGTGGTTATGGGCAATATTAATAGCGTCACCTGTAAGGAGGTGTTCCCACTTATAATGAAAAACGAGATGTGGCTTGGCTGCACCATTCATAGTGGCGACAGGGAATTTGGCGTGCCCGACGAATATCCTTTGTCAGCGGTAGGGTCGCGCGTCGACAATAATGGCAAAAAATACATACGCATAAAGGGGGTAAGATGGTTTACCAACATAGAACATGGTCGCCGTCATCAGCCGTTGACGCTAATGACGATGGCTGACTATATCAAATACAGCAAAAGCAAAGATAACGGGAAGGGCAAGGATAATAGCGAATGGCTCTATGCATCCTACGACAATTATGAAGCCATAGAAGTGCCACAAACAAACATGATACCCTGTGACTATGACGGAATAATGGGCGTGCCGATTACCTACTTGGACAAATATTGCCCTGAACAATTCGAATTGTTGGGAATAATAGAAAATAATGTAGAACTCAGTAAGTACTGGAAAGGTGAGGGCATGAAATATGACCGTCCATATATCGACGGTAAAAGAATGTATACTCGTCTATTAATCCGTAAAAAGTGATAACATGGAAACCGAATTGAAAGAATATACGGTGAAGGAACTGTGCGAGGGATTCACCTATAGCGACCTCGACGGAAAAGGACTTTATGGCTTGGCTGGTAAACTTACCATCCAGCCAGAATATCAGCGCAATTATCTCTACAGTGAGAGCAATAGCGAAAAAGAAATTGCCGTGATTGATTCCGTCTTGAAAAAATATCCTCTGGGATTATTGTATTTCAACAAACTGCCTGACGGTCGGCTGGAGGTGCTCGACGGTCAGCAACGCATCACCAGCCTTGGACGATACTTGATAGGCAAATTCTCCGTAATGAAAGGAGACATTCCCTATAAGTTCCAGTCATTGAACACAGATGAACGAAACCTCATAGAAAACACGAAGATGCTGGCTTATATCTGCGAGGGTACGGAAACAGAAATCAAGGAATGGTTCAACATTATCAACATCGGTGGCATACAGTTGAATGACCAGGAACGACTCAATGCCATCTATTCTGGCCCGTTTGTCAGCGCTGCCCGAAAGGAGTTCAGCAACAAGGAAGATTCTCGCGTGCTTAAATGGAGTTGCTATATCGCTGGTTCTGTGAGTAGGCAGGACTACCTCCACGCAGCGTTGAAGTGGGTTAGCCACAACCAAATCAAGGACTATATGCAAGAACACCGTCGCGATGCCGACATAAACGAACTGAAGCATTATTTCACCGATGTAATCTCGTGGATAGAGCAAACTTTTGATGAGGTCTATCCAAAGATGAAAGGCTTGGAATGGGGCGAATTGTATGAGCGTTTCCATACCACGCCTTATAATCATGTGGAAGTGTCGCAAAAGGTGAAGCAACTCTACGACGACCCTTGCATCACGGACAACAAGAATGTCTTTGAGTATGTGCTGGGAGGATGTAAGGACACCAAACTTCTGAATGTGCGTGTCTTTGACGACAATATAAAAGGTAGGGTCTACCGCAAACAAACAGATGAGGCGAAGAAAAAGCATAAAAGCAATTGCCCACTATGTGCCATCGGGCATGATGCCAACAAAACCAAGATTTGGACTTTGAAGGAAATGGATGCCGACCACGTCAAGGCGTGGAGCAAAGGCGGCGCTACTGACGAGAAAAATTGCCAGATGCTCTGCAAGACGCATAATCGCGCCAAAGGGAACAAATAGCAACCGTCGGCACCCAGTTGCGCTATTTCTTTGGCAGGGGGCGGCATTTGGCGGTGAGGCGGTCGATGCGGAGGGCGAGGACGCGGGTGCGGTCGACGGCGGCGGTGTTGTACTCGAAATTCTCGTCGACGTGGTAATGGTCCACAATCAGTTGGAGTGCCTCGATTTTCTGCTCGCGGTCGGTGATTTCCTCCACGACGCCGCTGCCGATTACGCTGCGGTAGGACATTGTGCAGTAGCCGCGCGATGCGTCGGAGTAGAGTGTGTGGAGGCAGTCCATCTCAAAAGCCACATGGCTGTCGGCTTCGAGTAGACGGTATTTAGTGCCTTCGGTTGCGCCGTGGAAGTAGAGCGTTATTGTGCCGTCGTCGGCAATCTTGTGCCCGAAGTTGAGCGGCAACAGATAGGGCACGCCAGAGGCGGTGTCGTTGATGCCAAGGCGGCACACATCGCACAGGCGTATGATTTCTATTATTTCGGGGAGCGAGGTAATCTCGCGGTCTTTGCGTCGCATATTTATATAATCTTATGGTTCGTGGAATAAAAAGAAGCCGCCTGCGGAGAGGCAGACGGCTTCAGGTGAGTTTTATAATCAGTGGAGATTATTTCTTCTTGTTGGCTTTGCGGTGCATCATCCAGTAAGCCACTGGAGTTGCAACGTAGATGGTAGCCAATGTACCTACAATCACACCGAAGAGCATTGCAAATACGAAGCCACGGATTGTTTCGCCACCGAGCAGGAAGATTACGAGGAGCACGAGCACTGTAGTGGTCGAAGTCATAATCGTACGAGTCAATGTCGAGTTCAAAGAGTGGTTGATAACCTCGCGGCGGTCTTGCTTTGGATAGAGACCAATCATCTCGCGCACGCGGTCGAATACAACCACGGTATCGTTGATGGCGTAACCGATAATCGTAAGGATTGCGGCGATGAACTGCTGGTCAACCTCCATAGAGAATGGAAGTACGCCCCAGAACAGAGAGTAGAAGCCGATGATTACGAGTGAGGTGAATGCCAACGAAACCAAAGCACCCATTGAGAATGCGAAGTCGCGGAAGCGGAGCAAGATGTAGAGTGCGATGGCGATGAGCGACAAGAGCACTGACCAGATAGCGCCGCGGGTCATGTCGTCGGCAATCGACGGACCGACCATTTCCGACGAAACCACGCCGTGGTGCTCGTCCTTGACGTTGAAGTTGTCGTAAGGCATACCATTGAGTTCGCTCTGCAAGCCCTCATAGAGTTTCTGCATAATCTCGTTGTCGATGTTGTCACCGTTGTCGGCAATCTTGTAGTTGGTAGAGATACGCACCTTAGTGTCGTTGTCGACGGTGATTACAGAAACTGAAGCATCTGGGAAGAGAGGAGCGAGTTTCTTGGTGATGTCGTCGGTGTTGACGCTGTGGTCAAATTGCACGACGTAGTTGCGACCACCAGAGAAGTCGATACCCTTGTTGATGCCGCGGATGAAGAACGAAGCGATAATCACTACAACGATTGCTGCGATGATTGACCAAGCCTTCTTTGTCTGACCGAGGAAGTTAACCTTAGTGTTGACGAGGAAGTTCTGGCTGAACTTCGTTGTGAATGTATAAGAGCGGTCTTTCTTCTTGAGCAATGCCTCAAACACAAGGCGAGAGATAAACACTGCTGTGAAGAATGAGCAGATGATGCTGATGAGCAATGTGGTTGCGAAGCCCTTGATAAGACCTGTACCGTAGACCATCAGGATGATGGCTGTGATTACAGAAGTCAAGTTGGAGTCGAAGATTGCAGAGAATGCGTTCTTGTAACCATCGGCGAGGGCTGCCTTCACGTTCTTGCCTGCACGGAGTTCCTCCTTCGTGCGCTCGAAGATAAGCACGTTGGCGTCGACTGCCATACCGAGTGAGAGCACGATACCGCAGATACCAGGCAATGTCAATACGGCCTGGAATGAAGCCAGGATGCCGAGAGTGAAGAAGAGGTTGAGGATAAGACACATGTTTGCTACCATTGCCGGAACGAAGCCGTAGAAGCTAATCATGTAAATCATCAACAGAACCAATGCGATTACGAATGACCAGATACCTGCCTCGATTGCCTGCTGACCAAGCGACGGACCGATTTCGGTGTGGCTCACAATCTTCACGCCAGCCGACATGCCACCACCGGTGAGCACGTTGACCAAGTCGTTTGCCTCTTCAACGGTGAAGTTACCGGTGATTGAGGAGCGACCGCCTTCGATTGCTGTATTTACTGTAGGGAATGAATAAACTTGGTCGTCGAGCACGATTGCCACTTGCTTGCCAATGTTATCGCGAGTAACCTTGGCCCATTTTGAAGCAGCGTCGGTGTTCATCGACATGCTGATTTCGTAAGAACCGCTGAACTGGTTGAGTTCTGCGCTTGCGTTGTCAATCATGTCGGCATCAGAGAGGGCAGCCTCGCCGTTGCTTGTGCGGAGAGCAACAAGTTGGAAGTAGGTGCCTTTCTTGTCAACGCCCTTGACAGACCATGCGCACTTCAAGTCGTTAGGAAGGATGCGCTTAGCGGCAGGGGAGTTGAGGATGCGGTTAACGGCTGCGGTGTCGGCCTCGTTAGCCACACCTACGCATGCGCCGCCGATGTATTGCTGAGCAGGAACTTGCACGTCTTTGCCGTCCTTGCCAACCATTGTCATCATGTCCTTCGTCCAAATCATCTCGGCGAGCGACTTGCCTTCAACCTTGGCTGCTGGAGCGGCTTCTGCCACTGTTGCAGGTGCTGCTGCCTCGGCTGCGGTCGACTCTGCTACGGGAGCGGCTTCGGCTTCAGTTGCTGCTGGAGCGGCTGCTGTTGCTGCCACGTTGCCGTTGCCTTCAGCATAGTCCTTGCTGAGAGCGCCAAGGCTGTTTTGGAGTGCGTTGTCGAATTGATAGGTTGCGTAGAACTCAAGTTTTGCAGAAGTCTGAATCAACTTGTAGACACGTTCCGGCTCTTTCACGCCAGGAAGTTCCATAAGGATCTGACCCTCACGCTGCATCTCCTTGATGTTTGGCGCAATCACGCCGAAGCGGTCGATACGCTCGCGGAGCAAGTTGACCGAACGCGACACGTCGCTACGGGTCTTCTCGCGGAGCACGCTCTCAACCTTCGAGTTGTTGTCGTTGGCGCTCACACCGTCTACGCTGTTGAACTTCTGAGCCAAGCGAACACCCGGCACGAGTTCTTCGTATTTCTTGCAGAAGGCTGCGACAAAATCGTCACCAGGATTCTGGCTGGCATAGGTCAACGCTTCGTTGAGTTTCGCATCCAATGGGTTTGTAGCCTTTGAACGGACGATGTCGGCAACCGAAATCTGAAGTGTCACGGTCATACCGCCCTTCAGGTCAAGGCCCAAGCCAATCTGTTTTTCGCGAACTTGATTGTATGTGTACCACATGTACACTTCTTCCTGCCCTATATCCTTAAGATACTTGGCATACGCTTTGTCGTAAATTGAGTCGTAAGCATTGCGGTAGGCTTCCGATTTGCTGTCCTTGTTGATCTTTGCAGCCTCAGTAGCCGCAATCTTGCGGGCGCTGTCGGCAGCATCGTTCTCCACGCTGTTGGTCACCAGCGAGAAAGATAGATAGAACAAGCAAACCAATACCAAAAGCACGGTTATGACTCTGATAAAACCTTTACTTTGCATTTGTTTTTTTGTTGTTAATATTTAATTAAAAAATTTTATGCGTTTTTTTCAGTCTGCAAATATACTGTATTTCTTTCAAGTTGAAAACTTTTTGCCACGGTTTTAAACGTTTATATAATGTGTTTCTAAGCATAAAATGCCACTCGGGAGGCAAATTTTGCCGAAAATCTCTCCGCTTGCACTATCTTTTGATAAGCGTAGGCTACGCTTCGGAAATGAAAATTGGAACGAGTTCCTTTCCATTTCACTCCGCTTGCACTATCTTTGCAACGATAATTGAATGAAATGGACAATAATAAATCCCTCTACTATATATTTGTGCTGATTGCTGCTGCGGTGCTCTATTCGTGCGCCAACATCGGTAACCCGAGCGGCGGCCCCATCGACCGCACGCCGCCAGTGTTTATGCACAGCAACCCCGAGCCTAACGCGGTCAACGTGAAAGGCAAAAAGGTGGAAATTTTCTTCGATGAGATTGTCACTCTCAAGGATCCATCCACCAAGATTATAGTCTCTCCAGCGCAGACGGAGATGCCAAAGATGTCGGCGTCGGGAAAGAAGGTAACGGTAGAACTGGTCGACACTTTGCTGCCGAACACCACCTATTCTATCGACTTTTCCAACTCCATACAGGACAACAATGAGGGCAATCCGCTCGGCAACTTCGCTTTCGCGTTCTCCACGGGTAGCGTTGTCGACTCGATGCGTGTGTCGGGCTACGTGCTCGACTCGCAGACGCTTGAGCCGATGCAGAGCGTAGTGGTGGGCTTGCAGAGCAATCTCGCTGACTCGGCTTTCCATAAAGTAAAACTCCAGCGCGTGGCGCTGACCAACGACCGCGGACAGTTCACCATCCGCAACGTTGCCCCGGGAAGTTACCACATCTTTGCACTGAAGGACCTCGACCGCGACTATATGTTTGGCAACCCTACGGAGGACATCGCTTTCCTCGATTCCATCATCGTGCCGCGCGTGGGCACTCGCGAGGCTGCCGACACCATCTATAACGACAAGAATGAGATTGACTCGATTATCCGCGGCATCCGTCCAGACTATTTTCCAAACGACATCCTCTTGTCGATGTTCAACGAAAACCGCAAGACGCAGTATCTTGCCAACAATACGCGCATGGATTCCACGCGCATTTCGCTGATTTTTGCCGCTCCGTCCGACACGCTGCCGCAACTCACTATCCTCGGTCGCAACGACGTGCCGAAGGACTGGTATACGCTCGAGCGCTCGCAGAACAACGACTCGCTGACCTACTGGATTCGTCCGCCGCACCTCGTGTCGGCAGACACATTGCTGGTGTCGGCACGCTATCTGCGCACCGACACGCTCAACAACCTGTCGTGGGGCACCGACACGCTGAAATTCACGTTCCAGCGCCCGAAGGCGAAGAAGAAAAAGAAGAACGAGCAGACCGACACAATCGTTACTCCGTTTGTGTCGCTCAAATGCCTCACCAGTGGCACGCAGGAGGTGTATATGCCCGTAACGTTCCAGTCTATGACACCACTGGCATCGTTCAACAAGGAGGCGTTCCATCTTGATGTGAAGTCGGTTGGCGACACGGTCTATAAGCCAGCCGTAATCAAAAGTCTTGCGCTGCGCGACTCGACGATGAATCTGCGCGACATCACTATGCGGTGCGACTGGGAGCCTGGCGCCACGTATTCCCTTACTGTTGACACGCTGGCAGTGACCGATATCTATGGACTCTCGTCGAAACCTCTTCACTCAGAGTTTAAGGTGAGAGCGATGGAGGAATATGGCAACATCGTGTTCAATATCCCTGCCGTCGCCGATTCAGCGGTGGTGGAACTGCTCGACGGCAGCGACAAGGTGAAACTGCGTGCGCCAGTGAGGAAGCACCGTGCCGAACTGCTCAACCTCTTGCCAGCGAAGTACTATGCGCGCTTGTTCATCGACAGCAACGGCAATGGCAAGTACGACACGGGCAACTACGACGAGCACCGTCAGCCGGAAGAAACCTACTACTATCCAGGGGCAATCAACCTGAAGAAAAACTGGGACATTGAGCAGACGTGGGATATTTACTCAACGCCGATCGACCGCCAGAAGCCTGATGCGATAAAGAAGAACCGCCCCGAGCAAAACAAGTGGGACAAGACGAAGGATAAGAAAAAGACTGAGACCGACGAAGAGGATGAAGACGGCTTTAGCGATTTTTCAACGCCCACCAACTCCAATTCCCGCAATAACAGCGGTTTCAACAACTACAATCGATAGTGAAGAAAAAATATTTGTAAATTTGTTGCGCAAAAATTTGCGGGTGTCGCAATTCTGCATTACCTTTGCACTCGCAAAAGCCAACAACGCTGATGCCCAGATGGCGGAATTGGTAGACGCGCTGGTCTCAAACACCAGTGGAGTAAAATCCATCCCGGTTCGATCCCGGGTCTGGGTACAAAAGGACGACTGATAATCATTGATTGTCGGTCGTTCTTTTTTCGTAGGGTAGCCAAAGGGTAGGCGAGAGCCTGTCGATTTTGGTTAATGCTTATACAACGAAAAAGGTCAAACCATCCGTGGTCTGACCTTTTTTGTGCGCATGAAGGGACTCGAACCCCCACGACTTACGTCACTAGATCCTAAGTCTAGCGCGGCTACCAATTACGCCACATGCGCAAAAGTGTATGCAAAGATAGCGTGAAAAATCCGTTTTGCCAAATCGGTGGCGCAAAATCTGATTGTTTTTTTCAGCAAGTCAGAAGATTTAACATGTTTGTAATTCTTCAGCCGAAGCCGCTTGCTACCTTCGCACAATCATTAAACATTCACTATCGTATGACACTACGCCTAAAAAAGATTCTGCCGTTGGCTCTGCTTTGCATCGCCAGTATTCCAGCGGTAGCACAAGCCGACAGCATTGCAGTAAAGAAGGAGAAAGTAAACTATATGCCCAACATTCACGGCACGGTGAGAGGCAAATATGAATACCAAACCGAAGAGGGAGAAAGCCGTTTTGAGGTGCGCAATGCCCGTCTGAGTGTCGACGGCAAGGTGGCGCGTGCCGTAGAATACAAAGCCGAAATCGACCTCTGCGACGAGGGCAAGATTAAGATGCTTGATGCCTTTACGCGCCTCAAGCCGTTCACGGGTTTTTCTGTGACATTGGGACAGATGCGTGTGCCGTTTACCATCGATGCCCACCGCTCGCCCC
>CAVAPE010000080.1:0-9705 GCA_963590405.1 Eubacterium sp. CAG:180 | reverse complement strand
TCCCACCCCGATACCTAAATGTTGTGGTAGGGGGCGGGAGAATTACCACAAAATAGTGATTGAAGTGCACCGAAAGTCAAAATACCTTTGCAACTGAAAAAAAATGATAAAAGGTTTGCAATGAACAAAGGTATTCTTTTAGTGTCGGCGTGTCTGGTGGCAACAATGGCAACTGCCTATGCCAAAAAGCATAACGACAATGTTGAAAAAACAGTAACAACAACCACTACCGTCGTCAAGGGCGACACTACTATCACCACAACTACAGTAACTACTCATCCTGCACAGCCAGCACCAGAGAAGCGCAGTTTCAAGTCGCGCCTCTCTCTTGGCGGCTACGGCGAAGCGGTGATGACACGCAATTTCTATAGCGACAACGTGAACCGCTACTCCAAAGCGTCTGACTACAAGGATGCTAAGGGTCACGGACGTTTCGACCTGCCACACGCAGTGATTATGCTCGGCTTCGACTTCGGTCGCGGCTGGACCTTCGGCTCGGAAATCGAGTTTGAACACGGCGGCACAGAGAGTGCCGTAGAGATGGAGGCTGAAGAGACTGGCGAATGGGAAAAGGAGATTGAACGCGGCGGCGAGGTAGCCCTCGAACAACTCTGGATTAACAAGGAGTTCAAGCCGTGGCTTCAAGTGCGTGCCGGACACATGGTTGTGCCCGTCGGCGCCCTCAACAGCAACCACCTTCCTAACGAGTTCTTCACCGTCTATCGTCCTGAGGGCGAGGCAATAATCCTCCCAAGCACATGGCACCAGACGGGTATCAGCATCTGGGGTCAGTACAAATGGTTCCGCTACGAGGTGATGGCTCTTCCAGCCCTCAACTCCTGCTTCTTTGCAAAAGACTCGTGGATTCACTACGGTGCTACGTCGCCGTTTGAATTTTCGCCTGCCAACAACCTCGCCGTTGCTGGACGCTTGGACTTCTTCCCTACCAACGGACTTCGCCTGTCGGTGAGCGGCTACTACGGCAACTCGTTCAACAACACTCTTCAGGCAGACTTCAACGGAAAGTATAAGGACGTGAAAGGCGCAGTGGCTATCGGCTCTTTCGATATGGAATATAAGGGCTACGGATTTATCGTGCGCGGCAACGCCACCTACGGACATCTCGGCGATGCCGACCGCATCTCCGACTACAACCGCCTGCAGATGAAGACTTCAGCCTACAAGCGCACGCTGGTGGGCAAGGAGGCTTACTCCTACGGCGTGGAGGCAGGCTACAATGTGCTCCGCCCTGCACACCTGCGCCACGACGACAAACTCTATGTGTTCGGTCGCTACGAGGCTTACGATGCCTACAAACCAGCCACTTCGACCTATACCGACTACCCTTGGACGGAAATCAAGCGTATGGCAGTGGGCTTGAACTACATGCCGATGAAGCAGATTGTAATCAAGGCAGAGTACTCACGCCGCTTCCTCAAGAGCATGTACAACGACGAGCCGTCGATTTCGCTCGGCATCACCTACACAGGCAACTTCCTTTAATAGAAACTATTACTAAAACATAACAACAATGAAAAATTTCATCAAAATTCCAGTGCTTGCCCTCGCAGCGGCAATGACTTTGGGTTTCGCTTCATGTAGCGACGACAACAAGACTCCGGGTGACGACTCTTCGGCAAAGGACAAGACTTTTGCAGCAATCGCTCAACAGTATCTTTCCAACACCGTAAACCCTACCTACAAGAATCTTGCTGACAAGACAGAACTTCTCGTAACCCAACTCGAAACGCTCCGCAGCGACAAGACTGACGCGAACGTGACAACAGTTTGCAACACATTCCTCGAAGCCCGTGCATGGTGGGAGAAGAGCGAGGCATTCCTCTTCGGTGCTGCATCCGACTTCGGTATCGACCCTCATATCGACTCATGGCCTTTGGACCTCAGCGGCTTGCTCGTGGCTTTGAAAAACGATGAGCAGATTGCTGCCATGGACGGTGAAGACGGCGACGTTTACGCTGGCAACAAACTCGGCGCAGAACTCCTCGGCTTCCACGGCATCGAATATATCATCTTCCGCGACGGCAATGCACGCCCTGCATCGGAAATCGCCGACAAGGAACTCGTCTACGCCATCGCAGTGGCTGGCGACCTCCGCAACAAGTGCTACCAACTCCAGGTTTCTTGGGCAGGTGCCGACGCTTGCGAGAAATCGCGCGTGGCTAAACTCGAAGACCTCGAATGGAACACCACAACTACTGGTGGCTTCTCTTACAACGAGAATATGCTCAACTCAGGCAAGGCCGGCAGTACTTACGTTACATGGACAGCCGCTATGCAGGCTATCATCGACGGCTGCATGGACATCAGCGACGAAGTGGGCACTTCAAAAATCGGTAAGCCTCACACTGGCGAGGACGTGAACTATGTTGAGTCGCCTTACAGCGAGAACTCAATCACCGACTTCTACGACAACATCATCAGCATCCAGAACTCATATATGGGCGGCATCGAAGGCCAGCGCGATGAGACTAAATCGCTCCACGCCTACATCAAGAGCGTAAACGCAGACCTCGACACCGAGACTGTCAACGCCATCAACAATGCCCTCACGAAAATCAAGGCTATGAAGGCTCCGTTCGTAAAGAACTACACCGACGCTTCTTGCCAAGTGGCTATGGACGCATGTGATGCCCTCAACAAGACACTCCAGAAAGTAAAAGAACAACTTGCAAAATAAGAAATCCAAGCAATAAACGATGAAACAACTTACAAAAGTCAGTCGTTGTTTGGCAATGAGCATCCTCGTATGCTCATTTGCCGCTTGTAGCGACGACAACCCAACAAAGAAAGACGACAGCGAAAAGGAACTCAGCGAAGAGTACTACGCTGGCGGCAAACTCGGAACTACGTTCAACCAGTCTGCAACTGCCTACGAGGACCCTACCGTTCCTGTAGAGGAAGGCGGCATGACCGACCGTTTCAAATATGGCGAATACTTCTTTGAGCGCGCATTCAACCAGAGCAACAAGCCGTTCAACGGCCTCGGCCCGCTCTACGTGCGCAACTCCTGCATATCCTGCCACCCTGGCTACGGCCACGGTCGCCGCATGGATCGCTACCGCGCCAACGACTGGGGCAACGGCTATCTGCTCGTGCTCTACGACAAGAAGGATAACTCATACCTCACCTCGCTCACTGGTATGCCACAGACAAAGGCTATCGCTCCGTTCAAGGCTCCGCTCGACGAGGAGAAAATCGAAATCAACTGGCTCTCCTACACCGACGAATGGGGCAACAAGTTTGACGACGGCACTTCCTACGATTTGATCTACCCTGAGGTGAAGATTCCGGAGGATGCCTTCTATGTGCCTATCGAAAGCAACGGCAAGGCTATGCCTTACTCCGACCTCGAAGTACGTTTGGAATCGACCATCGGCGTTTATGGTACTGGTCTGATTGACGCCATCGACGATGCCGACATCGAAGCGCAATACAAGGCTGAGGCTGCCCAAGGCGCAACCCTCAACCCTGCAATCTTCAAGGACGGACAGTTCGTTAAGAAATACAAGGACGGACACTTGCTCCGCTACACTTACGCCCTCACCCGCGGTCCTCTGCAGGACGGTCCTGGCGCAAACGCCATCTGGAACATCACCAACGTGACCCGCAGCGACCGCCGCTACAACTACATGACGGAGACCTACGCCAAGACGGCGATGAAGGATTCCGATGTGAAGGACAAGTTCTACGAATACTTCCCTGAGTGGAACAAGACTGGCGATGTTGAGCAGGACATCTACAACTATCTCATGGCGAAGGATCTTCCTATCGAGATGACCGACGACGACTACCTCAACTTCTACATCTGGCACCGCGGTCTTGCCGTGCCTGCTGCCCGCAACCTCGACAGCGAGACTGTGCAACGCGGCAAGAAACTCTTCACCGAGATGGGTTGCACCTCGTGCCACCGTCCGTCGTGGACAACCGGCGACGACGAGTTTACCGACCCTAACGGTTTCTTCAAGACTGGCGATGCTCGTCTACCTAAATATCCGCACCAGAAAATCTGGCCTTACACCGACATGGTTCAGCACCGATTGATGATGAAGAACGACATCCGTACAGGCTGGTGCCGCACCACTCCGCTCTGGGGTCGTGGACTGTCGCTCGTGTGCGCCGGACATCAGGATCGCTTGCACGACTGCCGCGCCCGCAACGTCATCGAGGCTATCATGTGGCACGGCTGCCCAGGCAGCGACGCTCGCTGGACAGTGGAGAAATTCCGCAAGTTGAGCAAAGAAGACCGCGAAGCCGTGGTTGAATTTATCAACGCAATCTAACGGATGAACATACTTAAAAAGTCAATATTTGCACTATTGGCGGGCATCATTGTGGTGCTCGCCATAGTCACTATAATGGAAAAGGCTGATGCCTCGGCAGCGGCTGCCTACACGAGCCCATGGTTTGTGGCTCTGTGGACGGTGCTCGCCGTGGCTTCGCTCGTCTATATCCTGCGCCGACGGCTCTACCGCCGCCTGCCGGCTTTCATGATTCACGCATCGCTGCTGCTGATACTCCTCGGCGCAGCAGTGTCGTGGCTCACAAGCCAGCACGGGCAGTTGCGTCTGCGCGAGGGCGAAAAGGCTGACACGTTCACGCTTGAGGACGGCACGACGGCAAAGATGCCATTCAGCGTGCGTCTTGAGAAGTTTGAGGTGGTGAACTACGCTGGCACCGACGCGCCGATGGACTTTATCAGCCATCTGCAGGTGGGCGACGTGCAGGGCGTGGTGTCAATGAACAACGTGCTCTCGGTGCGTGGCTACCGCTTCTACCAGTCGGGCTACGATGCCGACGGCGGAGGCTCGGTCTTCTCGATTGCCCACGACACTGCGGGCATCGGCGTGACATACTCTGGCTACGCACTTCTGCTTCTGTCGATCATCGGGTTTATGACGGCCAAAGGCACACGTTTCCGCTTGCTGCTCAAAAAGTTGGCAAGCAAACAGGGTGCACTCATCGTTGCCGCCATGCTTGGCGCATCGTGCCAGCAAGCCTCTGCCTCCGACCTTCCGTCGCTGCCCGAGGACCTTGCCGCCGAGATGGGCGACCTCTACGTGCTCTACGGCGACCGCATCTGCCCGATGCAGACAATGGCTAAAGAGTTTACAGAAAAGTTGTGTGGCGCGGCTACCTACGACGGTCTTTCGTCGGAACAGGTGCTCGCAGGATGGCTCTACTACCCCACCGACTGGAGTCGCGAGCCGATGATTAAAATCAAGAGCGCGAGCGTGCGCCAGTTGCTTGGCATCGAGGGCAAATATGCCTCGGTGCGCGACTTCTTCACCGTGGAGAACGTCTACAAACTGGAGCAGCCGTTGCGCGACATCGACAAGTTTGCCGACCCGATGGGACTGCGCGAAGCCGCCGAGAAGTTCGACCTCATCAACCAGTTGACTTCTGGCACGAGCCTGAAAATCTTCCCTGTGAAGAATCCGCAGGGCGTGATTGGCTGGTACTCGCAGGGCGACCACAAAATTCCCGTGGAGACCAACACCCCAGAGTGGATGTTTATCAAGATGAGTATGAGTTACGCCAACGAACTGGTGCAAACTCACCGCTGGGACGACCTCAGTGTGTTCTACCAGAAGGTGAAGAAGTATCAGCAGCAGAACGGCGGCTCGACCTTGCCTACCGATGCTCGCTTCAAAGCCGAAAAAGCCTACAACCGCCTTTCCAACGCGCGTCCATTTGCCATAACGATGATGTGCGTGGGGTTGGTGGCTTTCTTCTGCTTCTGCATGGCATCGGCGAAACGCCGCAAGCCGCAGCGGTGGCTAAAAATAGGGCTTTGGACGCTGATGGCATTGGGATGGGCATATCTGTCCGCTATCATCATCCTGCTGTGGATTGTGAGCCAGCACGTGCCAATGTCGAACGGCTACGAGACGATGCTGTTTATGGCCTGGTGCGTGGCGCCGCTATCGCTGCTTGCCCAGCGCCGACTGCCAATGGCGTTGCCTATGGGCACACTGCTCTGCGGACTCACCACGATGGTGGCAACGATGGGCATCTCCAACCCGCGCGTGTCGCAGTTGATGCCAGTGCTGCATTCGCCGCTACTCAGCATCCATGTGGCAGTGATAATGCTCGCCTACGTGATGCTCGCCTTTATGGCGCTCAACGGACTGGCGGCGATTGTGGTGCGTCTGCACAACCGCCAAAGCGATGAAATCATCGCTGGCCTCAAAGAACAGAGTGAAATGCTTCTCTATCCCGCCACATTCCTCCTCACCATAGGCATATTTCTCGGCGCAGTCTGGGCGAATGTGTCGTGGGGACGCTACTGGGGATGGGACCCGAAAGAGGTGTGGGCACTGATTACGATGCTGATCTACGCCATTGCCTTCCACAGCGAGTCGTTGCCGTGGTTGCGCAAGCCGATGCGATTCCACATCTATATGGTAATCGCATTCTTCAGCGTGCTTTTCACCTACTTCGGTGTGAATTTCATTCTTTCAGGTATGCACAGTTACGCATAAGATTAATATAATTTACATTGACGTTTACTTCATTTTAGGAGACTGCCCGTAGTCGATACGCGCGGTCTCCGCTTTTTTTCACACTATTTTATTTTCTTTACCGGGCGATAATCGTATCTTTACCATATCATTTAAAGCACAACGATTATGAACGACAAGATACAGATATTCTGCGAGAATACAGGTAAATATATGGACATCATCGGCGGCGAAACGCTGATTGAGGTGTATGAACGCATAAAGGACGAAATCGACATCAAGCCAATTTGCGCCCACGTGAACCACAAGACCGAAGGACTGGGATTCCCAATTTTCCGCCCGAAGGTGGTGCATTTCCTCGACGAGCGTAACCCGTCGGCTCAGCGCATGTATGTGCGCTCGCTCTGCATGGTGCTTGCCAAGGCTGTCCACGACATCGTGCCGCGCAGAAGTTTGAATCTGGAGCACGCCATCTCGAAGGGCTTCTACGGTGTGGTCGACGGCGTTAATCTCGATGCCGACATGGTGGCGCGCCTGAAGAAGCGTATGCAGGAAATAATCGATGCTGACATCATTTTCCGCCGGTTCACAAAACTCACCACCGATGTGATCGAACTCTTCCGCAAGGCTGGCATGGACGACAAGGTGCGTGTGCTCGAAAGCACCGTGGACCTCTACACCACCTACTACAGCCTTGACGACTTTGTGGACAGTTTCTATGGCGACCTACTGCCATCGACGGCCTACATCAAGGCGTTCGACCTCGTGCCCTACGAGGCTGGAATGCTGCTGCTTCCGCCCGACTTTACAGGCGACCCTACGAAGGCTGTCAAGATGTTGCCGCAGCCTAAACTTTTCAATGCGTTTACCGACTATATCCGCCTGAACAAGACCATCGGCGTGAGCAACGTGGGCGCGCTCAACAAGGCGGTGGCAAACCGCACTGACATCGGGATGCTCATCGCTGTGGCGGAGACCCTGCACGACAAGAAAATAGGTCGCATCGCCGACGAGATAACGGAGCGGTTCCGCAACGGCGGAGCGCGCGTGGTGTTGTTGGCAGGCCCGTCGTCGTCGGGCAAGACCACTACCACCAAGCGCCTGTCCATCCAGTTGCTATGCAACCAGATACGCCCGCAGATGATTTCGCTCGACAACTATTTCGTGGACCGCGAACACACTCCGCGCGACGAGAGCGGCGACTACGACTATGAGTCGCTCTACGCCCTCGACATTGAGCAGTTCAACAAGGACCTCAACGACCTCATTGCCGGCAAGGAGGTGGCACTGCCTACCTACGATTTCACCACTGGCAAGCGCACCTACAAGGGCAACACGCTGCAACTCGACGACAACTCCATCCTGCTGATGGAGGGCATCCACGGGCTGAACCCAGAACTCACGGCAAGCATTGCCGACGATATGAAGTTCAAGGTCTACGTGTCGGCGCTCACCACCATCAACATCGACAACCACAACTGGGTGTCGACAACCGACAACCGCTTGCTGCGGCGCATCGTGCGCGACTTCCGCTACCGTGGGTCGTCGGCACTCGACACCATACGCCGCTGGCCGAGCGTGCGCCGCGGCGAAGACAAGTGGATTTTCCCCTATCAGGAGAATGCCGATGCAATGTTCAACTCGTCGCTGCTCTTCGAGTTGGGTGTGATGAAAGAAACGGCTGAAACAATACTGAAGCAAGTGCCGCACAGCGAGCCAGAGTATGCCGAAGCCTACCGTCTGCTCCGCTTCCTGAGTTACTTCAAGGCCATCCCGAGCCAGAAAGTGCCTGCCACGAGCCTCCTCCGCGAATTCCTCGGTGGCAGCAGTTTCAAGTATTGATTAACAATGTAAACACTTATGCAAGAGAACCAAATAGAAATATACCGTTCGCCAGATGGCAACATCGAACTGAACGTGAAACTGGAAAACGACACCGTCTGGCTTACTCAAAGCCAAATGGCGGAGTTGTTTGGTGTTGACAGAACATCTGTTGTTCGTCACATCAAGAACATCTACGCAACACAAGAATTGGATAAAAAATCAACCTGTGCAAAAAATGCACAAGTTCGATTGGAAGGTAAAAGAAGTATTGTCCGCGAAATACCCTATTACAATCTCGACATGGTAATTTCTGTCGGATATAGGGTAAACAGCAAGAATGCCACTTCGTTCAGAAAATGGGCTACCTCGATTTTAAAGCAGTACCTCATCAAGGGTTACGCCATCAACCAAAAACGCCTCGACCATTACAATGAACTCAAGAGTGTGGTGAACCTCATGTCGCGCGCCATCACCTTCCAGCAGGAGAAAGGACGTTATTCGTTGTCAATCTGATAAACAAGGAAAACAAATGACAGTAACTTTACAACAAGAAAGAGAATAATGAACAGCGAGAAAGACTACATAGCGTCGTTTGACGAGTATCTGCGTCAGGGGGAACCGTCACGGCAAGAGAACGCAGCCAACTGGCAAACTGCCATTGGATTGCAGGCTGTAGACGGCTTGCAGCCTTCGGCGTATCTTCTCGAAGTGGCAGGACGCAACATTGAGGGAGAGATTACGCTCGAAGAGAGCCGCCGCCTCATCGATTCCTACTATCAGAGCAAGACCGCACGGACGCCTAAGGAAGACGAGGAGGAAGAGGCCGACAAAGTTTCCGCCAACATCGCCCGCATTCTGAAGTCGCAAACCTTTGCTTTCAATACAAACGGCTACATCTCGCTCCATCGCCGCATCTTCGAGGGGGTGTTTGAACACGCCGGGGAGATTCGCTCATACGACATCACCAAGCGCGAATGGGTACTTGACGGCGACACGGTAAACTACCTCAACTGGGAAGACTTGCGCCATGCCCTCGACTGGGATATTGAGCAGGAAAAGGCTTTTTCATACAATCGACTTACAGAAGACGAGCGAATAGAGCACATCGCCAAATTCATCTCCGGCATTTGGCAGATACATGCTTTTTGCGAGGGCAACACCCGAACCACGGCAGTTTTCGCCATCCAGTATCTGCGTTCGATTGGCTTCCATGTGGACAATCGTATGTTTGCACTCCACTCGTGGTATTTCCGTAATGCCCTTGTACGTGCCAACTACCGCAACGTTCAGAAGAATATCGATTACACGCCTATCTTTCTCGTGCGCTTTTTCCGCAACTTGCTCCTTGGCGAGAAATGGGACTTGAAGAACCGCTATCTCCACATCAATGCCACAAAGG
>CAVAPE010000079.1:0-9889 GCA_963590405.1 Eubacterium sp. CAG:180 | reverse complement strand
GGTAGAAAGAAATGTAAAAATGCGCTTTGCGCATTTAATAGGCTGAAAGCCTTACACGACCATAGCACTAAATTTGCATAGCGGCGACATATGTTTAGGCTTTCAGCCTAGTCTTGTATCTGGGCGCTCACTGTATTTCTGAACTTTTAATAAAAATTCGATAAAATGTTTGTAAAATTAGATAAAACTCCATATCTTGCGGACAATTTTAAAAACAATTATTATGAGACAATCGTTAATCTTTTTTCTAAGCCTATTTACCTATTTTTGTGCTTTTGCCGATGATGACATTACCCTCTCGGATTACCAGCCTAAATCGAATGGGGCAATGTCTGCAGACAATGTTGTCTATGCCGAAACCGACTCGATTTCAATCAAGGAACTGCAAGAATTACGTGAATATAAACAGCGCAATACTTTGCGCGGCTTTAAATGTTTTTTTGAAACAGGTTTCTTGTTTAATATTAATAATGACGATGGCGACCTTATCAGAAATCCTGATTATATGCCATGTCTATTTCCAATAACAGCCTCTTTTGGTTACCAAATCAATAACTTTGTCTTTGTAGGTGGTGGTACGGGTATGCATTTATATTCCGACCATGGAACAAGTTATCTGGAAATTCCGGTTTTCGCCAACGTCAGAATAAATTTTCTCAGCAATAAAAAGGTGATACCGTTTTTTGACTACAAATGTGGTACAACATTGGGAGCATATTTTTCCTATTTCGGAGAACTCGGATTAGGTGCCCGATTAGCATTAAAAAATCGTCATGCAGCATTCATAACTTGTCAATATGCAGCAGGGTTACCTTACGGCGGATCTGCTGATAATGCATTTGATACTATGGTGCTGGGGCTGAAAGTTGGATATGAATTCTAAACTTTCCGTTTAGGCGGAAATAGAGCGGGGCGGTCCATTTGGACTGCCCCGCTCGTTAAATTTTCAATCCGTTGTGACGGTTACATGTTTTCCGGACGGAGTTTGCGTACAACTTCGCCAGTGCGCCACATTTCGCTGTCGTGCAACTCTTTGAGTTCTTTCTCCAAGCCTTCACGATAGCCTGGCTTGCTGTTGGAGTCGATTGAGCGTTGAGCCTCGTTGCCGCAAGCAACCTCGTTGTAGAGGTCTTCAAACACTGGGCGAGAAGCGTCGCGGAATTTCTTCCACCAGTCGAGGGCACCGCGTTGTGCTGTAGTAGAGCAGTTTGCATACATCCAGTCCATACCGTTTTCTGCAATCAACGGCATCAACGACTGGGTCAACTCTTCGATTGACTCGTTGAATGCCTCCGATGGAGTGTGGCCATGAGCGCGGAGAGTGTCGTATTGTGCTGCAAAGATACCTTGGATGGCACCCATCAATGTGCCGCGTTCGCCTGTAAGGTCGCTGTAAACTTCACGCTTGAAGTCTGTTTCAAACATGTAGCCTGAACCTACGCCGATACCCAATGCGAGGCAACGCTCCTTTGCGCGACCTGTTGCATCCTGGAACACTGCATAACTTGAGTTGATGCCGCGGCCCTGTACAAACAGGCGACGAAGAGATGTGCCTGAACCCTTAGGCGCAACCATGATTACATCGACATCTGCTGGTGGCACGATGCCTGTGCGCTCTTTGTAGGTGATGGCGAAACCGTGAGAGAAGTAGAGGGCTTTGCCTGCAGTGAGGTGCTTCTTCAAGCGAGGCCATACCTCGATTTGTGCTGCGTCCGACAACAGGTATTCGATGATTGTTGCACGCTCGGCAGCCTCTTCGATTTCAAAGAGAGTCTTGCCAGGAATCCAACCGTCGGCAACTGCTTTATCCCAAGTCTTTGACTCTTTGCGTTGGCCAATGATTACATTGAAACCGTTGTCGCGCAAGTTAAGACCTTGACCAGGACCCTGGATGCCATAGCCGATAACGGCAATAGTCTCGTTTTTCAATACTTCTTTCGCTTTTTCCAATGGAAACTCTTCGCGGGTTACTACGTTTTCTTCAACACCGCCAAAATTAATCTTTGCCATAATTCTGATATTTTGTGGTTAAATATTTTGTTGTCTGTTTATTGTTTTCTTTGTTTGAACACTATCCGTGAGCGGCACAGGCAAGTGCCCTCGTGGACTATTTCAAGTTTGCAGTCGTTGTCACGGTCGTCGATGCCGATTTCAACAGTCTGTCCGTCAAGCCCCTCTTTCATGTAGGAAATCTCGAAACGTTGAATTTCCTGCCTGTTATGGAAATCGGCTGTCCATTGGTCGAGCAACAGGCGGATGTAGCGCAGGCTGTTGACGTGCTGGTTAAAGTCGATGTCGGAGTAGCGGAAAGTGTAACTGCTTGAACGCGTGCGGTCAACGGCCTTGAAATGACCTTGCTTCTCCATCGGGCACTCTTTGTCGTTGATGTTGTCGCGGATGTAGTCGAATGCCGAGATGTCGCAACTTTGGCGCGTCGCCAAGTCGATCACCACCCAGATGGTTCGCGCATAGCCGATTACGTTGCCGTCGGCATCGGTAATCTCCACGTTGCGCTCCGAGAAGTGGCGGTTGTAGCCCTCCACCCAAGTGGAAAGCGTGTAGGTCTCGTTGACCTTCGGCCACCGCTTCATCTCGATGGCTACTCTCGACAGCACCCACGCCTGATTGTCGACAATCAGCCGGGCGTAGCCCACACCCCACGAGTTGGCGTGTGCCGTTGCCACATCAATAATGCGCTCAGTGAGAAGCCACACCGGCAACTCCTTTTCGCAGTTGCATTCGCCGGGCGTCAAGAGCCACGATTTCGAGTATAACTTACTGTCGGTCGCCATTTTCTAACTGTTTGCGGCACTCTTCACGCTCGGCGAGATAGAGCGACAGCAATTCTTCGTTGTATTTTGTCACAGCCACGCGACCGCTTCTCACAAACTGGAGAATGCCGTATTTCTTGAGTTCGTAGAAAAGTCCTTTCGTCTCTTCCGAGTGTCCAGTCTTTTCGATTACGGTGAAATCCTTGTCGATTTCGAGGATTATCGCATTGTAGTTGCGGATAATCTGTTCCAAATCCTTCTCCTCGATGAGTTTGTTGGTGGGCACTTTGTAGAGTGCAACTTCCTGATAGATCAACTCGTCGTCGGTGTAGTAGAATGCCTTGATCACGTCGATGCGCTTCTCCACCTGTCTCACAATCTTCTCTGCCATGTCGGCATCGCAATTTGCTGTGATGATGAACTTGTGGACGGCTGGTATCGACGAAGGCGACACCGACAGACTCTCAATGTTCACGCTGCGCCGTGTGAAGATGATTGAAATCTGGTTCAACAAACCCACACGGTTTTCGGTGAATATTGTAAATGTATATAATTGTTCCATAAAAACGGCTCTCGTTATAAGTAATGTTCGGTAGCGTTAAGCATTATGTTGTCTACGTTGCTGCCCGCGGGCGTCATCGGGAAGACCATATTGTAAGGCTTGATGCACACGTTGAGCAGATAGCACTCGTCGGAGTCGAGCATCCTGCGCACTGCTGCGTCGAGGTCCTTGCGGTCGACCACGTCCTCTGCCTTGATGCCGTACGACTTGCACAGCGTAACGTAGTCGGGGTTGACCATCGGCGTTTCGCTATAATGCTTCTCGAAAAACAGTTCCTGCCATTGGCGCACCATGCCGAGGAAGTTGTTATTGAGGAGAATAATCTTCACGGGCACTTTGTATTCGAGGATGGTGCCGAGTTCCTGAATGGTCATCTGTAAGCCTCCGTCGCCCACAAACAGGCATACCTGACGGTCGGGTCGTCCAATCTTTGCGCCGATGGCGGCAGGCAGTCCGAAGCCCATTGTGCCAAGTCCGCCCGAAGTTACGATGCTATCGGGGCGCTTGAACTTGAAATAGCGTGCAGAAAGCATCTGGTTCTGACCCACGTCGGTCACGAGTACTGCGTCGTTGCCTGATGCCTCCGAAACGTGGCTGGCAACTTCGCCCATGTTCATCATGCCCGATTCTGGCGCGATTTCGGGCTTGATTACCTTCTCAAATTCCACTGCTTCGGGACGCTTGAAGGTGTCGAGCCATTCGGAGTGGTCGGCAGCCTTGATGAGTGGCTCCAATTTGCCGAGTGTGGCTTTAGCATCGCCGAGCACCGACACCGTGGCTTTGATGTTTTTGTTAAATTCAGACGGGTCGATGTCGAAATGCACAATCTTCGCCTGAGGCGCATATTTAGAAGTGTCGCCAGTTACGCGGTCGTCGAAGCGCATACCAACGGCAATCAGCACGTCGCACTGGTTGGTGTTGACATTCGGACCGATGTTGCCGTGCATGCCCGCCATACCCTTGTAGAGCGGATGGTCGGACGGTACGGCTGACAAGCCCAGCAGTGTGGCTGCCACAGGAATGTTTGCCTTTTCGGCGATGGCAATGAGTTCTTTTTCAGCACCCGAAATCATCACGCCGTGTCCTGCAATCAAAAGCGGACGCTTCGCACCGTTGATGAGTTCGGCAGCGGCCGCCACAGCCTCCTCGTCTACCTCGGGATAGGGGATGTAACTGCGGATGAAATTGCATTTCTTGTAACTCCAGTCCATCATCTGTGTCTGCGCATCCTTAGTGATGTCGAGCACCACAGGACCTGGACGACCTGTTGATGCGATGTGGAATGCGCGGGCAATCATTTCTGGCACGTCCTCTGCACGGCGCACCTGACAGTTCCATTTGGTCACTGGCTGGGTTATGCCGATAACGTCGGTTTCCTGAAAGGCATCTGTGCCCAGACCCTTGTTGCCTACCTGTCCGGTGATTACGACCAGTGGCGTGCTGTCCATCATCGCATCGGTGATGCCAGTGATGATGTTAGTAGCGCCTGGACCTGAAGTGACAATCGCCACTCCGGTCTTGCCCGTAACCCGTGCATAGCCCTGCGCTGCATGGATGGCAGCCTGCTCGTGGCGCACAAGGATGTGGTGGAGCTCTTTCTGGTATCGGTAGAGCACGTCGTACACTGGTATGACCGCGCCGCCGGGATAGCCGAAAACGGTGTCGATTCCTTCGCTGAGGAATGATTTGATTATCGCCTCTGCTCCTGATATTTTGTTACCGCTCATATTTGAAATGTCTATATGTTTCCAGATTGTCTTAATCGATTATTCTTACACCGCCCTTGTCGGCTGAAGAAACCATTGCTGCGTAGGCTCTCAGTGCTTTCGACACCTGTCGGTCGCGCGTCGAAGGAGTGAAGGCTGCTTTGCCTCTCGCTTCCTCTTCCTTGCGGCGGGCTTCGAGTTGCTCGTCGGTGAGTGCCACGTTGATAGTGCGGTTAGGAATGTCGATTTCTATCGTGTCGCCGTCACGCACAAGTCCGATGTTGCCTCCTGCTGCCGCTTCCGGAGAGATGTGTCCGATGGAAAGTCCTGATGTGCCACCCGAGAAACGTCCGTCGGTGATCAGTGCGCACTCTTTGCCGAGGTGGCGTGATTTGATGTAGGAAGTAGGGTAGAGCATCTCCTGCATGCCCGGTCCGCCTTTAGGACCTTCGTAGGTGATTACCACTACGTCGCCAGCAACGACCTTGCCGCCAAGGATGCCGTCAACGGCCTCTTCTTGCGACTGGAACACTTTCGCCTTGCCGGAGAAGTGGAAGATGCTTTCGTCCACGCCTGCGGTTTTAACCACGCAGCCGTCCTGAGCGATGTTGCCTGTGAGCACTGCCAAGCCGCCGTCCTTCACGTAGGCGTGTTCGAAATCGTGGATGCAGCCTTGTGTACGGTCGGCATCGAGTTCCTTGTAGGTTGATGCCTGACTGCCGAGTTGCAGATTGCGCTTGCCGCATGGCGCGCTTTTCCACAGTGCTTCGGCTTCTGCACCAAATGCCTTGCCCTCAAGGGCGTATTTGTCAATCTCTTCGCCAAGGGTCATGCCGTCAACACGTTTGCACGATGTGTCGATAAGTCCTTGCTTGGCGAGGATGCCCATAATTGAAGGGATACCGCCAGCGCGGTTCACGTCCTCGATGTGGTATTTTGAGTTTGGTGCCACTTTGCAGAGCACCGGAGTTTTGCGTGAAAGCATGTCGATGTCCTTCATCGTGAAGTCGGCTTCTGCCTCGTGGGCAATGGCGAGCAGGTGGAGCACGGTGTTGGTGCTGCCGCCCATTGCTATGTCGAGCGTCATTGCGTTGAGCATAGCCTGGCGTGTGGCGATAGAGCGCGGAAGTACCGACTCGTCGTCATCGTTATAGTATGCGTAGCAGTTCTTCACAATCTGTGCCGCGGCTTTGCGGAACAGTTCCTTGCGGTTGGCGTGCGTGGCGAGGATGGTGCCGTTGCCCGGAAGCGCAAGTCCGATGGCCTCGTTGAGGCAGTTCATCGAGTTGGCTGTAAACATACCCGAGCAGGAGCCGCAGGTAGGGCATCCCAACTGTTCAAGGCGTGTTACCGTATCGTCGTCGACGGTGGTGTCGGCAGAGTCAATCATCACGTCGATGAGGTCGAGCGGACGGTCGCCGAGATGTCCGGCTTCCATTGGTCCTCCCGAGACGAAGATTGTAGGGATGTTGAGGCGCATTGATGCCATCAGCATTCCTGGGGTTATCTTGTCGCAGTTGCTAATGCAAACCATTGCGTCAGCCTTGTGGGCGTTTACCATATATTCAACGCTGTCGGCAATAAGGTCGCGCGACGGAAGCGAGTAGAGCATGCCGTCGTGACCCATAGCGATGCCGTCGTCGATGGCGATGGTGTTGAATTCGGCTGCGAAGCATCCGAGTTTCTCAATTTCCTGCTTTACAAACTGACCTATTTCATGCAAGTGTGTGTGACCCGGCACAAACTGTGTGAACGAGTTGACAATTGCGATGACCGGTTTGCCGATTTGCTCGTCTTTCATGCCATTGGCTCTCCACAGCGCTCTTGCGCCTGCCATTCGGCGTCCTTCTGTGCATTGTGCACTTCTTAATGGTTTGCTCATAATTTTCTATATAAATAAAAAACCTTTCTTCAATTTATGAGGAAAGGCCGCTGTTCGTTTGATTAACGTAAATAACATTGCGTTGACTACCGATCCTCATTTGCTTGGCAAATAATGACGACTGAAGATAGTTCCACTAGTCCCACGACTGTAATGTTATTCTTGTAAATCATTCTTTTTCGTTTTACGCTTGCAAATTTATGGCAAAGAAATTAAATCGGCAAATATTTTTTTACGAAGATACTCCTTTTTGTGATATTTTGACACGTTACGGAGATGTTTCCTTTAAAACCTACACACTTCGGCGCTCGGTGTGCATAAATTGTAAGTGCGAAATCGGTATTCTTAATCTAACCCATGAAAACGACGCAAAAAAGGCTGCCCATCGCAAAATGAGCAGCCTTTTTAGTTGTTTTATGGAAACTTATTCATTGCGGAAGATGAATTGCTGGCCGTCGGAGTCGATGAGGATTGACTTGTCTTTCGACACGTTGCCCGCAAGGATGTCCTTCGACAAGCGGTTGAGTATCTCCCTCTGGATTACACGTTTCACAGGACGCGCACCAAATTCAGGGTCGTAGCCCTCGTCGGCGAGAAGGTCGAGTGCCTTGTCGGTGATGTTGAGCGTGATGTCGTTCTTGGCAAGCATCCGTTTTGCATTGTTCACCTGCAGACCTACAATCTCCTTGATTTCCTTCTTCGACAACGGAGTGAACATTATTATCTCGTCGATACGGTTCAAGAACTCCGGTCGGATGGAGGATTTCAGCATCTCAAGCACTTGGTTCTTCGTTTTGTCGATGGTTTCTGCCTTGTTGGCATCTGTCATCTTTGCGAAGTTTTCGCGGATGAGTTGTGAACCCATGTTTGACGTCATTATAATAATGGTGTTCTTGAAGTTGACCGTACGGCCTTTGTTGTCCGTAAGTCGTCCGTCGTCAAGCACCTGAAGCAGGATGTTGAACACATCCGGATGCGCCTTCTCGATTTCGTCGAAGAGCACCACTGAGTACGGTTTACGCCTTACAGCCTCCGTGAGTTGTCCGCCTTCCTCGTAGCCCACGTAGCCGGGAGGAGGACCGATGAGCCGCGACACAGAGTATTTCTCCTGATATTCGCTCATGTCGATACGCGTCATCAGATTCTCATCGTTGAAGAGGTAGTCGGCCAACGCCTTCGCCAGTTCCGTCTTGCCCACACCAGTAGTGCCGAGGAAGATGAACGAGCCGATAGGGCGGTTAGGGTCGTTGAGCCCTGCACGCGAGCGGCGCACGGCATCGGCGATGGCGGAGATTGCTTCGTCCTGACCGATTACGCGGTTGTGGAGTTCCTCTTCGAGGTGAAGAAGTTTCTCCTTTTCGCTCGTCACCATCTTGGCAACAGGGATGCCCGTCCAGCGCGACACGATGTCGGCGATGTCCTCGGCATCGACTTCCTCCTTGATGAGCGAGCGGTCGCCTTGCATCTCGTGGAGTTGTTCCTGCAACTTCTTGTTTTCGTCCTCCTTGCCTTTGATGCGCGAGTAGCGTATTTCGGCTACTTTGGCATAGTCGCCGTCGCGCTCGGCCTTGTCGGCTTCAAACTTGAGTTGCTCGATGTCGATTTTGTTCTGCTGTATGCGGTTAATCAAATCCTTTTCGGCTTTCCATTTTGCCATATAGGATTTTTGCTCCTCGCGGAGATCCGACAATTCTTTCTCGATGCTTTTCACCTTGTCCGACTCGCCTTCCTCGCGCTTGATGGCCTCGCGCTCAATTTCGAGTTGCGAAATCTTGCGGATAATCTCGTCCAGCGCCTGAGGCACAGAGTCGATTTCTATCCTCAGTTTCGATGCTGCCTCGTCGATAAGGTCGATGGCCTTGTCGGGGAGGAAACGGTCGGTGATGTAGCGTTCCGACAGTTGCACGGCGGCGATGATTGCCTCGTCGAGAATACGCACTTTGTGGTGGTTCTCGTAGCGCTCTTTCAGACCACGCAGTATGGCAATGCTGCTCAACTCGTCAGGCTCGTTGACCATCACAACTTGGAAACGGCGTTCAAGCGCTTTGTCTTTCTCGAAATATTTCTGGTATTCGTCGAGAGTCGTTGCGCCGATGCTGCGCAGGTCGCCACGCGCCAGTGCAGGTTTCAGAATGTTGGCGGCATCCATTGCGCCTTCGCCCTTGCCTGCACCCACGAGGGTGTGGATTTCATCGATGAAGAGGATTATCTCGCCATTGCTCTGCGTAACCTCGTTGACGATGGCTTTCAGTCGCTCTTCAAATTCGCCTTTGTATTTTGCGCCGGCAACGAGTGCACCCATATCGAGTGAATACAGTTGCTTGGTCTTCAGGTTTTCAGGCACGTCGCCGCGCACAATACGCTGCGCAAGCCCCTCGGCTATCGCCGTTTTACCTGTACCCGGTTCGCCCACAAGGATAGGGTTGTTTTTCGTGCGTCGGCTAAGAATCTGAAGCACACGGCGGATTTCGTCGTCACGCCCGATTACAGGGTCGAGTTTGCCGCTGCGGGCACGCTCGTTGAGGTTGATTGCATATTTACTCAAAGCATTGTAGGAGTCCTCGGCACTCTGGTTGGTGGCTTTCGCTCCTTTACGCAACTCCTTGATTGCTGCCTCAAGTTCCTGCTCGGTCATGCCGGCATCCTTGAGTATTGTCGATACCTTGCTCTTGACTTTGAGCAGTGCCATAAGGATAGCCTCAATGGCAACATACTCGTCGCCAAGTTTCTTGGCGCAGTCGATGGCTTTAAGCAACACGTCGTTCGACTCCCTCGATAGATACGGCTCTCCGCCGCTTACTCGCGGCAGCGACTGCAACGACTTGTCGAGTTGCATCGTGATTAATTGCTGGTTGATTCCAAGTTTTTGGAACACGAATTTCACAACCGACTCGCCTTTGTCAATCAAAGCCTTCAGCAAGTGCTCTGGCTCGATTGCCTGGTTGCCTGCCTGCTGTGCAATCTGCAC
>CAVAPE010000078.1:8096-9960 GCA_963590405.1 Eubacterium sp. CAG:180 | reverse complement strand
AACGGTCGACATCAGCAACCTCAGTAAGGGATTGTATGTTGTTTCTGCTACATCTGACTCTGGCAATATGCAGTCGAAAGTTGTGGCAATCCGTTAATCCAAATTCTCTTTTTTCGTATATTTTTTGGCGATACTTAAAATTTAGACTAAATTTGGGGAAAATATGAATTGACCTGCACTTGTTGTGGGGTAACTTAAATCAATCTTTATGGAATCGTGTGAAAAATCTCTTTGTGAAGAGCAGAATAATAAAGAGATAACCTTGGAATCGGCAAATGATGCTGAAAAGTTGAATGAAGTTGAACAAAGTGCAACATCAGAAAACAAAACCGCGCCTAAATCGAAAGAAGAACTTGTGGCTTCGTTGGCTGCATTGCTGGAGCAACCACAAGAGGATATTCGGGACGAGGTAGCAGGCATTAAACATGCATTTTATGCTATTCGTAAAGTGGAGCTGGAAGAGGAAAAGAAAGCATTCTTGGAAAAGGGTAATGAAGAGGCTGCTTTTGCTCCAATGCCAAATGCAGAGGAAGAAGAGTTAAAGGCTTTACTTGCAAAATATAAAGAACTTCGAGGTGCGCAGCAAGCCGCTTTTGAGGCTGAGCTGCAAAGTAATTTGGAAAAGAAGCAATCCATAATTGTCGAGTTGAAAGCAATTGCGGAAGACCCCGACAATATAAACAAACAATATCAGCGTTTCCAGCAGTTGCAGCAGGATTTTAAGGCTGTCGGTGCTGTACCACCAGCAGAAGACCGTGGAATTTGGAAAGAGTACCAGACTGTAGCTGAAAATTTCTATGACCTGTGGAAAATAAACAAGGAATTACGCGATTACGACTTCAAGAAAAATCTTGAGGCAAAGCAGGCTCTTTGTGAAGAAGCAGAGAGCTTGTCGTCGGAGAAAGATGTCATAGCGGCATTCAACAAACTTCAGTCGCTACACAACAAATGGCGTGAAATTGGTCCAGTTGTGAAGGAATTGCGTGAAGAGTTGTGGAATCGGTTTAAAGAAGCATCGACTGTAGTAAACAAAAAACATCAAGCTTCCTTTGAGGATAGAAAAGAAAAGGAAAAGGAAAACGAAATAGCAAAAACAGGTATATGCGAAGAGGCAGAAGCCATTGATTTGCAATCGTTGACTACATATCAAAAATGGGATGATGCGACTAAAGCCATCATTGCATTACAAGACAAATGGAAGACTTTAGGATATGCGTCAAAGAAAGTCAACAATGAATTGTTCGCTCGTTTCCGCCGCTCATGTGATGAATTCTTCGCAAAGAAAGCCGAGTTCTTTAAATCGATGAAGGAGGCTTTGGCTGAGAATTTGGAGAAGAAACAGGCATTGTGTGAACAGGCAGAACAATTGAAGGACAGCACTGACTGGAAAAAGACATCTGACATTTTGATTGAATTGCAGAAAAAATGGAAGACAATCGGTCCAGTGCCAAAGAAAGCAGGTGATGCTGTTTGGAAAAAGTTTATAGCGGCTTGTGACGCTTTCTTTGAAAACAAGAGTAAATCGACAAGCAGCCAAAAGAAAGAAGAGCACGCAAACTTGGAAAGCAAGAAGGCTGTTATTGAAAAATTGAAGTCGATGGACGAGTCTTTGTCGAAAGACGAAGCACGCAAACTGCTGAAAGATCTCTCTGCTGAATTTCAGGCTATTGGGCATGTGCCTTATAAAGAGAAGGACAAGCTTTACGAAGAGTATAAGGCGGCTTTGAATGCAGCATACGACAAGTTTGACTTGAACGGCAGAAAGGCACGAATGAATAATTTCGCATCGAATGTGTCTGAAATGTCGAATGACAAAAACAAATTATATAAAGAGCGCGAGCGCTTGTTGCGGCAATACGAACAG
>CAVAPE010000078.1:0-8086 GCA_963590405.1 Eubacterium sp. CAG:180 | reverse complement strand
CCAAGCTGAGATTCTCCAGCAGGAAATCAAGACATACGAAAACAACCTTGGATTTTTCAATGTGACATCGAAGGCTGGAGGAAATGTCTTGAAAGAGATGGAAAAACGCATAGCAAAGTCTAGGGAAGAGCTCGACAGCTTGGCTGAAAAAATAGAACTCATTGACAGTAAATTATAATTTGACAGAAAGCGGTCTATGCCAATAGATTTTGGCATAGACCTTTAATTGACTACTTATGTTGAAAATAGGCACAAAGGGCAGATATGGATTTCTTGTGAGTGTGCTTACCACAATGTTCGACTTTATTTTGTTGAGCGTTGCCTATTTATTTGTCTTATATAATTCAGAAAATGTAGGGCAATTTGGCGAAAAAGTGGTTTGGGTATTCGCTAATATATCCTATGCACCAGCCATATTGCTTTTTTCTGACATCCACAATAAACGAATCCTATATGCCGATAGGGTGATGATTATCTTGTTTCAGGTATTCATTATCAATTTCCTATTGTTTACGGCATTTGTCACAATTTCGGGCTATGACGAAATTCCTGTAAGCATTTATGCCAAATTCTTCATTTTGTTTTATGGGCTATTGGCAATTTGGTGGATAGCTTCGCGAAAAATCGTGAAATTCTTCAGAAGGCGAGGCTTGAATTATCGCCAAATTATCATAGTCGGATGGAATGGTACGTCAAAACGCTTGTATGATGAAATACAGTCCGACTTAGGCTATGGCTATCGTGTGGTAGGCATTTTTGACAATGCCGCCCATTCGGATGTTAAGATTACAGGACGCTTGGCTGATATTCCCCAATTCATGCAACATCAAGATGTAGATGAGATGTATTGTGCATTGCCGTCGGAAGAGGCAGAAGTTGGAGCTTTGATAAAATTAGCAGACAATTCAGACGTGGCGTTTTTCTATGTTCCTATGATTAGCGGTTTTATGACCACATCTTTTGGCCTTACATCGTTTGGTAATATTCCGCTATTGAATTATAGGGAAAATCCTCTGCAGCATTTGCACAACAGATGCATAAAACGACTGTTTGATATAGTTGTGTCGCTGATAGCAATAATATTGGTTTCGGCGACAATATTGATTCCAATAATAATCGCTATCAAAGTGTCGTCAAAAGGTCCGATACTTTTCAAGCAGAAAAGGACAGGATATAGAGGACGTGAATTTGTTTGCTTGAAATTCCGCACGATGAAGGTCAATAGCGACGCTGATACGAAACAGGCGACAAAGGATGATCCCAGAAAAACTAAGGTGGGAGATTTTCTTAGGAAGACAAGTCTTGATGAATTACCTCAATTCCTGAATGTGCTTTATGGCAATATGTCGGTCGTTGGTCCAAGACCACACATGATTAAGCAGACGGAGGAATACAGAAAGCTCATAAACCGTTACATGGTCAGGCACCTGATAAAACCGGGAATTACTGGTTTAGCGCAAGTTAGCGGCTATAGAGGTCAGACGGAAGAACTTTGGCAAATGGAAAAACGGGTGGAGTACGACATGATGTATATTGAAAACTGGACATTCTGGTTGGATATCAAGATTATGGTTCGTACCATACTCAATGCAATAGAAGGAGAAAAGAATGCGTTCTGATTCAAATATCCGTCTTTCGGCATTGGCGTTATTGAAGCGGTTTTATGGATACGATAGTTTCCGACCTATGCAATATGAGATAATAGAGCATACAATGCAAGGTCTTGACAGCCTTGTGTTGATGCCAACAGGAGGCGGAAAGTCAATTTGTTTTCAGATTCCTGCATTGTTATCGGATGGATGTGCCATCGTTATCTCCCCATTGTTGGCGTTGATGAAAGACCAGGTGGACGTATTGCGATCAAATGGCATTCCTGCTGCTGCAATCAATAGTATGCAGACGGATTCGACCAATCGCGACGTTTTGGAGAAAGTATTCGCCAAAAAGATAAAGCTGTTATATATTTCCCCGGAACGGCTGCTGTCGGAGGTTGATAAATGGTCGACAAACCTGAAAATAAGTCTGATAGCCGTCGATGAAGCTCATTGTATTTCTCAGTGGGGGCATGATTTTCGTCCTGAATACACGAAATTGTCAGCGTTGAAAGAAAAATTCCCAGGTGTGCCAATTATGGCACTTACTGCGACTGCCGACAAACTGACTAGAGAAGATATTGTCAAGCAGTTGGGTATCGGCAATTCAAGGATGTTCTTGTTGTCCTTCGACCGACCAAATTTGTCATTGGCTGTAGTTCCGAATGCTACGCGAGCTCAAAAGGAAGATGCAATCTTCGATTTTCTTGACGAGCATCAGCACCAGAGCGGAATAATTTATTGCTTAAGTCGGTCAACAACAGAGACGGTAACAGCGTTATTGCAAAAGGAGGGATACAAAGCGGAATGCTATCATGCTGGACTACGCACGGATGTGCGGCAGGCTGTGCAACAGCGTTTCTTGAACGACGAAACACAAATCATTTGTGCAACCATCGCTTTCGGTATGGGTATTGACAAGAGCAATATCCGATGGGTAATCCATTATAATATGCCCAAGAATTTGGAATGCTATTATCAGGAGATAGGCAGGGCAGGGCGCGATGGTATGCCGTCTGACACTTTGATGTTTTATTCCTATGGAGATGTTGCAACGTTGTCGCATTTCGTGGAAGAATCTGGGCTTGTCGGAATCAATAGGGAGAAACTTCAGAGAATGCAGGAATATGCCGAGGCAAATATATGCAGACGCAGGATTCTCTTGAGTTATTTTAATGAGCGGTTTGACCATAATTGCAATAATTGCGATGTCTGCCGAAATCCCAGAGAGATGATTGACGGCACGACATTGGCGCAGATGGCATTGAGTGCAATAGTCCGAATGAAAGAATCTGAGCCGCAGTCGGTTGTAATAGATGTGCTACGGGGCATTAGCCGACCGAATATTGTGGCAAATGATTATCATAAACTGAAAACATTCGGAGTCGGGGCGCAGTTGCCCTATCGACTGTGGTCTGGCTATATCCTCCAGATGCATCAATTGGGTTTGTTTGAAATTGATTATTCGAACAACAACAATTTGACAATTACGCAATATGGTTGGGATGTGCTTAAAGGAAAGTGCAATGTTCAATTGGCAAAAGTCTCTACTGAATATTGGCAAAAGAAATCAACAGAAAGACGACAACCTGTTAGAAGCATAGTCATTCCAAGAACAACTGAAGAGAAAATTACAGAAGAACTGAAGAAATTCAGATTTGCCGAATCTCAAAAAATCAATATTGCAACTCACATAATATTATCGGATAAGACAATTTCAGAAATTGCTTCGGCAGAACCGATGTCGTTTGACGCTCTCTCGCACATATCAGGTATGAGTGACGTGAAATTGGCAAATTATGGACGGCAAATAATTGGCTCTGTCCGTAGGGCAAAAGGTCTGACGGCAACGGTTGCTGGCCTTTCGGACGATTTGACTTATTTTCTTGTTGACAAGGAGTATGATATTGAGTCCATTGCAAAAATCAAGAAATGCAAACCTACTACAATCGCCGGGCAGATAGCAAAAGGAATCCAGTTGGGGCGTATCCCAACGGAGAAATATTCTGAATTTATAAACCGCTCAGATTATGAACGGATAATCACTCGGTATATAAATGGAGAATTTAAGGGCGTGTCAGATTCGAAAGAAAATCCGATATCGGTGGTGATTGCATTGGCTATTTATAGAAAGAACAAATCCTAACTTAAAAATCAGATAAAAATGAAAAAACGATTGCTCAAATTTGCATTGATTGTGATTGCTGCTCTGCAGCCATTTTGCATAAATGCTGAAGAAAAGGAAAAAGCACCATTGAAATATGTGGATGCATTGAATTTCAGAATGATAAACAAGGGATTCGATGATACGGAAACACCATATACTCGTTTGCCTGCATATCTCAAAGATAGTGTGCGTCCTGACTTGTGGAATAGACAACAGTGTAGCAGTGGATTAGGTATCCGGTTCTCAACCAATTCGACAAGAGTCGGCGTGCGTTACACAATGTTGTGGAACACCCATATGTTTCATATGGCTGACACTGGACTTAAAGGCACGGATCTTTATATTCTCACACCAGAAGGTCGTTGGGAATATGTCAACACCAATCGTCCGATTGCAAAAGACGACAAAAAGGAGTGCGAGAAAATCTTCGTTGAGAATCTCGACGGCAAGACCCATGAATATTTGATATACTTGCCATTATACGACGGTGTGACAAAAATGGATATAGCAGTGGATAACCTCGCCAAGATTGGCAAGCCGAAGGTCGATAGCCCGAGAAAGTCCAAGAAAATTGTGATGTATGGCACAAGTATACTGCAGGGCGGCTGCTCCACAAGAACTGGAATGGTGGCGACTAATATGATACAGCGAGACTTGAACTGCGAAGTCGTGAACCTCGGCTTCAGTGGTGAAGGCAAGATGGACCAATGTATGGCACGCGCAATGGCAAAGATTAAGGATGCTGATATTTATGTGCTTGATCCAGTGCCTAACTGTACGGAGATGATGTGCGACACATTGACCTATGATTTCGTTCGCACATTGCGTGTCTTGCGCCCGAAGGTGCCTATTGTCATGGTCGAAGGTCCGATGTATTCTTACGCAAAATATGATAAATTCTTTAAAGAATATTTGCCGAAGAAGAATGCCAATTTCAAGAAGAATTATGACAAGCTCGTTGCCGATGGCTATAAAGACATCTATTATGTTACGTGTGACGGGTTGGCAGGTTACGACAATGAAGGAACCGTCGACGGCATTCATTTCACGGATATTGGTTTCCGTCGTTATGCCGACAAACTAATCCCGGTGTTGAAGCCTCTGCTTGACAAGTAGGACTATTCGCTGAAAAAGATGTACCTTTGCATTGAAAATGTATTGGACATCGATGAAGATAGCGGTTTTTATTAAGAATTGGATATTGCCACTCTCGATGCTTGCGGGGGTGGCAATGTATTTTATTGCAGCAAATGTGCCAATATTGGAACACCATAGAGATGGACTATTAAATCTGATTGGTGTGGTTCAACCTGTGCTGATATTCTCTATGTTATTTCTGTCATTTTGCAAGGTGAAAATAACAGATATGCGACCTCGAAAGTGGCATGCTTGGCTATTGCTGATACAAGTATTCCTCTTTTCCAGTTTGGCGGTAATTGCAATGCTGATGCCTTATGATGCCTATGTCCGGGTCTTGATAGAGTCAGCTATGATTTGTCTTATTTGTCCTACGGCAACGGCATCTGCCGTAATCGTAAAGAAACTGGGAGGCAGCGCAACGGATGTGACCACATATATAATTTTGATTAATCTATTTACGGCAATAGTTGTGCCGATATTTGTGCCTATGGTGCACCCGAGTGCGGAGCAGACATTCTTCGTTTCTTCTTCTCTAATTATTAGTAAGGTTTTTCCACTCTTGTTAATGCCGTTGTTGTGCGCAATTCTGGTAAGAAGATTGTTGCCGAAATTGCATCAGCGGTTGTTGAATTGCTTTAATTTGTCGTTTTATATTTGGACAGTCGCTTTGGCATTGGCTATTGCTGTAACCACGAGGACTATAGTGCACACCAATTTGCCGATTCTTTACCAATGCGCTATTGCTCTTGTCTCGTTGGTTTGCTGTGGGGTACAATTCTATATAGGCAAACGTATCGGTGCATATTATGGCGACAGTATTACGGCGGGACAGGCCCTGGGACAGAAAAATACGGTTTTTGCCATCTGGATGGGATTTACATTCTTTACTCCTATAACCTCGATAGCTGGCGGATTCTATAGTGTCTGGCATAACATCGTAAATTCATATCAACTCTATTTAAGCAGACGATCGGACAATGGAGATTAAAAATTTCAAGGCAATTCACGATAAGGAATACATATTGGAATTGATAGAGCAGGGAGAACATGAAAATCAGGATTTCAAGTTCTCCATATCCGATTCCCGCAAGATAGCGAGAAGTATTTCTGCATTCGCCAACAATTCTGGAGGTAGGCTCTTGGTCGGGGTTAAGGATAATGGTAAAATTGCCGGGATCAGGAACGAGGAGGAATTCTATATGATAGAGCAAGCCGCTGAAATGTATTGCCGTCCGGCATACAAGGTTGAGCAGACTCTGTATTGTGTAGAGGGAAAGTATGTCCTATTTGTAGAGGTGCCTGCCACAAATAAACGGCCAATAATGGCGCAGGATGACAATCGTCAATGGAGGGCATATTACCGTGTTGCCGACGAGAATATTATAGCACCGCCAACACTCGTGGAGATCTGGAAATCAAAAAAGACCAAGGGAGTACTCTTTGAATACTCGCAAAAAGAAGCAATGGTGTTGCAGTTTATCTCACAAAAGGGTATGGCAACTTTGCAGGAGATTGAAGTTAATTGCCATTTGTCGAATGCTTCAGCAACTGACATCGTTGTATTCCTTTGCTCTATGGATGTGTTGGAATGCAAGTATGTGAATGGGAAATGGCAATTTGTCGTTCCCGAGGCGATTGATTAACTTGGGTAATTCAAATTAGCCTCAGTGGCGACATACAAAACCTCGTCTAGATATTTCTTTGCCTCCCATTTAGCCATGGGCAGATTGTTGAGAAGATAGTTGCCGCAATCACGTGGGGTTGCTCCGGGAATATCGCCCTCAAAATCACGAATAAATTCAAACGTTTCGATTAGCAAAGGAAGTATGTCGGCTGATGTCAAATCACCTTTGACAATCAAATAATTTCCGGTGCAGCATCCCATAGGTCCCCAATAAACGATTCTGTCTTTCCATTCGTTGTGATTGCGAAGGAATGTGGCTGCCAAATGCTCTATTGTGTGCAAAGCCGACTGGCTTACAGCTGGTTCGTTGTTGGGCTCTTTCATTCTTACGTCGAATGTAGTCAACACGTCGCCGTGTAAAGTTGTATCCTTTCGGGAAACATATATTCCTCTTTTGAGTAACAAGTGGTTGATTGTGAAACTCGGTATCTTTTCCATTGTTGTAATTATAAAAGTTGAAGAACGTCAGACAATATCTTGAACGTGTGTTCTGGGGCAGTTCCCCAAAAATCATCGTATTGTTTCGCGTTGTCGTTGTCTTGTCCCGGAGTATCGCTGATTACTCTAAGAATGAATACTGGCACGTTCTTGAGGTGGCACACTTGGGCGATTGATGCAGATTCCATATCAACAGCAATCGCTTCAGGAAAATTGCCCTTGATTGCTTCGATTTCTTCTACTTTGGAGATGAATTTATCGCCAGAGCAGATGAGACCGAATTTCAAGTCTCCGTCAATCTTTGATTGTCTGATTTTGGCTATGATATTCGCATCTGATTGGAAATACAAAGGGCAACCTGCCGCTTCGCCATAAATTGTGCCTGGACCGCACCAAATGTCATGATGGGCAATGCGCTCGCAAATGACAATGTCCATCTGCGACACCGTCTTGTCGGCACCGCCAGCCACACCAGTGTTGATTACCAAATCTGGATTGAAATTGTTTATCAATACATGTGTTCCAATAGCGGCGTTGACTTTGCCTATGCCACACTGCATAGCAAACACTTCGTGCTTGGCGATGTTGCCTGAATATATTGTATAGTTGTCAATAGATTTTTCTGACTTATTTTCAATAAGATGGAGAAGAAGATTCAATTCTTTTCCCATCGCAACGATGATTCCTATTCTCATATTATTAGTTGATTTGTGACTATACTTTTTAGCCTTTCTTTTTGCAAAATTACGAACTAATTGACGATTAAGAAATAGAATATTGCTAATTTTGTGATATGGGTGTCATCGTGGCATCAGAAATGAATGAAGACTATGAAGATAATAATCGAAGAAGAGATAAGAAAAGCCTGTCCAGCAGTCCGAATAGCGATGATTAGAGCACGTGTTTCTAATTCAGAAACGAGTGAACAACTTTGGCAGGAAATAGAGCAAATGGAAACTAAAATCCGTGACAGTTATGAACTTCCTTGGATAAATAAGCGTCCTGCCATTGCTGCCACGAGAGAATTATATAAGCGATGCGGCAAAGACCCAAATCGCTATCGTG
>CAVAPE010000077.1:5468-9993 GCA_963590405.1 Eubacterium sp. CAG:180 | reverse complement strand
GCATGACCAGAGTGTAGTGGTGGTTGATTCGCAAGGGAATATTGTGCATGTCCCTGCCAAGCAACTGCTGAAAAAATAACGGAATAAATTCCATCCTATACTAACCGCCTCCCTTGCATTTCCGCAACGGAGGCGATTTTTCATTTTATAGCGTTGGTAGCGCCCTCTACGGGGCACTTTCCTGCGCTCCTTAATTTATGTTGTTAAATTTTAATCAATGGTAGATATATGCAAAATCGGTTAAAATATCTATAAAAAGCAGCCAAACAATGCAGCCTTTTGAAGCGTAATTCGTTTCTTTGCAAAAGTTTTTAAAAATAAAAAATTATGAACAAACTTATTTATTCATTGCTCGTTGCATTGTTGTTGGCTGCTTGTGGAAAAGAAGTAGATGAACCAGCAGTTGCTTCCAGTCACCGGGATGGTGACTATTCAGGCGAACAACTCACAATTACTCTTGATGGAAAGGATTTGACCTCTGTTTCTTCTGTTGCTTTGCATTCAGTACTGATAAATTCTAATTATAAAGTGGACGAAAATGGAAATGAATCCATTAACCCGACATATGAGACCACAATTACACTGGTAGGATTTCCACAAGCGAAAAAGAAATCTTCGTTTGTAACACAGACCGATCTCTCAGGATTTTCAGGAACTACAACTATCGCTGGTGTGGAATACCGATTTGTCGGCGAATTTACAGGCCATCCTCTGTTACGACATGAGAACCAAGGTCTGATTCTCAAACTGTACACCAAATGACCTCCAGAATAATTACCATAATGGTGGGGTTGCTTCTCTTCCCTGCCATTACTGTCTATGGGTACGGCAAGACTACCCGTTCCGACACTATTGTCAGGGTTAATGCACTGAAGGAGGTGGAAGTGCTCGGATTTGGTGCGGATCGAAACCTTAAAGCCCCTGAAATGGGGCAGATAAGCCTTAGTAACACGAAGATCACCAATCTGCCAGTTCTGTTCGGCGAGCCGGATGTGGTGAAGGTGTTGCAGACACTTCCAGGCGTGTCGCAGGGAGTGGAAGGTTTCACTGGACTTTATGTAAGGGGCGGCGACAACGACCAGAACCTTTTCCTCTATCAGGGACTGCCTCTTTATCACGTCAGTCACCTCGGCGGCATATTCTCATCGTTCAATGTGCCCACGGTGGGTCGTGTGGATTTCTACAAGTCGTCGTTTCCGTCGAGATACGGAGGAAGGATTTCATCGATAACCGACATCCTGATGAAACGCTCTGACTTTGAGCAATTCCACGGCAGATTTTCTATCGGACTGCTTTGCGCAAACGTATTTCTTACAGGCCCAATTGTAAAAGAGCGCACGGCATTTACGATTGGTGCGCGGCGCTCGTGGATCGATGCGGTGTCTTCACCAACCCTTGCCATTGTCAATGCCATAGGGAAGAAAAACGGAAAGAAGCAGATTTTCGGCTACGATTTCACCGACGTAAATCTGCGTCTTGACCATAAATTCAACTCTGCTATGTCGACATACATCGTTGGCTACTACGGATATGACCGCCTGAAAATTGGCAAACGAGAGTTTGAAAGCGAAAACCGCAATTACCACTACGGATATGATGACGACAGAGAGCCGACAAACCGCTTCTTTGACGAAAATACGAACCGCCTGGCGTGGGGCAACTGGGGTGTGCTCGGCGCATTTGAATGGCATCTCGGTCCTGGCACCTGGAACACCTCGGTGTACTATTCCCACTATTCATCGTCCTACCGACAGGAGCGTGAATATCAAAGCGATATGGACGAGCCCGACACCTACGGCTACAACAAAAGCCACACGCGCAACAACATTGCCGACATCGGCGTGAAGACCGCTTATGTGGCTGACTTCAGCAAGACCTACCGCTTCCGCACAGGACTGGAATACACCAACCACTACTATTTGCCTGAATGGCTACTCAACCAGTTCTACAGCAACGGCGTAGGCAGTGAGGACCGCAACAGCAACGCCCATCTCTACGCCAACGAATATGCCGGCTATGTCGACAACACGCTCAATTTCTCGGATAAGGTTGCTTTCAACATCGGGCTGAGGGCTTCGGCCTACCATGTGCAGAGGCATACGTTTACCAATATCGAGCCGCGCGCATCGGTGAAATTTGCCATCGGCGAGAATTACAGCATCAAGGCAAGTTACGCTCGGATGCACCAGTATGTGCAGCAAATATCCAACAGCTACATCAACCTCCCCACCGACCTCTGGCAGCCGGTTACAGCCTCATTCAAGCCTATCCGCAGCGACCAGTATTCCGTGGGCGTTTACGGCAATCTGCCGTGGGCAATGTATTTCTCCGTTGAAGGTTGGTACAAGACCATGAGCAATCTGCTTGAATACCGCGATGGAGTGTCGGTGCTCAATCCACATCTTTATTGGGAGGACAAACTGACATCGGGCAAAGGATGGTCGTACGGCGTAGACATTGCCGTGACCAAGGATGTAGGCAAGATTACCGGCACCGTGGGCTACGGACTGCTGTGGAACTGGCGCAAGTTTGACGAACTCAACCTCGGAAACAAATTTCCTGCTAAGTTCGACAACCGCCACAAAATCAACATCAATGTGGCATATAAACTAAACGAGCGCTTCAATTTCAATGCCGGCTGGACGTATATGACTGGCAACCGGCTGACGCTCTCGATGTACAACTACGACATCCCAGGGTCGCTGTTTCCCGATGCGCCTACCGTAGGACCTCCGGGCTACGGCAACGAGATTGACGGACTTAACTACTATCCGACGAGAAACAATGTGCGTCTGCCGGCTTACCACCGTCTTGACCTTGGCATGACTATCCACCGAAACTACCGCAAGGGGCGTTCGGGTGAATGGAACGTAAGTCTCTACAACGCCTATTGCCACATGAACGTGCTGACGGTGAAGAAGGACAATGAAAACAATGTCGCCTTTACCCCAGACAAAGAGAATTGGCACCGTGCGTTCAAGACATTGAGCCTTATTCCGATAATCCCGTCTGTTTCCTACACTTATTCATTCTGAAAATCATGCGTTTAAATCAATATATCTTAATAGCATTAGCGGCAGTTCTGCTGGCTGCGTGTAGCCGCGAGACAGACCTCGACAAATACCGCGACAAGGACACAGAGAGCCTGCTTACGCTCAATGCCTTGCTGTGTCCAGATTCCACGGTGCGTGTCTCCGCCACGAAGACCTATTTCTTCTCCGACGTGCACAATGTGCGGTCGTATGTCAAGGACTTGGCAATCGGCGTGAAAGTGAACAGCGAGGACCGTGGCACAATGACCTACGACGACAACTTGCATCTTTATGTCGCCGACACGAAAGTGAAGCCGGGCGAGGAAGTGAGCCTCAGCACCACCTATCAGGGGAAGCCTGTGACTGCCTCCGACGTGATGCCTCAGCCCGTAGCGATTGAGAACATCAGCGTGTCGCGCCAAGGACCTACGAGCGTCTATACCAACTCGGATTTCATCTTCACCTACAGCATAACGTTCACCGACCGTGCCGACGAAGACAATTACTATTTCCTGCAGTGGGACGAAGTGCCGTTTATGAGCGACAATTTAAGGATGGGCGAACGCGATTTCACTTACGGTTACGTGTTCCAGCAACTGGCAAGCGACATCCGCGCAACGCTCCCGGGATGGACACCCTATTGCGCCTACGGCCTTCCGTTCAGCGACAAGGGCATCGACGGCGAGCGGCACACGGTCATTGTAAAAGAAATCGTGCAGATGCCCAAAGGGTCGTCGTCCTGGCATAAGACGCAGATGTGGCGTCAATTCCACCTTTATGCAATCTCGAAGGATTACTACGACTATCTGTTCAGCGTACTACTCAACCAGACCGACGACAAGGGCATACAGGGTGGATTGATTGACCTCGGCATTGTTAACCCCATCAAGGTGCATTCCAACATCAACGGCGGCGTGGGCATACTCGGATGCTACACCACGGCGGAACGAAAGTTTGACGTGATGCAGATTGTAGGACCGTTCCCAACAGAGGAATAGCCTACAACTTTGCGTACTGCTCCAATGCTTTGGAGAGGATAAAGAGCGCCCGCTGCAGGTCGGCTTTCTTGAGCACATAGGCGAGGCGCACTTGGTCCTTGCCCAACTCTGGGTTGGTGTAGAAACCTGCAGCCGGAGCCATCATGATTGTCTCGCCTACGCAGTCGGCAGGGGTGTGTTCGTCCTTCCAAGCGAAGTCGTTGAGACACCACGCACAGAACTTCTCAGCATCGTCGACAGGCAGTTTAGCCACAGTGTAGAAGGCACCCATAGGCATAGGCGTGTAGCATCCTGAGATGCGGTTCACACCGTCAATCAAGCACTTGCGGCGCTCCACATACTCGTCGTAGACCTCGCGTGAATACTGCTCCGTGCCCTCGATTGATGCCTCCGCCACAAGTTGTCCGAGCAAAGGTGGACTCAGGCGCGCCTGACAGAATTTCATAACCGTCTCCCTCACGCGCTCGTTTTTCGTAATCAGTGCGCCGATGCGGA
>CAVAPE010000077.1:0-4741 GCA_963590405.1 Eubacterium sp. CAG:180 | reverse complement strand
TGGATTCATTCTATTTCAGCAATCTTATATTCGTATTTCGATAGTGGTAAAATCAAGCACAAAGTTAACGAATAATATTTGAATTATGAATTTTGACGCTTTGTGATAAAACATTAACTTTGTCAAATACTAAAAGGCATGCAATATGAAACGATTTGTTTTTATTTCGGCGATTTTCCTTAGCACTGTATTGCAAACTGCAGCGCTGGAAGTTTCGATAACAGTTCCCGTTGCTGGATCCTTGCCCTATGTTCTGAAGCAACAATACGATTGGGAAAAAGTAACATCTCTGACCGTGTATGGAGAAATCAATGAAGATGACTGCATGTTTTTGCGAATAATGGCTCGTGGCAAAAAAGGCACATCCGTGGAAACGCTTGAATATTACAACGGGTCAGAAAAAGGCTCCTTGCAAATACTCGATCTTGGCAATGCGACTATGAAAGAAACACTTTGTTCGTTTCCTGCGACAGAACTTAAAAAGTTAACATTTCCTTTGATCGAAGAAATAAAAGGCACGGACTTTAACATCGATTCTAATATGTTCGCATATTGCAACAATTTAGAAGAGGTTGACCTGTCAAAATGTTTGTGTATTCATTCAATTGGAGAAAAAGTGTTTTATAAGAAGGATGGGAATTTAAAGAATTTGAAGAAGATTATACTTCCTCAAAACCTTGAAAGCATTTCTCATGACGCTTTTTACGGGGATTTTCACATCAGCAATCTTCCTTCATCATTGGAAACAATAGAGTATGACGCATTTGCATGTTGCACAATTGACGAGGCAGACTTGGGTAATGTATCTGACATAGGCCATTCATTTTGGTGTTGTACGCTACCTGAAAAAATGGTATTGCAACCATATTTTGTTAGGGGATTTGCCATTATTCAGAAATGTTACGGACTTAAGGATTTAACGTTTTTATACGACAGGAAAGGGGAAAATCATGGTATAGACTCTGGTACGGGACTTGCTAAGTATGCTTATGATCTTGAAACATTAAATGTCAATATTTCCAGAGAATCTGGGCTTTATGGAGATCCGCAACATTATCCAGGAGTTTCTATGTGTCCCCAATTAAAGAAGATAACCCTTAATGCCCCAATGTTTAAGTATGCGTATGCAGAAAAGTGTCCCAATATAGAAGCTGTTGTGTTTGACTGCGCAGAAACAGACGAAATCGTAGATTTGGAAACACAATCGCTGTCGGATAAGAAAAAGTTAAAATTTTATGGACCTGACTATTCTTCTACCAGAAAAGGATACATGACCAAAGACGGGGCCTTGTTCTACGGCAATGGCTCATCAACTATACTGCAGTTCGTCCCCCGTTCGGTTGAGACGTACACAATTCCTGAAAGCTGTAGCAAATTTGAGACAGACGCTTTTGACGACTGTACAGACCTCCGCATACTGAATGTCTGCAATGCTGATTTTGACGAATCCTTTTGGTTCAAATTCAACTATCTTGATCGAACAATCACACTTGGCGAAAGGAGTCGGTATTACGTAGAGTCGGATGTAGTCTACCGCAAATCAGAAGACCTACTGTCGCTCATAGAACTTGTCCGATTTCCGTCTCAGAAAGAAATCGGCACCAAGTACATAGTTGAACTGCCATTCTACAAAGACGCCTATCTCGGCACACATCCTGAATTGACAACTGTCCGAATCGCAAGCAACATAACAGACGTTACTGGTCTTTTCCCAGAAGCGACAAATTTGAAGGTCATAGAATTTGAGGCCGACCGTCCACCGCATGTCTTAGATGCCGAAAACACGCTGAAAGAAATGGCGGCGAATGCAAGTTCCCCTGAATATTACATCAGTGTACCAAAAGGATCTGGAGCTTATTATTACGCCAATCCGTTTTGGCGACAATTCCAGATAAAGGAATATGACTCAGTAACGGGCATCCCCTCTGACAGACTCTGTGTGCACATAAACGGACGGGAAATGTCGGTCAGCGGTTTGGTCAATGGAGGCAATATGGAGATTGTAAACGCCTTGGGTCAGACGGTGTATATTGGTTCAGAAGCAACCGTCACACTCCCAGCCACAGGAATCTACATTTTGCGCGTGGGCACTGCAGTACAGAAAGTGCTTGTAGAATAATTACGACCTGATAAAATTCAATGCAGCGGGGTTGCGATTGCAGCTCCGCTGCTTTTTTGCAGAACAATGTCTCCTTTTTACGAAAACCGAAGTTCTTGAAGATCTATTTTTATAGCGTTAAATTTTAAATACTACTATTTATGGAAAACAAGCAAGGTAACGAAATTGGCAAAACCATTATAATTGATTCCGACAAAGATGTTTCGGAATTAATTCCAGAGCTGACAACGTTAAATGAGAAAAAGGAGATTGAATACATTGAAAATTCTGTAATCAAGATCATTAAAGGTGCGAAACTACATTTCAAAAAAGTGGTGGAAATGACAGATGCCATTCTTCCAGATAAACTACATCTGATAATTGAGAATGGATGTCTTGTGATTGAAAGCGGAATGACGTTGACAATTGGAGAAAGGTCGGAAATCACAATTTTGCCTACAGGATGGATAGAAGGAGGCGGAACACTTATTGGCAATTTCGCACATATCAGTGCGCCAATGAAACAGGTACTCTTTGGCGACCTTGAGGTGACTGGATTTTGGACAAACGACCGCATATTTCCTCAATGGTTCGGTGCAGTGGCTTACGACAATGAAACCCCTTCAAATCCAGCATATAGTTCGGACGCAATAATGAAAGCAGCCAAGATGGCTGGAACGGGCGAGGTGTTTATTCCTCGCGGATATTATTTTCTTGACAAGGCGATTGATTTGGAATGCGGTGTGACTATTTCAGGTGAGACGGGGCTAACTAAAGGCGACAGCCATGGGACGATTCTGATTGCCAAGTTGAATTATTATCCAATATATTGGGAAACAAAAGGGAATGACAAGAACGGAACGATTTTATCTGACAAATTGTTGTATGGCAACTATCTTTTACATATAAACGTTGCTTGGCAATGTTGTACAGACCCTAAATACACTTGGGAAAAGCCAGATTGGAAAATATCATATCCTCCGGTGTGTACTATGATACGCAATCTGAGGATAAAGAATAAAACGTATCCAAATAAAAACGACACAGGATATATCGATCCTTTCAACAAACTGTTGTCGTGTGTGCTGGCAGGCGATTCAACTGCATTTGACAATGTAATTTTCGATGACTTTGGACAAGCCGTTAGATATATCAACCAATATCTTGACAACAAACGAGTGACGAATTGCACGTTTTATTGCGATCCTCCGGGGTATGATGGTTCATTGAAACTCTATGCCTTCGATTTAGGATTCCTGGGCGACGGAGTGTTGTTTGAGCACAATGCTATACACGACGGTATGCACAACAAGGGGCTACGGATAAGCCATAGCGGCGGAGTGAGCGTAAACGCAAACATCATAAACGCCGACGTGTTAATACTCAACAGCCGTGGTGTGGATTTCTCGGCAAACCATATCGAGGAACGTCATTCGATAAGAATTAACAGTTCGCAGGTTTCGTTGTGCAACAACTACATATGGGTAGGCGACTCGCCAGCGGTGATGGTTTATTCCGATGATTATCAAAACAAATCAATCGTAACGATGAATGGGAATGTGTTTAAATTCAACGACCCAATTTTCTACAAGGACAAAACAATGCCTTCCGACGATATGTTTAAATGTGGTGCAGAGGTAGCAATCGATGAATATTCAGTGCTGAGTATAGGCAATTGCTATAGGTATTGGGGAGGAACTGGCTTCGGAGGAACGCAGACCTCGGGTATCGGCATTGCGAAGTTGGGAAGTGACGGTTCATGGAAAACGTTTGACGAGTTCAACACATATTCATACGCATTGTCGCGGTGCTCATTGATTGGTAGTGGATTTGAAATAGACGGCAATTTCAAGATACGCAGTCTGACAGACCTGCAGATTAAGCCTGTTGCGATGCTGAATGGTGGCGTGTTGTGGCGTGGAGCCAGCGGAAAGTATTCCTACTCAGCGCAAGTGTTGCTTGACAAACGAAGAAGCATCGGTTTAGGTGTAAATAATATCTCTTTTTGGGAGGCAGACCATACAGAAGATTCGTCAGTGATAAAAAAAGATGGTAATGGGGTGCTTATCAACCTCGGCAAGTCTATTGGTAGATATATGCTACGCCTTGTTAGGATGTGCTACGACGACTTTACATATAAATATGTTGACATTCCAATTTGCGACACTACATACCTATACGACAATGGATTGTCGGTCAATGGCTTCAACTGGATTAAATGCGATGATGAGAATTTTGTAATAGTCAATCCTTTGGTCGAAAGTTTTGAATACCGGCAGGGGAATGTCAATGTCGTTGTCAGTGGAAATCTGTCGCCCGATGACAGTAACTGGGAGAATGGAGACATAATATATCTGCCGAAAATCAGTGGGGTGAAAATTGTAAACAACTAAACGCAAGTAAATAACCGTTTGTTGGGGTCTGAACAAATTTTCGTAACTTTGCGACCAGAAAAGATTGTCAGGTTTCAACGAATGGATAAGAACAACCCGCAAATACTCGGCACCGCACCTATCGGCAAACTGCTATTGCAGTACTCCTTGCCGTCGATTGTTGCCATGGCGCTGACTTCCATCTACAACATTATTGACAGTGTGTTTATCGGCTACGGCGTGGGTGCATTGGCGCTCTCCGGACTTGCCA
>CAVAPE010000076.1:3398-10220 GCA_963590405.1 Eubacterium sp. CAG:180 | reverse complement strand
CCACCAGGAATCGAACCGGGGACACAAGGATTTTCAGTCCTTTGCTCTACCAACTGAGCTATGGCACCTTGCGTTTGTTTTGCGAGTGCAAAGATATGGCGAATTTTTCAATCCCGCAAATTTTCCGCACAAAAAATATTAACTTTTTTACAAAAAAGTCGCGTATAAGCCCCTTTGATGGCACTTTTATGACCAACGCATCACCTTTTTATGCGAAAGCACCGCCGTCTGAGTGAGTTTTGAGGTGAATTGTTTTGGAAAGTCTATAATTTTAATAATTTTGCAGTCTAAACCTTTATATTCAAACAGTAAGGATGTTAAAATTGTGTATCAACTCGCGCGATGAGTTGTCGGTGTTTGACCTCGACAAGGTGGCTTATATCCAGGCCGGCGGCAACTATTCGCACATCGTCTATATAGCAGGCTCGAAGACCATGATTACCCTCGGCCTCTCAAAGTTGGAGGAGATGATCAAGATGGTTACGCCGAAGGACACCCGTAGCCCTTTCGTGCGCCTCGGTCGCAGCCTGATTATTAACCAGAACTATTTGTCGAACATCAACCTGCTGAAGCAGCGTCTCACCCTCTCCGACAATCAGGGCCATGCCCATGTCATTGCCGTGCCGAAGGTGTTGCTCAAGGCTTATAAGGACCTGCTCAGAAAGGGTATTGCTCAGGAACGCTAATCTATGGAAACAATAATTGTAGGAAAACAGGGGGAACAGCGGTTTCCCATCACTCAAGCCGGCGTGAGCCGTCAGCATGCACGGCTCACTATCGACGGCGGACACTGGATTATTGAGGACCTCGACTCCACCAACGGCACTTTCGTGCGCGATGCCGACGGCGTTTTCCACCGCATCAGCCGTGTGGAAATCACTGAGGACACCGTAATCCGCCTTGGCGACGAGAGCAGCAACGGCTACTCCTTTATGGCACACCATCTACTGGAGTCGGACCCCGACAACTATGGCTACGAGTTTGCGTGGCTCGCCCGTCAGCGCGACAAACTGAAGGCAGAGCGCGAGCGTTGCCTGCAATCCCAGCGCCGCCGCGGACTCGTGCAGATAGGCATCTCCGTGGCAGTGATTGTGCTGTCGTTCATCCCGCCCATCTCCCAGGAGCACACCCTGCAACTGATGGTGCTCCGCGTGGGCATGCTTCTGCCGCCCATCTACAGTTACATCGTGTCGGGCAAGAACAAGATGCAGAAAATCATCGAGCGCCAGCAGCGCCTCCTCGTGTGTCCGCGTTGCGGCCGTCCGCTTACCGACTTTGAGATAACCAAGCAAGCGTGCATGTCGTGCAAGGCTCATTCCTAACCCGATAAAATCCTTAAAACAATGAAAAAGATATTCTCATTCCTGCTATTGGCGCTCATCCTGCTTGCGCCGGCAACCATCGATGCCCGCACCTTTGTGCTGTCGATAGGCATCGCCGACTATGAAGGCGACGAGCACGACCTGCTCCGCAGCGGTCAGGACGCCATGAAGTTCAGCGACCTGATGAAGAAACAGACCAACGACATCGTTACGATAACCAGCAAGAACGCCACCGCCGCCAACATTGTTGCCGTGCTGCAGAAGGTGTGCGCCACCGCCTCCGCGGGCGACCGCATAGTGTTCTTCTACAGCGGACACGGTGTGGAAAACGGCATCGTGTCGACCGACTTAACCGGCATCTCCTACAGCGACATCCTGTCGATGCTCACTGGCTCACAAGCCACCGACATCGTGTGCTTCTTCGATGCGTGCTATTCGGGCTCGGCGGTAAGTAGCGTTAAGTCCACCGACAAGAACCTCGTGCTGTTCCTTTCGAGCCGCGCCAACGAAACATCGACCGAGGACCGCAACTGGATGCGCAGCGGCTATTTCACACAGGCTTTGATAAAGGGCTTGCGCGGCTTCGCCGACAGCAACCACGACAAGGAAATCACGGCGATAGAGTTGTTTAAGTATGTCTATAAGGACGTTACGGCGCGCGTCGACAAGTCGAACTCCATAATCGAGGACGAGACGAAGATGAGGCACCAGCATCCGCAACTCATTGCAGCCAAGCGCTGCCACAGCATGGTGCTGATGAAGTGGTAGCGGTTTCAACCGCCAAACCCACGGCTTTCGTCAAGAAACCCCAAGGGTTCACACAAAATGCCGCAAACGGCTTGCAAGGCACGCTCCGAGCGGTTAAATTTGTTGCAGAAACAAAAAAACACAAATTATGGAAACCAAGAAACTGAAATTCCAAAAGTCGGCACAGGCGGGCGCAGTTGCCCTCAACGCCAACGAAGAAGCGAAGATGAGCACCACCTCAAAGGTTGCCGCTGCAGTGTCGGGCGTCGCTGCCGGAGCAGCCGCTGGCTATGCCGGCTACGAGGCTTATCAACAATACAAGGAGTCGAACGCCACCGACGACGTTGACACCACCGTGGAAGCCACCGACACCGATGCCGTCCACGAAGCCATTTCCAACCTTTCAGCCGATGCCCCAGTAGTGGCATCCGAGCCAGTCGTAGTGGCAGAACCTGCTGCACCGGTGCACCACACCGCCCCAGCGGAGCACGTAGAACCCGTTGCGCCAGAAAACCCCGACGAGATTTCTGATGCCATCCTCGCTGGCGACTTCGTTGACCCTGTCGATGCCAAGGTCGACGACTTCCCTTACGAGGTAGGCGAGATTGCTCAGGTCTACAACGTGAACGGCGAACTCGAAACGACGGCTGAAGTCACCATCGACGGCGATAGCATGCTGATGGTCGACGTGAACGGTGACGGTGTTCTCGACGTATTCCGCGACGAATTTGGCAACGAGGCAGAACTCGGCGTTGTTTCGACGATAAGCGACATGGAGATGCTCTATGCGCAGCAACACGGCAACGATGGCTATCTTGCCGCCAACGACACTAACGGCATGGACGACGACTCATTTACCGACGACATTATCGACCCGACAACATTAGCATAGCACAACGATGGAAAACGAAGTTCCAATGATGGTGGTTACGTGCCCAGGGTGCGCAAAGAAGATGCGTATGAAAAACCCGCAGAAACCAGGTGTCTACCGGCTCACTTGTCCCTTCTGCAACAAGCCTTTCCCAGTGAAGATTGTCGACAACGCAGAGCCAAAACAAGAAGCCAAACCAGTGACACCGCCTGTGCCACAAACACCTCCTACTCCTCCAACCACTCCGCAACCAAAACCGCAGGCAGAGCAGACCGATGAACCAGTCGTTGTGCAGTATTGCTCGTCGTGCGGCATGAAGTTGCGCATACGCAATCCGCATGTGGGTCAGCACTCCATTCGTTGCCCCAAGTGCCAAAGTGTGCAGACCTACACCTACAACGCCCCAGCCGCTGCACCAACACCGGCGCAGCCAACGCCAGTGCCACAAACACCACCCGTGCCGCCGCAACCCGTCAACAAGACCAAGCCAGTGCAGGGCAACTACAATCTGGCTACGGGATGCCTCGTGCAGTCGCGCGGACTGTTCCGCTCCGACACGGTCTACCCTCTTGCTGGCAAGGAAACGATTATAGGTCGCCGCGACCCGTCGGCGCCGTGCGATGTGATGATTGACGACTCCACCATGAGCCGCCGCTCGGTGAGCATCACCGCCGAGGCGAAGAACACAGGCATAACCTACAAGTTCACCGTGCTCAACGCCACCAACAAGGTGCTCCACAACGGCAAACCGCTCTCCGTGGGCTCGTCGGTATATCTCAATTTCGGCGACACTTTGGTGCTCGGACGCACCACACTCAAGTTCCGGAAATCGTCCGAACAGAAATAATTAGCAATTATGAAAATATCACTCAATCAGGCATATTCGTTCACGCAACTCGGACACCGCGCCAACCAGGAGGATGCACGCTATCCCGACTGCGACACTCCGCAGGGAGAGCAGCACTTCTTTGTGGTGTGCGATGGTGTGGGCGGTAGCGAGAAAGGCGAGGTGGCAAGTCGCACGGTGTGCGACGCCTTTGGCAAGGCTCTTGAAGACTTCGACTGGTCGCGACCTTTCACCACCCACGACTTTGAGCGCGCCCTCGACTTCGCCTTCAGCGAGTTGGAGCGCATCTCCACGCCCGAAAACCGCGGCATGGCCACTACGCTCACCTTTGCGGCGTTCCATGCTGGCGGATGCTTCATTGCCCATATCGGCGACAGCCGCGTGTACTATGTGCGCCCAAGTCAGGGCATCGTCTACCGCACCGACGACCATTCGCTGGTCAACGCCCTTGTGCGTGCTGGCGTGATTACCGCCGAAGAGGCAGAGACGCACCCCGACCGCAATGTGATTACGCGCTCGGTGTGTGTGCCCGAAGCCGATCAGGAACGCTCCTCGGCAACGGTTGTCAACATCGACGACGTTCGCCCCGGCGACTACGTGTTTCTCTGCTCCGATGGAGTGCTCAAACGCCTCACCGACAAGGCTCTCACCGACTGTCTTTCGCAGCCGGGAAGCGATGCCGCCAAGTGCGCTAACATCGCCGCAATGAGTGTGGACAGCGACGACAACAACACCGTCTACCTCGTCAGCGTGGCAGCGGTGGCTGGCAAGAGCCCTGTAGCCTCAACGGCGATGGAGAAAACAAGTCAGCCCGTTGTAAAACCCGTAGAAACCCAAGCAATTAAGCGTAAATCGTCGAAAAACTGGCTGATTGCGCTCGCTCTCGTAGTGGTTGTGGCTGCCGTGGCGGTATTTGTTCTCCTGAAGATGCTCAACAAGGAAGAGCCCGTGGAGGAAACCACAAGCGTCAAGGAAGAAATCACGAAGATTGAGGAAAGTAAGGCGCAGCGACCACATTTCGTGGGCGATTTGCAGAAGTTCATCCAAACCAACCTGCGCTATCCTGCCGGAGCGAAGAAGGAAGGCACTGTGCGCCTGTCGTTCACCGTGGAGGAAGACGGCACAACGAGCCACATCGTGGTGAAGAAAGGCGTTGAGCCAGCCATCGACAAAGAGGCTGTGCGCCTGTGCTCGTTGATGCACTTCACTCCTGCCACCGACGACGACGGCGAGCCTACGGAATCAACCTACGAACAAGAAATCACCTTCCGCCGCGCCACGGTGCAGCAAACCCAACCTGCCCAGCCAGCCGTGAAGAAGGATGCGAAGAAAGACAACGAGAAGCAACCTACGGCAATCGAAGCAGCCGCTATGCGTAGCCTCCTGCCTCAAAATGAGGGGACTGGACAAACTGCCAAGACAAAGACCAAATGAACTGACAAACAATGAATAACGAAGATTTGAAATATGCGTTGCCGATAGGCACGACCGTTAAAAGCCCAAGCCGCGAATACCGCATCGAAGCGGTGCTCGGCGTGGGCGGTTTCGGCATAACCTACAAGGTGTCGACCGCCGTGGTCATCGACAATGTGCCGATGCGCCTGAATTTTGCGCTGAAAGAGCATTTCCTCAAGGATTCCTGCGAGCGCACCAACGGCGACGTGACTTTTTCGAAGCCGGCAAAAGCGCGCGTGGAGGACAGCCGTATGGACTTCCTCGCCGAGGCGCGCCGCCTGCGCGAACTGAGTGGCAAGAGCCCCTACGTAGTGCCTGTGAGCGAGGTGTTTGAGACTAACAACACCGCCTACTATGTGATGGAATATCTCACCGAAGGCTCGCTGCGCGACAAGGTGAAAGCCCAGGGTCCGATGAGCGAGAAAGAGGCTGTGGAGATGATGATGTGCATCGCCGAGGCAGTAAAGTTCCTCCATTCCAACCAAATCAACCATCTCGACATCAAGCCGGACAACATAATGCTCCAGCACCTTACGGTATCGGTGGTAAAGCCTGTGCTTATCGACTTCGGGTTGTCGAAGCATTTCGATGCGTCGGGTCGCCCCACGTCGACCATCAGGGTGCAAGGCTGTAGCGACGGCTATGCCCCCGTTGAGCAGTATGCTGGGCTCAACAGTTTCTCTCCGCAAGCCGATGTCTATGCCCTCGGCGCTACCCTACTCTATATGCTCACCGGCAAAGACCCTGTCATTGCTTCCGAGCAGACCTCCGCAACCATCGCGGCATCGCTGCCAGAGCAAACGAGTGCCGCAGTGCGCAACGCCATCATCGGCGCTATGCAGATGAAGCGCAGCGAGCGGTTGTCGTCGGCTGAGGATTTCATCCTTGCGCTCAAGGACAGCGACCCTTCAGACCCGTCAATCCCAACACCACCGCCTTTGTCGGGCACTCAAAACGCCACACGAAGGATTAACCAGCCGAAAGTCGGCGGGAAGTCGCGCAAGGGCCTGTGGATTGCGCTCGCCGCAGTGGTAGTGCTTGCCATCGCTGGCGCAGTGGCTTATTTCCTCATCAGCGCAGGCGGCAACAAGAGCGGTCTCGCCGATGGCGAATACGAATATATCGACGAGTTCCAGCCTAACGATTCGGCAGTGTACGACACGGCAGTAATCTACGAAGAAGAGCCTGCAGCAGAAACTGTTGCAGTGGACTACTACGACGAGGTTGACTGCGACTCGGCGGCTTAATTTACTAACAACAATGAAAAGATCTATATCACTCATATTGTGCCTTGCCTTTGTGGCAGCGGTGTTTGCCTCGCAGAAATATGAAATCCTGCAGAAGGCAACCGACGGCGATGCCGAGGCGCAGAACGAAGTGGGGTCGTGGTGCTACAACGGCACCAACGGCACGAAGGTGAACTATGCCGAGGCTCTGCAATGGTGGTCGAAGTCGGCCAAGCAGGGCAACGTCAAGGCGGTGGGCAACATGGGTATGTGCTACCGCTACGGTCACGGCGTTGAGCGCGATTCGCTGAAGGCTATGCGCCTATATCTCAAATCAATACGCAGCGGCAACGA
>CAVAPE010000076.1:0-3160 GCA_963590405.1 Eubacterium sp. CAG:180 | reverse complement strand
GGTGGCGACCTCTCGTCGACCTACTTCACTGGCATGATGCTGATGAAGGGCTTGGGCGGCGAAGCCAACGAAGAAAAGGGCTTGGCTTATGTGCAGAAGGCTGCCGACCGCGACTTTCCTCAGGCGTGCTACGACCTTAGCCAGCGCTACGACTGCGGCTACGGAGTAGAGACAGACAGTGCCAAGGCGATTGCCTACCTGCAGCGCGCGGCAGTGCTTGGCTCGCGCGGCGCACAATGGGACTACGCCGTTGACTATCGCGACGGCATCCACCGTCAACGCTGTTTCTATATGGCTCTGGCGTGGATGGCAAAGGCTGTCGACCAAGGCAACACTGCATATTTCAAAAAGGCATACTGCGACAAGGCTAACCCCGACACGACCGACTTCTCAGCCTATCTCAAGGGTGTTGCCTACGTTCACATAAAAAACTACGCCAAGGCCGACTCGTGCTTCGACCGCCTCGCGGCTGCAGGCATCGACGAGGGACTTACGATGAAGGCGTACACCATTATGAAGCGCACCAGCGAGCAACTCGACAGCGCGGCGCGCCGCCAGTGCATCGACCTGCTTAAGGCGGCATCAGTCAGCGACCCGTCGGCAAAGGCTCTGCTTGCCTACGTATACTCCCTCAGCAACGATATCAGCGCGGAGGAGGCAGATGCCTGTATGTCGCTCCTCGCAGAAGCCGCAGACGCAGGATTTCCGCAGGCTACCAACACTCTCGGACTAATCTACAACAACCTCGGCAAGAAAGGCTATGCCAAGGCGACACAATGCTTTGAGAGCGCCTACAACGAGGGATTCATCGAGAAGGATGCAGCCGACATTTATGCCGGCTATCTGCGCAAGGGTGTTGGCGGAGTGAAGGACACTACAAAGGCGGAGAAAGTGGAACAGGCGGCAATTCTCGCGGACTACAAGGACAAATTGCTCGATCTCTATGCTTCTACATGGCTTGAGGATGAAAACGACTAAAAACAAAACGAAATAGATTATGAAAAAAACTTCTTTTCGCAACTTCTACCGGCACATGCTCTCATTGGCGTGTGCCTCTCTGTGCATCACATCAATGACTGCCTGCGGCGGCAACGACAACCCGACTCCTGGTGGCGGCGGCAGCGGCGACAAAGATGAGGAAACGACTGTAACGTTTGCCAAAGGTGCCGATGTGAGTTGGCTCACCGAGATGGAGGCTTCTGGCAAGAAATTCTACGACGCGGCAGGCAAGGAAGGCGACTGCCTGACTATCCTCAAAGGATTGGGGGTCAACGCCGTGCGTCTGCGCGTGTGGGTCAACCCTACCGACGGCTGGTGCAATAAGGCCGACGTGGTTGCCAAGGCGGTTCGTGCCAAAGCGCTCGGCTTGGCGGTGATGGTGGATTTCCACTACTCCGACACGTGGGCTGACCCAGAGCATCAGACTCCTCCATCGGCATGGAGTGGTTACACCGTAATCCAGATGGGTTCTGCCATCGCCGACCACACCAACGACGTACTTACCGCCCTCAAAGCCAAGGACATCAATGTGCAATGGGTGCAGGTGGGAAACGAGACGAGCAGCGGTATGCTGTGGCCTTCGGGCGAAGCCAAGGACACGGAATTTACCAACTTTGCCTTCTATGTCAACGCTGGCTATTCGGCTGTCAAGGCGGTCTATCCAAAGGCTTCTGTCATCGTGCATCTCGACCGCGGCAACGAACTCGCCCACTTCACGTGGATGTTCGACGGTCTGCGCTCTTCGGGCGCTAAGTGGGATATGATTGGCGTGTCGGTCTATCCAGACGACAGCAACTGGGAGAGCGTAACAGCATCGTGTCTCTCCAACCTGAAAACCATCCACAGCCGCTATTCGTGCCCTGTGATGGTGTGTGAGGTTGGTATGCCGTGGGACGCAACCAACGCTTCGGCAATGATGACTCGCCTCGTGAACGGCTGCAAAGACATCGACGGCTGCAGCGGCGTGTTCTATTGGGAGCCGGAATGCTACGGCGGATGGAAAGGCTACACCAAGGGCGCATTCGACGACTCTGGCAAGCCAACCGCAGCCCTCAGCATCTTCTCCGCAAAGGACTGATTTGCCCACGTTGGGCTACAAACTTGCCCACGTTGCCCCTGATTTGCGACAAAAATCACCCCGAGTTGCCCCTGATTTGTTACAAAAAATCGCCAATCTTGCCCCTGATTTGTTACAAACACGGGCGTTAGTATTGGCTGTTGGCCCAGTTTTCGCGGTCGAGGTTGCGGTAGCCGATGGCTTCTTGGATGTGGGGCGTGAGTACGTGTTCGCTGCCTTCGAGGTCGGCGATGGTGCGCGCCACGCGGAGGATGCGGTCGTAGGCTCGCGCGGACATGTTTAGGCGCGTCATAGCGTCTTTCAGGCGTTCCAGACCCTCAGCATCGGGCTGCGCATATTCGTGCAGCAGACGAGTGTTCATTTGGGCATTACAATGCACTCCAGGCACGTCTTTATAGCGTTGCGTTTGGATGTCGCGGGCACGGATTACGCGCTCGCGGATGGTGGCACTGCTCTCGGCGGCAGCCGTCGACGAGATGTCGTCGAACGCCACAGGAGCAACCTCCACCTGCAGGTCGATGCGGTCGAGTAGCGGTCCGGAGATGCGGTTGAGGTAGTGCTGCACCGCTCCTGGTCCACAGATGCACTTTTTCGTAGGATGGTTGTAGTAGCCGCACGGACAAGGATTCATCGACGCCACAAGCATAATGCCTGCTGGATAGTCGACGGTGTATTTTGCGCGTGCTATGGTTATGTGTCTGTCCTCCAGCGGCTGACGCATCACCTCAAGCACCTGACGACTGAACTCTGGGAACTCGTCGAGAAAGAGGATGCCGTTGTGAGCAAGACTGATTTCGCCGGGCGTAGGATAAGAGCCGCCACCCACGAGTGCCACGGGCGAGATGGTGTGGTGGGGCGCACGGAAAGGTCGTTGGGTCATCAGCATCGACCCTTGTTTGAGTTTGCCCGCCACGGAGTGTATCTTGGTGGTTTCGAGGGCTTCCTGAAGTGTGAGCGGCGGAAGGATTGACGGCAATCGCTTAGCCATCATCGACTTTCCCGAGCCGGGCGAGCCGATGAGCAGAATATTGTGTCCGCCAGCGCACGCCACCTCAAAGGCGCGCTTCACACTCTCCTGACCTT
>CAVAPE010000075.1:0-10508 GCA_963590405.1 Eubacterium sp. CAG:180 | reverse complement strand
CGTAGTGACCGATATCCGCTATGACTATTTGTTCAGTTGCGGATGTAAAATCGTGATATTTCACATCTCCAGTAACATAAATATCAGCACCTTGACTGATGGCATCTGTTGTAAGGAAACTACCACTGCCACCACATAGTGCCACTTTTTGTATCATTTGTTTCCCGTCCACTCCATTGTGCCTAATGCAAGGACATTTGAAAACATCTTTTAGCACATGAAGGAAATTGGACAATGTCGTTGGTCCTTGTAGCAGTCCAATTGCGCCGCTGCCAGAATATGCATCGCCATTAAGTAATGGAATAATATCGTAGGCTGGTTCTTCGTATGGGTGAACATCGAGCATCGCTTTTGTTACCCGAGACAGCAACCGCTTAGGCAATATCACTTCAATTCGGGTTTCCTGTTCTTCATGCAATGACCCAACTTTTCCTGCAAATGGGTGGGCATCAGCTGTCGCCACGTATGCGCCTAAGCCGTTCATTGAGTAGGAACAACCACGATAATCCCCAATTTCTCCAGCACCTGATTCTGCCAGCGCCTGTTTGATTTTTTTCGAATATGCAGTGGGTGTAAAAACCACTAATTTGCATAGTTTGTCGGATTGTGGTTGCAAGGTACGAATGTCCTGCAGCCCCAATTTTTCAGCCATCCTATACGAAACGCCGAATCGGGCGTTGTCAAGGCTCGTGTGGGCAGAGTATATGGAAATGTTGTGCTTTATCGCATCAATTAATATGCTCCCGATTTCCGATGTGGGAGTGATACTTTTTATTCCTTTGAAGAGGATGGGGTGGTGAGAAACTATAAAATTGAAATTGTTCTCCTTTGCTTCCTCAATGACTTCTTTAGTCACATCGAGCGCAAGAAGAACTCCTGTACAGATATTTGTCGCATCGCCTGCCTGCAAACCTGAATTGTCGTAATCTTCCTGCAAAGCGCGAGGGGCAAAATCTTCAATCGCGTTAATAACACTGCGAATGTCCATTTCTCAAATATGTTGCAAAGATAGATATAATTGTTGTTCGAAACAATTATCTTTGCGGTAAAATTTGACTTGAATGAGCGATTATATATTTCAAATGGAGATGGAGGTTCGTGATTACGAGCTTGATGCGGAGGGAATTGTTAACAATGCCAATTATTTGCACTATCTGGAACATACAAGACATGGTTTTTGTATTAAAAATGGTATTTCATTTGCAGAAATGCAGGCACAAGGTGTGATTCCCGTGCTCAATAGAGTTGAAATCGACTATAAAACTCCTTTGAAAAGCGGAGATAAATTCATCAGCAAATTGTGGGTTGAGCGCAAGGGCGTAAGGTTTGTCTTTCATCAGGATATCTTCCGCATCCCAGACAATACAGCTGTAGTTTCTGCTATTGTGAGTTGCGTTTGCTTGTCGGAAGGCAAACTGGATAGGGGAGAAATGCTCGCTAAGATATTTGAAAAATATTTGAAATAAGTATGTCCTGCATCAGCGTCGCACAATTAGCATTCTCCCAGATAAAGGGAATTACTATCGAATTGGCAAACACTATACTTGCTGTTGTCGGCTCGGAAGAGGATTTCTTTCGAATGTCGGAAGCAGAATTGTCAGTTTTGGCAAGGAACAAAAATAAGATTTTTAGTGCGAGCTATAGAGAGGCTCTGTTGAAAGAAGCGGAAAGAGAACTTGAATTCGTGTCAAAAAACAAGATTAGATGCTTATATTTTCGCGACTCAGAGTACCCAGCACGGTTTATGCCTGTGCCTGATGCGCCATTGCTAATGTATGCAAAAGGGGATGCGGATTTCAATTCAAAAAAGATAATAAGTATAGTCGGCACGAGGCGCGAGACTATTAGCGGCAGAAAATTAACGCAGGATTTGGTTCACGGTCTGTGCGACCTTGTGGGAAAGGATGTAATTATTGTTAGTGGTTTGGCATACGGAGTGGATGTTTCTGCCCATTTGGCAGCACTGGATGCTGGACTTCCTACGGTGGCAGTTGTGGCACATGGGCTGGATATGATATACCCTGCGCAACATCGCTCAGTGGCTGTCGATATTATCCGGAAGGGCGGAGCACTCGCAACCGAATATGCCTCTAAGACGCGAATACACCGTTCAAATTTTCTCGCTCGCAATAGGTTGATTGCGGCATTGTCAGATTGTACAATTGTTGTGGAATCAGCCGCCAAGGGTGGCGCTTTGGTAACTGCAAAGATTGCCCAAAGTTATGGCCGGGATGTGTTCGCTTTCCCAGGGCGAGTAAATGATGAGTTTTCGGTTGGCTGTAATACACTTATTAAAAACAATGTCGCCGCATTAATTTCGAATGCTGACGACGTGATTGACTTTATGGGATGGAAGCGGGTGGCAAAACCGATTGAGAAGTCATTGTTCGTGGAATATACGACTGAAGAACAGGCTGTTTTGAATCTTCTGGATGGCGGTAAAACTCTGCAAATCAATCAACTTAGTGCACTGCTAAAAACACCAGTCCATAAATTGCACAGCACGCTTTTCGAACTTGAATTTAAAGGAGCTATAATTGTTTTGCCAGGCAATAATTACCGTATGTCGTGAAAATTTGGCAGGCAAATTTGGCTAGCAAACAACTATGTTGTATATTTGTGCTCTATAACATAATTATGTAGCTACAAACCGAATGATGGTATCAAGAGACGCATTAGAGAAAGTCGTTAAAGAAGATTTGGCCGGGATATGGAATGTTCTGACCTCAGAAGAGAAGCGCATTGTAATTGATAATTTTACCATCCACAATTACAAACGCAACCAGATAATATATGCAGAAAAAGAAGCACCCGAGTACTTGTGGTGCTTGCTTAAGGGTAAGGTTAAGAAATACAAGGAAGGAATAGGCGGACGACAACAGATTATTCGCTTGATTCGCCCTATTCAATATTTTGGACATCGTGCATATTTCGCTAATGAACCGTATGTGTCTGGTGCCATTGCGATGGAACCGTCAGTTATCGGTACAATTCCAATGAAGATTGTCGACCAGCTGATTGATGACAATCGCCAAATTGCGTGGTTCTTTATTCATGAATTGTCGCACAACTTAGGTCGCTCAGACACGAAAATCGTCAATCTTACACAAAAGCATATCCGCGGCCGTTTGGCTGAAGCATTGGTGCTCCTAATTGACAATTACGGATTTGAGGAAGACGGCGAAACGTTGAATATCTATATGTCGCGTGAAGATTTGGCAAACTTGTCAAATATGACCACGTCTAATGCAATTCGTACATTGTCTGCTTTTGTAAACGAGCATGTTATAGTTGTTGACGGTCGTCGCATCAAGGTCCTTAATGAGCCTGTATTGAGAAAAATCAGCAAATTCGGCTAATTTATGCTTACTGCAAAACAATTACGTAACGAAAATATAGCAGAGTATGTGCTTTATATGTGGCAGCTTGAAGACATACTGAGGGCAGCCAATTTTGACATAGAAATAATTCGCAGGCAAGTTGTCGACAATTACCCTACGGATGAGTCCACCAAGGCAGCGATGGTGCAATGGTATAGCGATATGATTGACATGATGCGTATCGAGGGAGTGAAAGAAAGGGGGCACATACAAATCAATAAGAATGTTATCATCCAACTTACGGATTTGCACAATATGCTTCTGAAAAGCGTGAAATATCCTGAGTATGGCGCAGAATTCTACAAGACGCTACCTATAATTGTGGAACTGCGGGCAAAGTCCGGAACTGAGAAAGTGGGAGAGATTGAAACTTGTTTTAATGCATTGTACGGCACAATGTTGATGCGTCTACGTGGACAAAAATTGTCTGAATCTACGCAAGCGGCGATATCTCAAATATCCAAGTTTGTCTCACTTTTGGCAACATTCTTTCATAAAGACAAAGTCAAACCTTTGTTCGACAAAGAAGATTACAAATAACAATTATAATATTTATTCTTGTGGCAACATTAGAAGACGAAATAAATAGACGAAGAACATTTGCGATTATAAGTCACCCTGATGCGGGTAAAACGACATTGACAGAAAAATTGCTTTTGTTTGGTGGCGCAATTCATGTGGCGGGTGCCGTAAAATCCAATAAAATCAAGAAGACAGCGACATCCGACTGGATGGAAATTGAGAAGCAACGTGGCATCTCGGTGGCGACTTCCGTAATGGGATTTAATTATGGAGATTATAAGATTAACATCTTGGATACCCCTGGACACCAAGACTTTGCCGAAGATACTTATCGTACGCTAACTGCTGTAGACAGCGTTATTATCGTTGTTGACGTGGCAAAAGGCGTTGAGCAGCAAACAAGAAAACTTATGGAGGTTTGCCGGATGCGCAAAACTCCAGTGATAATTTTTGTAAACAAGCTCGACCGCGAGGGTAGAGACCCTTTTGATATTTTGGACGAACTGGAAAGTGAGCTAAAAATCAATGTCAGACCCTTAAGCTGGCCGATAAACATTGGAGCTCATTTCAAAGGAGTCTATAACATTTACGAACAATCATTAGACTTGTTTACTCCCAACAAGCAGCAGGTAACCGAACGAGTTGAAATCAGCGACGTAAACGATGCTCAGATAGACGCAAGTGTGGGTGAAACCGATGCGCAGAAACTGCGGGATGACCTTGAGCTAATTGGTGGTGTATATCCCGAATTTGACGAGCAGGAATATCTTAATGGAAATGTCGCACCAGTGTTTTTCGGTTCGGCACTGAATACGTTTGGCGTAAAGGAGTTGTTGGACTGCTTTGTCAAGATTGCCCCTTCTCCAAGACCAATTCATGCGGAAGAACGCGAGGTTGTACCTTCAGAGCCAAATTTCACGGGATTTGTATTCAAAATTCATGCGAATATGGATCCTAATCACCGCAGTTGTATAGCTTTTGTGAAGATTTGCTCGGGCAAATTTGAGAGAAATGTAAACTACAAGCATATCCGCACAGGTAAGATGATGCGATTTGCCGCACCGACAGCCTTTATGGCTCAAAAGAAAGCCGTTGTGGACGAGGCGTATCCTGGAGATATTGTCGGCATCCCTGATACAGGAAACTTTAAAATTGGTGACACTATTACAGCGGGCGAAGAATTACACTTCAAGGGGCTGCCAAGTTTCTCGCCTGAGATGTTTAAATACATTGAGAATACCGACCCGATGAAAACGAAGCAGCTCAATAAAGGGATCGAGCAACTTATGGACGAAGGCGTTGCGCAGTTATTTATCAATCAGTTTAATGGCCGCAAGTTAATCGGCACGGTGGGGCAGTTGCAGTTTGAGGTGATTCAATATCGATTGCTGCATGAATATGGTGCTCAATGTCGTTGGGAGCCGATAAGCCTATATAAAGCATGTTGGATTGAGAGCGACGACGAAGAAGCTCTGGTTGCATTCAAGAAACGCAAACATCAGTTTATGGCGCTTGACAGAGATGGCAGAGATGTTTTTTTGGCAGATTCAGGATATGTACTTCAAATGGCGCAGTCAGATTTTCCTAAAATAAAATTCCATTTTACGTCTGAATTTTAAGTTCTTCGAATAACACATACAGGCGCTTTCCGAAATAAGTCCATCGGGAAGCGTCTGTTTTGCAGTTTGTTAGATTGTTGCGATTTATCTTAAACGCACGCTTTTGTAACAACGTTAGATTATCTAAAAATCATCGATTTTCAATTGCTGGTATTGGCTATTTTTTATTATCTTTGCATATTGTACAAAGTGCGCATACACTTTGTTTGACATGAATTTAATTTAGTTATATGATAGAAGATCGTATTAAAAGGATTAATATTGAAAAGGAAATGCAGGATTCCTACATCGACTACTCAATGTCGGTGATTGTATCCCGCGCATTGCCTGATGTCCGAGATGGTTTCAAACCAGTCCATCGCCGTGTGCTTTTCGGAATGCAGCGACTGGGCAACACATCGAATCAACCAACCAAGAAATCTGCGCGTATTGTCGGTGAGGTAATGGGTAAGTATCACCCACATGGTGACTCTTCAATTTACAACACCATGGTTCGCTTGGCTCAATGGTGGTCATTGCGTTATCCGCTCGTTTTTGGTCAAGGCAACTTCGGCTCACTTGATGGCGACTCTCCTGCTGCAATGCGTTACACAGAGGCACGCTTGGCGAAGATGGGAGAGGAGATGCTTAGCGACATTGATGAAGACACCATTGACTTTGTGCCGAACTTTGACAACTCACTGAAGGAACCAGTGGTTTTGCCAACTCGTTTCCCTAATCTGCTTGTCAACGGATCTTCTGGTATCGCTGTAGGTATGGCAACAAATATGCCACCTCACAATCTGACAGAAGCTATAAACGCATCAATTGCATTGCTGAATGACCCAGAAATCACAATTGCAGGATTGATGGAGCACATTAAAGCCCCTGATTTTCCAACTGGTGGTACCATCTATGGCTATTCAGGCGTAAAAGAGGCATACGAAACAGGCCGTGGCAGAATCGTGGTTAGGGCGAAAGCAGAAATTGAAACCGAGAAAGAGCATGAAATTATCGTAATTTCTGAGATCCCTTATAATGTAAACAAAGCCGAATTGGTGAAATCGATTGCAGATTTGGCAATCGAAAAGAAAGTTGAAGGTATCAACGACGTCAAAGACTTGTCATCTCGCAAAGAAATCCGTGTCATTGTCGAGGTAAAGAAAGATGCAAATGCCAATGTGTTGCTCAATAAGTTGTATAAACTCACGCCTCTTCAATCATCATTCAGCGTCAACAATGTGGCATTAGTTGACGGCCGTCCTCGATTGCTCAACCTGAAGGAGATTCTTCAAGCCTTCTTGGAGCACAGACACGAGGTCGTTATTCGCCGTTCAAAATTCTTGTTGAAAAAGGCAGAGGCTCGCTCGCACATTGTAAGCGGTTTGATTATAGCTTGCGACAATATTGATGAAGTCGTTAGGATTATCCGCGCTTCTCAAACCACGGAAGAAGCACAACAACGATTGGGCGAACGGTTTAACTTGGACGAGTTGCAGACAAAGGCAATTGTTGACATGCCTCTGCGTTCGCTTGTCAATATGAACCAGGAGAAACTTCATCTCGAATACGAAGACTTGCAACGTCAAATCGAATATTTGAATACAATCATCAATGACCCAGAAGTGTGCCGCAAAGTTATTGAAGATGAACTTATAGAGACTCGCGATAAGTACGGCGATGAGCGACGCACTGATATTGTATACTCTTCTGAAGAATTTAACGCAGAGGATTTCTATGCTGATGATGATGTAATTATTACAATATCCCACTTGGGATATATCAAGAGAACTCCGCTGTCCGATTTCCGCGCACAAAACCGCGGCGGCGTTGGCGCTAAGGGTGGAGCTACTCGTGATGAAGATTTCATTGAGTACATCTATACAGCCACTATGCACAACTATATGTTGTTCTTCACACAACAAGGTCGTTGCTATTGGCTTAAGGTCTATGATATCCCTGAAGGAGCAAAGACAGGAAAAGGCCGTGCCATCCAAAACTTGCTCAACATCGGTTCAGACGACAAGGTCAAAGCATTTATCAATGTCAAGCGTCTTGGTGACCCAGATTTTGTTACTTCGCACTACTTGATGTTCTGCACCAAGAATGGCGTAATCAAGAAAACATGCCTTGAGGCATATTCTCGCCCACGTCAGAATGGAGTGAATGCAATCGTAATTCGCGAAGGTGACGAGTTGCTACAAGTTAGAATGACAAAAGGCAACGAAGAAGTCTTGCTCGCAAATAGAAACGGTCGTGCAATCCGCTTTAATGAAGGCACAGTACGCGAGATGGGCAGAATGTCGGCAGGCGTTAAGGGTATGACACTTGATGGCGGCGATGATGCTGTGGTAGGAATGATTACAATGCCTATCGGTACAGAAAAAACGGTTATGGTTGTTTCTGAGCAAGGCTATGGCAAGCGTTCAGTAATTGATGATTACCGCATAACGAATCGTGGTGGCAAGGGCGTTAAAACAATCAATGTGACTGACAAGACTGGTCGCCTGGTCGACATTAAGGACGTTGACGACACTAAGGATCTGGTTATCATCAACAAGTCTGGCATCACTATCCGACTGAAAGTTGCTGATGTCAGAGTTATGGGTCGTGCAACTCAGGGAGTACGACTGATTAATTTGGAGAAGCGCAACGATGAGATCGCTTCCGTTTGTGTGGTCGACACCTATGAAGAGGAAGAAACTGCAGAAAACGACGAGTTGCAGAACAATGAAGGTCCTTCAGACGTTTTAGAAAATAATGAACAACAATAGACACTAATCTAACAAAAATGAAAAGAAATTCTATTTTATTGCTTTGCGCATTGACAACGTTCGGCGCATTTGCTCAAAAAAGCCTTGTTGACGATGTCGAACATCAGATAGGAGGTTTCAATGTGTCACTTGATACATACAAAGATGCTGCAACCAAGATTAAGCCAGCATTGGACAATGCAGAAACTAAAGGTCAGGCAAAAACATGGTTTGTAGCTGGTAAGGCTAACGTTGGCATCTACGACCAATGCTTCGGTTTGTTGCAACTTGGTAAAGATGCAGACAAGGATTTGATGGCAACATCTTTGTTGACAGCATATTCAGACTTTAAGACTGCTCTTCCTTTGGACACTGTAATCCAACGTGAAAAGGATGGCTCTCCAAAAGTTGACAAGAAAGGTAATGTGAAGGTTAAAACTGAGTACTCTAAAGATATTGTCAGCATTTTGGTTCAGCACCATTTGGATTTCAACCGCATTGGTTCTGATTTGTACAATTTGAAGAAATACAAAGAAGCATATGAGGCTTGGGGTGCATATATTGAATTGCCAAATTCAGGTATCGCCACCAAAGACAAGTTTAATCCTGTTGCCGTAGCCGACACAACGATGGGGCAGGTCGCTTTCTATCGCGGAATTGCTGCATGGCAAGGTGAAGACCAAAAGGCTGCTGTCGCTTCATTTGCACAGGCTCGTCAAATGGGTTATCGCGAAAAAGAGGCTTACGACTATGCGATGAGTTGTTATGCCAATATGCAAGACAATGCAGGTATCGTTGCTGTTGCAAAAGAAGCATTGCCTTTGTATGGCGACAAAGACCCTCAATACATGAACATTATCATCAATGACAACGTGAACAACGGCAAGTTGGACGAGGCTTTGGAAATGGTAAATGCGGCTATTGCCAACAAACCGACTGCGGCTCTCTACAACTTGAAGGGATATGTCTTGGAACAGAAGAAAGACGAAGACGGAGCGCTTGATTTCTACAAAAGGGCAGCTGCCGAAGATGCTTCTAATGTACAGGCACAGTTCAACACAGGTCGTATGTACGTTAAGCAAGCATTTAATCTCCAACCAGAAGCAGATAAATTGTCAGGTGCGGCATACAAGAAGTTTAAAGCAGAGAAGTTGATTCCTCTTTACCAACAAGCTCTTCCTTATATGAAGAAAGCTTACGACTTGGATCCGACAGACAATCAGGCTAAAAGTTTGTTGAGCAACATCTATTATCAATTGGATATGGATACCGAACTTGATGCTTTGAGCCATTAATCAAACGTATAAGTCAAATAAAAAATGCACTCATTTAGCGTGAGTGCATTTTTTATTTGCTAAAATTGGAGCAAAATTTCTATCGTAATTTCTTGATTACGTCCTCGATTGTGAGTTCAGCTTGTTCGCCAGCTGCCATATCGCGAAGAGTTATCGTGCCATTCGCAAGTTCCGTTTCTCCAACAATGGCGACATAGGGCATATTGTTGTCGTTCGCATAACCCATCTGTTTTTTCATCTTTGCAGATTCTGGATAGATTTCACAGGAGATGCCTGCAGCACGAAGCGCCTTGATGTGCTTCAGCGAGGCGAGAGCTTCTGCTTCGCCAAAATTGACGAACAGAACTGTCGTGCCAGACTGTGTGTCGGCAGGGTAGAGATTCAATTGATTGAGAACATCGTAGATACGATCTGCACCGAAAGAAATGCCGACGCCAGAAACGCCTTGTAAACCGAAAACACCAGTAAGATTGTCGTAACGACCGCCACCTGTGATACTTCCGATTTGAACATCGTTGGCTTTTACCTCAATAATTGTTCCAGTGTAGTAATTCAAACCACGGGCGAGGGATACATCCAAGTCAAGCACAGCATGAATGCCGATTTCGTTGGTCTTAGCTATGACAAATTTCAATTCGTCAATACCCTTTTTGCCGATTTCCGAATTTGCCAGCAAAGCCTCAAGACTCTCCAGCCTATCTTCGTTTGTGCCCGACAAAGTCAGCAATGGCTGCAATTGGTCAATAGCAGATTGAGAAAGACCTTTTTCCAGCAATTCGGCATTGACATTGTCAATGCCAATCTTATCTATCTTGTCGATTGCTACAGTAATATCGACAATCTTCTCTGGTGCACCAATAACTTCTGCTATACCAGAAAGCACCTTGCGGTTGTTGAGTTTGATTGTGATATTAATGCCGAAGCGCTTAAACACTTCATCAATGATTTGCAACAGGTCGA
>CAVAPE010000074.1:0-10546 GCA_963590405.1 Eubacterium sp. CAG:180 | reverse complement strand
GATAAGTATATTGATTTCTGGCGTCCATATATACTTGAATCAGAAACAAAAGTGGATAAAAACGGTCTAAAAAAATAATTGTATAGTTGTTATCGCAAAAAATGTTGTAAATTTGGCGGATATAATTTCGAAACAACCTATGTAAATATGAAAAAACAATTCTTACTCGTATTAACGGTAGCTTCGGCATTGGCAGCTGCTGGAAATAGCAAAATGGATTTGCGAAGCATGAGTCAGCTGCAAAGCTATAAGTCTCAGGCTTCAACGCTTAAGAGCGTGGCAGGCGCAACTCCAAAGATGGTTACTGCAATAATTAGTTTGGAAAACGCTGACAGCGATTTGTCTAAATTGGAAGCAATGGGCGTAGAGGTTCTTCGCCAACGTGATGATATGGCTATTGTCAGCCTACCTATGGACAGCGTAGATAAGGTGCTTACAAGACCAGAATTGCGCCGCATGCAGTTCAGCCGTCCTGTGCGCACAAAGTTGGAAACAGCACACCCAGTGACAGGCGTAGATAAAGCTCAGGCAGGAACAGGTCTCGACAAAGCATATAAGGGCGAGGGCGTAATCGTGTCAATGTGCGACATGGGTATTGACCCAAACCATATTAACTTCAGAAAAGCCGGTACTACTGAGTCGCGCGTTAAGCGCGTGTTTGTGGCAAGTGGCAGCAAAGTCACTACCTACGACACAGCCTCAAAAATCGCTGGATTCACAACGGATGATTCATCAGAAACTCACGGTACTCACGTTGCTGGTATCATGGCTGGTAGTTATACAGATGCAACAGTGAAATCAATTGGTGTGGCACCAGAAGCCGACATCGCAATGGTCGCATTGAAGAACGGTAGCGACGCTGAAATCAACTTGGGTATCGAATCTCTTATCGACTATGCAAAGCAGGAGGGAAAGCCATTGGTGATAAACCTCTCTTTAGGCGCTAATAGCGGTTGCCACGATGGTAAATCGGATTCCGAGAAATATTTAGCCAAACTCGGTAAGGAAGCTATAATCTGTATTTCAGCTGGTAATGAGGCAGATTTGCCTATTGCAGCGAAAAAGACATTCACAGCAAGTGACAAAACAACAAAGGGTTTGTTCACCAATACTGATTACTGGACTTATGGACTGGATATTTCCGGTTATTTTGAGATATATAGTAATGACGAAACCTCTTTCTCTTTAAAACCGGTTATTGTAAACGGCACGAATGGCGAGATTCTCTATGAATTTGATACACTCGACGGGACAACAGAAGGTAATAAAACATACAAGAGCAGCTCGAGCTCGACACTCTCGAAATATTTCTCTGGCTCGTTCACTGTTTCGTATGGCATCGAAGAAAATAGCAACCGTTATGGTGTAGCGTTTGACTGCACTAAGTGCACATACAAAAGAAGCAATGTCTATCTTGGCTATGTTGTTGAGGGCAAGGCTGGACAAACGGTCTATTGCTATGCTGATGCCTACTATTCGCAATTTGTAAATGACGTTGACGGTTGGCACGATGACCTCGATGCCGATGGATCAATCAACAATATGGCTACCGCTGACAATGTCATTTCTATTGGTGCGTTCTCTACACGCAAATCTTTCCCTTACCTTAGCGGAAAAACCGAGACATACAATGCCACTGTTGGAGATATAGCATACTATTCAAGTTACGGAACACTCGTTGATGGACGCAAATTGCCAACTGTCTGTGCTCCGGGTCATGCCTTGAACTCAAGCTATAGCACTCCTTATGTGAAGGCCATCGCACGTTCGGAAGGTGTTTCTATCGGGAATTACGATGCTGTCGTAGCCAGAGTGCAAGATGGAGGAAAGTACTATTTCTGGAGCGATATGGCTGGAACATCAATGGCTTGTCCTTATGCCACAGGTACCATTGCTCTTTGGGTAGAGGCTTATCCGAAACTCACTTACAATGATGCTATCACCATCATAAACGAAACATCAAACCGCGATACTTATGTTGCGAAGGGTAATCAAGTGCAATGGGGTGCTGGTAAGATTAATGCTTATGAAGGCTTGAAAAAGGCTATCCAGATGAACGAAGAAGGTTCGGTCAACGGCATTAACTCTGAAAAGAATATCCTTGTAAATAGCCTTGGTAACAATTCATTTGAAATCTTCGTTGCGAGCGAAAATGGACTCACTGCTGATGTTTACGATTTGTCGGGCCGAAAAGTCGCTACTGCAACTGGTAATGGCGACACAGTAGTTGTCAACCTCAACGGTCAGCAAAAGGGTGCCTATGTGATTGGTGTCACTGGTCAGGCAACCCACTATTCTCACAAGGTATTAGTTAGATAATAATTACTTGACCACATAGAAAAAGCGCCGCGGGCAACAAAGCCTGCGGCGCTTTCTTTATGATGGGTCGACATCGTAGTAGACGATTGCGCTCTTCATGCGCGGGTCGGACAGCGACTGCTCGTAAATCATCCTCAAAATCTGTTTCACCTTTTGCATTGATGCCGTTTCTTCAACTTTAAGGACAATTTGCCGAATGTATAGTTGCTGGATGCGGGCAATGGTCGGTGGCTCTGGACCAAGCACCCTTTTGCCAAACACTTGCCGCAGCATATTGCTGAAACGCACAGACATCTCCGTCAGCGAATCGTCGTTGCGGTGCTTAATGTAGATGTTTACAATCCGAGTGAACGGAGGGTAGTTGTAACGCCGCCGTTCTTCGAGTTCTGATTTATAGAATCCTTCGTAATCGTGATTGACCACAAACTTGATTACGGGATTTTCGGGCGATGATGTTTGTATGCAGACAATGCCGCGTCTTTGCCGTCTGCCGGCTCGTCCCGCCACTTGCTCCATCATATTGAATGCACGCTCGTGGCTGCGAAAATCAGGGAAGTTAATCATCGTGTCGGCATTGACGATACCCACTACACTTACGCCTTCAAAGTCGAGACCTTTTGTTACCATCTGAGTGCCGATGAGAATTTGCGTCTTGCGGTTGGAAAAACTGTCGATAATCTTTTCATAGCCCGACTTGCTGCGTGTAGTGTCGAGATCCATACGGGCGACTTTGGCATTCGGGAAATGCTTCTCTATGTCGTCCTCAATCCGTTCTGTGCCGTAGCCCAACACTTCAATCGTGGGTTGCTTGCATGCTGGACAGATGTTGGGCAACGGGATTGTGTAGCCGCAGTAGTGGCATGTAAGGAGGTTTATGTGCTTGTGGTAGGTGAGTGTCACATCGCAGTTCTCGCATTTCGGCATCCATGCGCATTCCTTGCATCTCACCATCGGTGCAAATCCGCGGCGGTTTTGGAAGATGATGGCCTGTTCATTGCGTTGTATTGCAGCGTTGCACTCGTCTATCAGTTCGCGGGAGAATGCCCCTTGCATCTCTTTATGTTTTCGCGACAGTTTAGTGTCGACCACCCGCACTTCAGGAAGTTCTACTCCCTCAAAACGGGTTGAAAGTTTCACGAGCCCGAATTTGCCTGTCTCTGCTTTGTAGTATGTGGTTATAGAAGGCGTGGCGGAGCCGAGAAGTGTCTTGGCATTGTGCATCCGAGCCAATATCATTGCAGCATCGCGGGCATTGTAGCGCGGCGCTGGGTCTTGCTGCTTGTAACTTGTCTCATGCTCTTCGTCAACGATGATTATTCCGAGATTCTTGAACGGCAGAAACACCGACGACCGTACGCCGATAACCACGCATGGCTCGTAATCGGTGAGCAGGCGTTTCCAGATGTCTACACGTTCGTTGTCGGAAAATTTTGAGTGGTAGATGAGCAGACGGTTGCCGAAATTTTTCTGTAGGCGTTGGGTAAGTTGTGTGGTCAACGCAATTTCAGGGACGAGATAGAGAGCCTGTTTGCCCTGTTGGAGAGCATCGTCGATGATGTGGGTGTAGATTTCAGTCTTGCCGCTTGACGTCACGCCATGCAGCAGAACAACATCCTTGTCGTTGAAGCACTCGTTAATTTCTTCATAAGCCTTCTGTTGTGGCTCCGATAGCGGATTGAGAGCCGTTTCTCCGACGTTGTCAAGGCGGAAGCGGTTTATTTCTTTTTTGTATAAGGTGAATATGCCTTTGCCAACCAAAGCATGGAGAATGGGCAATGAGGCATCGGCACGTTTGATGAGTGCATCTTTCGTTACTTCCACCAAAGGTTCGTGCTTCATCCATCCCGACATATCAAGGTAGGCGAGGAGGGCAGCCTCCTGTTTCTTTGCCTGTTTCACTTTGAGGAAAAACTCCTGCACAGTCTTGTTGTCGCCCTGCTCAGCCTTAAGCCGTACGCACACTTCTGTTTTCGGGCGATAGTTGTCTACAATCTTCTCTGTAATGAACACCGCCTCTTTGTTAATCATCGACAGAACTGTCGTTTCCACATTCTTGAAACCTGTAGCTTTTGAAATTTCAGCCGGTGTAAGAAAGTCCTTTGTTAGGAGCATATCGTAGATTACAGTCTCCCGTTCTGTCATTGAGCCGTCGGTGTCGATATAGTCCGGGTTTGCGGAAACACGTGTCTCGCTTTCCACCTTCATTCCGGCAGGAACAGCCGCCTTGTAGACATCGCCGATGGCACACAGATAATAGTCGGAAATCCATTGCCAGAATTTTAGTTGTGGATGGCGGACGATGGAATTGTTGTCGAGCACGGAAACAATGTCTTTTACCTCATATCCCTCAGGTTTATTGTTGTGGATTGATGTTACAATACCAGTGTAGAATTTCTTGCGGCCAAACGGCACAAGCACACGGAAGCCTATGCCGATTGAATCCTTGAGATTGTCGGGCAGTGAGTATGTAAAAGTGCTGTAGAGCGGTAGCGGTAGTATGACTTCGGCGTAGTTCATTGTGATAGAACAAAAAGGTGGTTATGTCAGTCGTCCCGACACAACCACCATTATGGTTTATTATATTGCTGTCTTAAAAAAAGTAGGTTAGTGCAACTTTCCAGGTGCGGTTGTGCGATTTGAATTCATCAAGTTTTACGGCTTCCATTGCTCCGGTCATATCCCAGTTGTAACTTGCCGTAACCTGCCATTTGCGGAAAATTTCTGCACCTACGCCAACTTCCAAGCCGAGTTGCACAGGTCGGTAGGTAAAAGCCGCTTCGCCATCCTTTTCAATCTTGTTGTGCGCCAACAGGATGCTCAGGTCTGGGCCAGCGAACACAAATGGGCACAACTTGCGCTCAAAGCCATTGAGGTTTGAGTATTTAAAACGCAAGTGGATAGGAATGTCGAGATAGTGGAGATAAGAACGCTCGTTGCCGTAGCCGTCGCTGTTCCAAATCTTGAAATCTCCGAGATTCATTGTCGCGCCGCGTTGTGCATATTGCAAACCGAGGTCGATGCCAAAGCCGATACCGGGAATTTCATATTCACCGATGATGCCGGCAGTGTAGCCGATCGACTGCGAAGTGTTGAATTTCTGGTCGCGAAATGTTGTCTGTGTCCATTTCATACCAGTGATGTCGACACCTGCTGTCGCACCCCAACGCATTTGTGCCGATGCCTGAAATGCGCAGGAAATGGCAAAAAGGGCGACTATGATGATTGAAAGTTTTTTCATATTCAGTGTTTCGTTTATATTGCAAAACTACTCAAATAATTCAGTATGGGCAAAAAAAATCGGCATTTACGGGATTCGATATAGGTTAAAAGCCGTGAAATGCCGATTAAGAGTTTGATCACCTAAGGTTTAGAAAAGGTATGCCGCAGTGATTGTCCAATAGCGGTTTTTGCCTTCTATTCCAGCTGTGGTGCTTGAGTCGCGGATTTTGAGCTTGTCAAGCGTGTTGTTGAGACCAAGACCGTAGCTTGCGCCAACTTGTACATGCGAAAGAACCTCAACACCGAAGCCGAAATTCCAAGAAATGTCGCATTTCTGCTGGTTAACAAATTCCTTGAAGTCGTTTTTGCTTACACGGAATGCAAAACTTGGACCTGTAGCAATATAAGGTTTTAGGAAACTTGAAATCACAGGGATTGTAAATTTCCATTTCACATTGATAGGAATGTCAATGTAGTCACGGGATGTGCTGAATTTGCCGTCAGTCTTTTCGGTTACTTCAGATGGCACTGTGTTGGAACGGTGCATATACATTACCGATGCGTCAAAGCCTACGCCGAGCACAGGGGCAGTGAACTCAACCATTGCACCGCCAGTGAAGCCAGCGCGGTTGCTTGAGGTGAATGTTTCTGTCCAGTTGTCAGATTGGAATTTGAGGCTGTTGACAGCGACACCAGCCTTAAGACCGAATTTTAATTGTGCCGAAGCAGGCACTGCAGCAGCAATAGCAATGATTGCTACAGCGAAAAGGGTTGTAATTTTCTTCATATCTGGTTATTTCTTGTTAATTTCTGTGTGCAAATATAATAAAAGAGACAATAACTGCAAAATGCACCAATTTTGAGGAATTAAATCACACGGATAATCATTGATTAAAAAATGGTAAAAACCGGTATAGCGTCTTTGTTGTTCGGCAGAATTGCATTATCTTTGCGTGCAATAAATTTTCAACCGTTATGTCATTTATTGCAGATAAAGTAGTGATGGACGGGCTCACGTTTGACGACGTGCTTTTAATTCCCGCCTATTCTGAAGTTCTCCCAAAAACAGTCGAACTCTCGACTAAGTTCTCACGCAACATTGAATTGAAAATCCCGTTTGTGACGGCTGCTATGGACACTGTCACCGAGTCGCAGATGGCAATTGCCATTGCCCGCGAAGGTGGTATCGGGGTTATTCATAAAAATATGAGCATTGAGGAGCAAGCGCGGCAGGTCGCTATCGTGAAACGTGCAGAGAATGGTATGATTTACGACCCTGTGACTATTAAGCGAGGCTCTACGGTGAGCGAGGCTCTTGATATGATGGCAGAATACAAAATTGGTGGAATTCCGGTAGTCGACGACGAAGGCCATTTGGTGGGTATCGTGACTAACCGGGATTTGCGTTTTGAAAGGGATATGCAGAAGCGCATTGACGAGGTTATGACTAAGGAAAATCTTGTAACCACCAACCAGACAAGCGACCTCGAAACTGCCGCTCAGATTCTTCAGGAGCATAAAATTGAGAAGTTACCGGTTGTTGACAAAGACAACAAATTGGTGGGCTTGATCACATATAAGGATATCACAAAGGCTAAGGACAAACCGATGGCCTGCAAGGACTCCAAAGGACGTCTGCGTGTTGCTGCTGGTGTGGGTGTTACGGTCGACACACTGCAACGCATGGAGGCATTGGTTAATGCTGGCGCTGATGCAATCGTTATCGATACCGCTCACGGCCATTCAAAATACGTCATCGAAAAGTTGAAAGAAGCCAAGGCTAAATTCCCGGATGTCGATATCGTAGTCGGTAACGTTGCTACAGGCGCAGCGGCAAAGATGCTTGTTGAGGCTGGCGCAGATGCCATTAAGGTCGGCATCGGGCCGGGTTCTATCTGCACAACCCGTGTGGTTGCTGGTGTTGGCGTTCCGCAACTGTCGGCTGTCTACGATGTGGCAAAGGCTTTGGAAGGAACTGGTGTGCCTTTGATCGCCGATGGCGGTCTGCGCTATTCTGGTGATGTAGTTAAGGCTCTTGCAGCTGGTGGCTATAGCGTAATGATTGGTTCGCTTGTCGCCGGCACAGAGGAGGCTCCTGGCGATACTATCATATTTAACGGACGTAAGTTTAAGTCGTACCGCGGAATGGGCTCGCTGGAGGCTATGGAAAACGGCTCGAAGGATCGTTACTTCCAGTCAGGTACTACCGATGTGAAGAAACTTGTGCCAGAGGGCATCGCTGCACGTGTGCCTTATAAGGGTACACTCTATGAGGTGATCTATCAGTTGGTTGGTGGTCTCCGTTCTGGTATGGGCTACTGCGGCGCTGCCAATATCGAGAAACTTCACGAGGCAAAATTCACCCGCATAACAAATGCCGGTGTTCAGGAGAGCCATCCGCACGATGTTACAATCACAAGTGAGGCTCCTAACTATTCGCGCCAATAGCCTATGAAATGTTAACATTTCAATAAAAACAACGCAGAGATATAATTTTATCGCAAAGATATCGTTATATCTCTGTGTCATTTTAAATGAAAGAACAAAAATGAAGAAGACAAAATTATTTGTAGGAGTTGCTTTGGTGGCGGGGTGCTTTGTCGCTTTTGCTGCTTCCAAGAAAGATCCTGTTCTGATGAAGGTAAACGGCAAGCCTGTTACTTTGTCGGAATTTGAATACATGTACCACAAAAACAACCAACAACAGGTTGCACAACAGCCTTTGGAGAAATATGTCGACATGTTTACCTCCTATAAGTTGAAGGTTGCAGATGCCGAGGCCGCAGGAATTGATACTACGGCATCGTTTAAGAAAGAATATGAAGGCTACCGCAACGAGTTGGCTATGCCTTATCTCCGCGACACTGTGGCAGAAGAGAACATGCGCAAGATGCTTTATGAACGCATGAAGACAAATGTGCTTGCAAGCCATGTGATGTTGCCTTTGGGCAGAACAGCAGAAGAGTCGGCAAAGAACAAGGCTCGTCTTGATAGCATTCGCTCTTGCATCATTGCTGGACAGCCGTTCGACTCTTTGGCAATCAAGTATTCTGTCGACCGTAGCGCGGTTCAGAATGGCGGCTCAATGGGGTATGTGTCGGTAGGTCGTTTCCCTTATCAGTTTGAGGATGCTTGCTACAACACTCCAGTTGGTAGCGTTAGCGAGCCGTTTACCACTGATTTCGGTTGGCATATCGTCAAAACATTCGATGTGCGACCAGATGAAGGAGAAGTCCTTGTTGAGCACATTTTGAAACTCTATCCGCGCAATGCCACTGACGAGCAGAAGGCGGAGGTGAAGCACTTGATGGACAGTATCTATACTGTGGTCAAAGGTGGCGCTGACTTTGAGCAGGTCGCAAAGAAGGAGTCTGAAGACCCAGGCTCTGCAAAGCAGGGCGGACGTTTGCCTTATTTCGGCCACGGACGCATGGTGCCACAGTTTGATGAGGTGTCATTTAAACTTGCTAAAGGTGAAATTTCAAAGCCATTTGAAACTCAATACGGCATTCACATTGTCAAGAAACTCGATTCGCGTCAAGTGGGCGACTACGCTTCAGTGCGTGACCAACTTACGGGCATCGTCGCTATGCGAGGCAATATCGCAGTTGATTCGAAGGTCGAGCAATTGTTGAAACAATACAAACTGTCGGAAAACGAAAAACTTATCAAGCGCCTGAAGGCTGAAGTGACACTTCCAGACAGCCTTGACAATAAGTTTATCGACAAATATCTCAACTCAAATGAGCAACTTTTCACTCTTGCAGGCGTGAAATACCCTTTGTCGGAACTCGTTTCGAGAATGGGTCGCCCAGGTCGTATGACTGGTGAGCAGGCTTACAAATTCATCGATGCACGTCTCAAAGACACTGAGCGCGAAATCGTGCTTGAGTATGAGAAGCAACAATTGGAGAAAAACAACAAGGATTTCGGCAATCTCGTGCATGAATATCGCGACGGAATGTTGCTCTTCGAAATTAGCAATCGCAACGTTTGGCAGAAGGCTCAAACCGACACAGAAGGCTTGAAGTCTTATTTTGAGGCTCACCGTTCAGAATATAAATGGGATGCTCCGAAATACAAAGGCTATCTCGTTGAAACCACTGGCGACTCAATCACACGCATTGCGAAGCAGCGCATCGCCGAACTTGGTACGGACACCGTTGTAAAGGCTTTGCGTAAGGAACTCGGCAAGAATCTTAAGGTAACTCGAGTGCTTGTGGCAAAGGGTGAAAACGCCAAGGTCGATTCAGAGATTTTCGGCGCAGAAAAAGTTGTCGCAAAAGATAAGGACAAATACAAAGACTACTTTGTGTTTGGCGGCAAATTGGTCGCAAAACCCGAGGAAGTTGGTGATGTCCGCGGACAGGTGGTAGCCGACTATCAAAATTATCTTGAGAAACTCTGGAACGAGGAGCTCCATAAGAAATACACAGTTGAGGTCGACAAAAAAGTCCTCAAACAAGTAAAGTAGGGTAGAACCCCGACCCATAGATAAAGGGCTGCACCGCATCCGGCGCAGCCCTTTCTGTATACCCGAGTGAAGCCTTATGCATTTTGTGAAATTTCTAACAAAAATTTTGAATTATTATTTTAGATTGAAAAAATAATTGTAATTTTGAAAGTGGATAATCGGTTTGAGGCTGATTGCGCTTCACAATCGACAAATCCAAGCCTCAGCGCACGCCGAGCCTTTTGTGTTAAATTCTACATGATTAAGGAGGCGAGGGTGGGTAATGAGGCACGACATAATTAAGGCGTTTACTTGACGCTCTGTTCTTGACACACTGAAATCTTCCAAATCAATCAGTATCAAAGTCTTGAACTCAGCAACGGTAGATGCCCCGGGTGTGATTATATCAACACCGTGTTGCGAACAAGTCGCAACATGGTTTGTATTATCATATCGGCGTGGGCTCTGACGTTGTCTGTTCAACTTTGATAGGCAATGGAAGAGCCTCAGTGCGTGGAACGGACAACAGGACGGTTCACGCTCTTTTTGTGTCGC
>CAVAPE010000073.1:1294-11561 GCA_963590405.1 Eubacterium sp. CAG:180 | reverse complement strand
GCTTTTTGTGAAGAAACTCGATGAAATCGATGTTAAGACCATCAAAAGTGAAGCGGTGTCTTCTACTGAAGATGCAATCAAGGCAGCAGAAGATTTGGGTTATCCAGTAATCGTCCGTGCCGCCTATGCTCTTGGCGGTCTTGGAAGCGGTTTTTGCGACAACAAGGAGCAACTTGTCGGGTTGGTAGAGAAAGCATTGTCATTCTCGCCACAGGTGCTCGTTGAGAAGTCTCTAAAGGGTTGGAAAGAAGTTGAATATGAAGTGGTACGCGATAGATTTGACAACTGTATTACTGTATGTAATATGGAAAACTTCGACCCACTTGGCATTCATACAGGAGAAAGTATCGTAGTTGCTCCGTCCCAGACTTTGTCAAACGACGACTACCACATGCTTCGCAAGTTGGCTATAAAAATCATTCGTCATGTGGGTATTGTTGGCGAATGTAATGTGCAATATGCTTATGACCCCAACTCGATGGACTATCGAGTAATCGAAGTAAATGCCCGCCTTAGCCGTAGTTCTGCTTTAGCATCGAAGGCTACAGGATATCCACTGGCCTTTGTAGCCGCAAAGTTGGGCTTGGGCTATGGTTTGTTCGACTTGAAGAATACGGTTACAAAAGTAACATCTGCATTCTTTGAGCCAGCATTGGACTATGTGGTTTGTAAGATACCTCGTTGGGATTTGGGTAAATTCCATGGAGTTAAGAAAGAAATCGGCTCGTCAATGAAGTCTGTCGGCGAGGTTATGGCTATTGGCCGTACATTTGAAGAAGCCATTCAGAAGGGTTTGAGAATGATCGGTCAGGGAATGCATGGCTTTATCGAAAACAAGGCACTTCAAGTCAACGACATCGACAGCGCACTCAAAGAGCCTACAGATAAGCGAATATTCGTAATTGAGTCGGCATTCAGAAAAGGATATACCATTGAGCAAATTCATAATTTGACCAAAATCGACAAATGGTTCCTTTGCAAATTGAAAAATTTGCTTGACACAGCTGTTGAATTGGAGGGTTATTCAAAAATAGATAAGTTGCCAAAAGAACTGGTACGACTGGCTAAAGAACAAGGATTTTCTGATTTCCAAATTGCACGTGCAGTGTTAAAGGGCGAGATGACAGAAACTGAGAAATCAAATCGTCAAGTCCGCCAATTACGAAAGCAGTATGGCATTCTCCCAGTTGTTAAGCAAATTGACACATTGGGTGCCGAATATCCAGCAAAGACCAACTATTTGTATCTCACATACAATGGAACGCAGCACGACATTGACTACGAGAAAGATGGCAAATCTGTTGTAGTCCTCGGTAGTGGCGCATACCGTATCGGTAGCTCTGTCGAGTTTGACTGGTGTAGCGTAAACGCCTTGATGACTGTCGCAAAAGAAGGTTGGCGCTCGGTTATGATTAACTACAACCCAGAAACGGTTTCAACCGACTATGATATGTGTGACCGCTTATATTTTGATGAGTTGACATACGAGCGTGTCATGGATATTATTGATTTGGAAACACCTCATGGCGTAATACTATCGACAGGTGGTCAAATACCGAACAATCTTGCTACACGTCTGGACGAAGACGGTGTCAATATATTGGGAACAACTGCCAAAAGTATCGACAATGCAGAGGATCGCCATAAGTTCTCGCAAATGCTTGATGAATTGCACATTGACCAACCTCGTTGGAGGGAACTTACGTCGATGAGTGATATTCATGAATTTGTGGAGGAAGTAGGTTATCCCGTGTTGGTTCGTCCTTCTTATGTGTTGTCGGGAGCAGCAATGAACGTCTGCTCTAACGACGAAGATTTGGAAAGATTCCTGAAATTGGCGGCTAATGTGTCGAAACAACACCCAGTAGTCGTTACGGAATTTATTGAGCATGCCAAAGAGATAGAAATGGATGCAGTCGCTCAAAATGGCGAAATCAAGGTATATGCTATTTCAGAGCACATCGAGTTTGCAGGTGTCCATTCTGGTGACGCAACCATCCAATTCCCGCCACAAAAATTGTATGTAGAGACAGTACGCCGCATCAAGAAAATTTCAAGCCAAATTGCAAAAGCATTGAATATTTCAGGTCCATTCAATATTCAATATCTTGCGAAGAACAATGATATAAAAGTTATTGAATGTAACCTTCGTGCTTCTCGTAGTTTCCCATTCGTTTCTAAGGTATTGAAACTCAACTTTATTGATCTGGCGACAAAGGTAATGTTGGGAATCCCAGTAGAAAAGCCTAATAAGAATGCATTCGATTTGGACTATGTCGGCATTAAGGCATCGCAATTCTCATTCTCTCGTTTGCAAGGTGCAGACCCTGTTTTGGGTGTTGACATGTCGTCGACGGGAGAGGTCGGTTGCCTTGGCGATGACACATCGGAAGCAATTTTGAAATCAATGCTCTCAGTTGGATATAAGTTCCCTAAAAAGTCAGTACTTCTCAGCACTGGCTCTGCAAAGCAGAAGGCAGATATGCTTGATGCAGCAACAATCCTTTACGAAAAAGGATATAAGTTGTACGCAACTGGCGGAACATACAAATACTTGGTAGATAACAAAATTCCGGCAATTCACGTTTATTGGCCAAGTGAAGAAGGTCAGCAGCCTCAAGCACTTGAAATGTTGCACAACAAGGAGTTTGACTTGGTTGTTAATATACCAAAGGATTTGACAAGTAAAGAATTAAGTAACGGTTATAAAATACGTCGTGCAGCGATAGACTTGAACATTCCATTGTTAACAAATGCACGTTTGGCTTCAGCTTTTGTGGAGGCCATAGGCAAATACTCAATGGATGATATCGAAATCAAATCGTGGGACGAATATTAATGAAAAATTATGAATAAATCATCAAAATTGGCGCTTTTGGCAGCATTGATGTCTGCCTCAATAGTTTCAGCGCAAGAAAACACAGATACGACATTTGTTTTCAACGACATAAAAGTAAACGCAACAACATCTGTCAAGAACCAATACAAGTCGGGCACTTGCTGGAGTTTCTCAGGCGTTTCATTCTTGGAAAATGAACTTCTGAAGAATGGCAAGGGCGAATTCGATTTGTCGGAAATGTTTGTTGTCCGTCAATGCTATATCGACAAGGCAATTAAGTTTGTTCGCTATTATGGGCAAACGAATTTTGGACAAGGCGGTAGCCTTGTAGATGTGCCATATGTTTACGAAAACTATGGAATTGTGCCAGAAGAAGCATATTCTGGTCTTAATTATGGCGAGAATAAGCACACGCACTACGAATTGTCAGCTTTGTTAGAAGCATATCTTAAAGAACTCGTAAAGAATCCGAACAAAAAGAGATTGTCGGAAGCATGGCTTAATGGTTACATAGGTATTTTGGACGCTTATCTTGGAAAAGCGCCTGAGAAATTTACCTATAATGGAAAAGAATATACGCCAAAGTCGTTTGCTGCAATGTTGGGACTGAAGATGGACGACTATGTTGCCATATCTTCGTTCACACACCATCCATTCTACAAGCCATTCGTTTTGGAAGTGCCTGACAACTGGCTAAATGGTCAATGCTATAATGTGAAACTTGACGAGATGAAAGCCGTTGTCGACAATGCTATCGACAATGGTTATACAGTATTGTGGGCTGCCGATGTCAGCGAAAAAGGATTTAAATGGTATGACGGCGTTGCTTTAATGCCAAAAATTGACGAGAATAAGGAACGTACTGGAACAGAATTGGCACGTTGGGTGAAATTGAAGTCTTCGGAAAAAGAAGATGAATTATACGACTTCCACGGACCTGTTGAAGAAATAGAAGTAACTCAAGAGTCACGCCAAAAAGGTTTCGACAACTACGAAACTACAGATGACCATGGTATGGTTATTGTCGGAAAGGCTGTGGACCAAAAAGGCAACAAATACTACAAGGTTAAGAACTCATGGGATACAGACCATATCTATGGCGGATTTTTCTATGTGTCAGAGCCTTATTTCTTATCAAAGACAATAAGCTTGATGGTAAACAAGAAGGCTATACCTTCTGACATAACTAAAAAATTAGGAATCTAAATCCTGCGTTTTTGATAATAAATAATGATTTCAATACAAAATGTAGGCGTTGAATTCAACACAGTCGCACTTTTTAAGGATGCTAATTTTGTAATTAATAAGCGCGACAAAATAGCACTCGTTGGGAAGAATGGAGCCGGCAAATCAACTTTGTTGAAAATTATTGCCAGTCTGCAACACCCAACGAGTGGTGTTGTTGCTATCCAGAAGGACATCTCTGTAGGGTATTTGCCACAACAAATGATTCTTACAGACAATCGTACGGTGATTGAGGAAGTAAGGACAGTGTTTGGTCATATTGATGAGATGAAAGCCTCTTTGGACAGGCTCAATAATGAGCTTTCCGAGCGAACTGATTATGAGTCAGATTCGTATCAAGATTTGATTGACCATATAACAAGTTTAAACGACTTGATACAGATGGAGGAAAGCGAGAACGGAGAAGCAGAAATTGAGAAGACGCTGACTGGTCTTGGCTTTGTCCGTTCAGATTTCGAACGAAACACTTCGGAATTTAGTGGCGGATGGCGCATGCGAATTGAGTTGGCAAAATTATTGTTGCAACGTCCTGATGTGTTGTTGCTTGATGAGCCGACCAACCACTTGGATATTGAATCAATTCAGTGGTTGGAGGGATTTCTTAAGCAAAAAGCAAACGTCGTGGTCTTAGTGTCACACGACAAGGCATTTATCGATAATGTAACAAATCGGACTATCGAAATTTCTTGCGGAAAGATTTACGACTATCAAGTAAATTATTCAAAATATTTGGTGTTGCATCAAGAGCGTATTGAGCAGCAAATGCGCGCTTTTGAAAACCAGCAGAAACAGATTCAACAAACTGAAAAGTTCATTGAACGGTTCCGGTACAAAGCGACCAAATCTGTGCAAGTGCAGAGCCGCATCAAACAACTTGAAAAGATTGAAACAATAGAAGTCGACGAGGTTGACAATTCAAAATTGAATCTAAAATTCCCACCAGCTATGCGTTCGGGAGACTATCCTGTAATCTGTGAAAACGTTGGCAAGACCTATGGCTCGCATACAGTGTTTTCTGGGGTAGACCTTACGATAAAGCGAGGTGAAAAGGTGGCTTTCGTTGGCAAAAACGGCGAGGGAAAGTCGACATTGGTCAAGTGTATTATGGGCGAAATTCCATTTGATGGTAATCTCAAGATTGGCCATAATGTGAAAATAGGATATTTCGCACAAAACCAGGCTTCTCTTCTGGATGGCGAAATTTCGGTATTCGACACAATCGACCAAGTCGCAGTAGGGGATATCCGTACAAAAATTCGGGATATCCTTGGCGCATTTATGTTTGGCGGTGAGGCTTCCGACAAAAAGGTGAAAGTGTTGTCGGGTGGCGAAAAGACACGTTTGGCTATGATTCGTCTTCTGCTCGAACCCGTAAATTTGCTTATACTCGATGAGCCGACCAACCACTTGGACATCAAAACGAAAGACGTGCTCAAGCAGGCTATAAAAGATTTCGACGGCACAGTGATTGTTGTTTCCCACGACCGTGATTTCCTTGATGGTTTGGTGTCGAAAGTATATGAGTTTGGCGGCGGTAAGGTAAAGGAGCATCTTGGCGGAATCTACGACTTCCTACAAGTTAAACAAATTGATTCATTCCGAGAGTTGGAAATGAATAATACCAAATCGGCGCACGATGACACTCAAACAGAATCCATGCCCTCGGCTGGAAAGATTTCCTATGAAGAGAAGAAAGAGCAGGAAAGGCGAATCAGAAAGGCTGAGAAGAAGGTAAAAGAAGCAGAAGAAGAGATTGCCCAATTGGAAACCAAAATCAAAGAAATTGAAGACAAGATAGCATCAGGCATTGTTGACAATGAGTTGTTTGCAGAACACGGCAAGATGCAGCAATCAATGGCTGAAGCTATGGAAAATTGGGAAACGTCAACAATGGAATTAGAAGAATTGAAAAATAATAATTGATTATGAACTTAAAGTACAGCATCTTATTAATGGCCATAGCTGGGACTATGACTATTAATGCGAGCACGCCCAAAACAGGTGTGTCCCGTGAAAATTTGGATGAGTCAGTCTCTCCAAAAGTGGATTTCTACAACTACGCATGTGGCGGTTGGCAGAAATTAAACCCATTGAAACCCGAGTATTCTCGCTATGGCTCATTTGATATGCTTGGTGAGAATAACAAAAAACAGTTGCAAAGTCTTGTAGAAGACTTGGGCTCTGGCAAATTTTCGAACGGTACGGTTGAGCAGAAAATTGCCGACTTGTATTCATTGGGAATGGATAGCGTCCGATTGAATAAAGAGGGTGCTAAGTCAATCAAGGCAGACCTCAAAAAAATTGAAAAAGCCAAGAAAGCAGATATTACCAATATCATCAGTTGGATGCACAGTTTCAGTGCTCCTTTCTTCGGTGTCGGCGTAATGGGCGATATGAAGAACTCAGACATCAATATTCTGTATTGGGGACAGAGCGGTCTTGGCCTCGGCGATCGTGACTATTATATGAACAACGACGAGCAGACTGTCAAGATCCGTGAAGCGTACAAGCAATTTATTGTCAAGCTGCTCGTGCTTGCCGGATACAAGCAAGCTGATGCAGAACGTATGCGTGACAATGTGATGGATATTGAAATGGAACTTGCGAAGGTGGCAATGACTCGGACTGAGCAACGCGATATGTTTGCACAATACAATATCCGCTCATTGGCAGATGTCAAAGCTGCATGCCCAAGCATTGATTGGAATGCATATCTCAAAGCATTGTATTTGCCAGTTGTCGACAATATGTGCGTGATGCAGCTGAAGTCTCTTGACAAGGTTAATGATTTGTTGGCGCATAAGAGTTTGCGTGAAATCAAGGATTATTTGATTTTCCACTATGTTAATTCTGCATCAGACTATCTGAGTGATGATTTCCGCAAAGTCAATTTCGAAATGAGCAGTGTTATCTCTGGTGCTGAGCAAGACCGTCCTCGTTGGAAAAGAGCTCTGTCTGAGATCGATGGCACACTCGGAGAAGGTCTCGGTCAGATTTATGTAAAAAAATATTTCCCAGAGGAATCTAAAAAGCGTATGCTTGAATTGGTTGGCAACTTGAAGACATCTCTTGGAGAACACATTCAAGCTCTTACATGGATGAGCGATGTAACTAAGGCAAAGGCCATTGAAAAATTGTCGGCATTTACTGTGAAAATCGGTTATCCTGACAAATGGAAAGATTATTCAGCTCTTACAATTGATGGTAAAAAATCATATTGGGAAAACGTTAAAGCAGCCGCAGATTTCCACACAAAAGACACCAATGAGAAATGCGGAAAGGAAGTCGACAAGTCGGAGTGGGGTATGACACCACAAACCGTCAATGCTTATTACAACCCATTGACCAATGAGATTTGTTTCCCTGCTGGTATTCTTCAAGCTCCATTCTTCTCGCCTGACGCATTGGATTGCGACAACTATGGCGCTATTGGTGTCGTTATCGGACATGAAATGACTCACGGATTTGATGACAATGGTCGCCAATTTGACAAGGAAGGTAATATGGAAGACTGGTGGACTGAAGATGATTCTAAGATGTTTGACAACCTTGCCAATAAATTGGCTGCCCAGTTTGACAAAATTGTCGTGATTGACACAATACATGCAAACGGTAAATTAACTCTTGGCGAGAACATAGCAGACCAGGGTGGTTTAAGAATCGCTTATTCGGCATATTTAAAGACGAAAGAGGCAAAAGAAAACAAGACTGTCGACGGTTTCACCCCAGCACAACGTTTCTTCTTGTCGTATGCGAATGTATGGGCAGACAATATCCGTCCAGCAGAAATTCGTCGTCGCACAACTACCGACGAGCACTCTCTTGGTCGTTGGCGTGTGAATGCCACACTTAAGAATATCGATGCTTTCTATAAGGCTTTCGGTATTAAAGAGGGCGACCCGATGTATATCGCACCAGCTGACCGTGTCGTGATTTGGTAGACACTAATCTGAAATAACTTTTAAGCGCTGTAGTCATTGTGATTGCAGCGCTTTTTGTATCTTTACATCGTGGATAATATATTTGAATTCAAACAATTCTCTGTACGGCAGTCATCTAGCGAGATGAAGGTCGGAACTGATAGCGTGCTTTTAGGTGCGTGGGCAGACCTGGTTTGTGCTCAACGGATTCTCGATGTCGGCTCTGGAACTGGTATCTTGTCATTGATGTCTGCGCAACGTAATCCAACGGCTCATATTGATGCCATAGAACTCGACAATTCAGCAGCCAAAGAGGCTGAATACAACTTCCGCAATTCTCCATGGAATGACCGGCTGTCGATTAGCAACAGCGATTTCCTAAATTTCGATACTGACAGAAAATTTGATTATATCATTTCAAATCCGCCTTATTTCGATGGCGGAATAAAAGCCCCAGACTCTCGCCGTGCTATGGCGCGCCACAATGATTCTTTGCCCTTCGAAAAGTTTTTCAAAAAGGCATCATCTTGTCTCGCTCAGAAAGGCATTATCGGAATTATCGCACCAGTGGAAGTTAAAGAAATGATTGAATTTCATGCAGGTGAGAATAATCTTTGGATAAGAAGAAGAGTAGGGGTTAGGACAACGGGAAAGAAGCCCATTAAAAGATTCTTATGGGAATTTGCCAACTATATGGTCGAGATTGATGAAGGTGTGATAACACTTCAGAATGCAAGCGAAAGAACTCCCGAATTCGTAGGACTAACCAAAGATTTTTACATCAGATAAGCTCATATTTTGTTGACAAAATGCCTTGTGAAAGGACAGAATCTTATTAACTGGTAAAAAAAGATAATTTAATTTAACAATTAATAGTCGCATTAAACTAATTCTGATTAAATTTGTCTATATTTAAAAAACGAAGAACTATGAAACGAAGTAGTCTTTTTATTATAGCAGCAACATTTTCCGCTCCGTTGGTGATGGGGCAGGGATTTTACGATGATGATATATATTATAATCCATCGAAGGTTAAAAATACAACTGTCGTAACTACACAAAAGGTCGCGACTACATCTGCTGACTTTGAAGCACCTGAATATCAGGTATACTCTACATCGCCTCGTGATGTGGATGAATATAATCGCAGAGGTCTATATGCCCAAAGAGACAGTGTGGCTACAGATTCCTTGCAAACCGACTCTGATGTATTCCAATACACTGAGCGTATGGAACGCTTTGACAATCCTACAATTGTAATATCGTCAGGTGATAGCCGACTGAAAGAGTTGTACTATGCCGATAATGTAAACATCTATGTTGGCACGCCGTCAACTTATTTCTCGTTTGGCACGTATTCTCCTTGGTGGCCAACCTACTCTTACTACAATGATTTCTGGTATGGGTACAATTACTGGAACTGGGGGTGGGGTTGGAGCCCATACCGCTCATACTGGGATTGGGGATGGTATGACCCATATTGGGGACCGTCTTGGCATCACTATGGCTGGGGTGGATGCGATTGGGGACACCATCATCCTTATTATGGCGGAGGTTGGCGCCCTAACTACACCGACGGCGGTCGTCGTCCAGTTGGCGGTCGTGTAAACGCTTCAGGTCGTCGTCCCGCATTGGCAAGTGAGACAAATGGCTTTAGAGGCTCTGATTCTTATAGAACGACTGGTCGTCGCCCGTCATCATCTTCATATACGCCGACCTACAGCCAGCCGAGCCGTACGACAACGACAAATCGCCCTGTAACCACATTCAATGGTTATCGTGGCAGCAATACTTCTACATTCCAGCCTTCTCAAAACAGTGGTCGTAGACCATCGACAAGTCTGGACAGAAGCACACCAACTTATTCAAATCCAAATCGCACAACTAACAATAGTACACCATCTTATCGCCAATCCACAAATAATAGCGGAAATTCATCATTTGGAGGCTTTAGAGGTGGTAGCTCATCAAGCGGTGGAAGCCGTGGCTCTTTCGGTGGAGGAAGCCGTGGTGGCAGAAGATAAATTTATTAATCAAAAAGGATGAAAGTGATGAACAATCTAAAAACAATATTTCCGGCATTTTGCCTATTGGCAGCATCATCGGCTATGGCGCAAGGCGCATTCGACTTGTATTCAATTTCTCAGACAGACTTGAGGGGAACATCCCGATTTATGTCGATGGGTGGCGCATTTGGCGCTCTCGGCGGAGACTTGTCAGTGCTCAATCAGAATCCTGGCGGTATAGGTGTCTATCGCAGCTC
>CAVAPE010000073.1:0-1188 GCA_963590405.1 Eubacterium sp. CAG:180 | reverse complement strand
TGGAATAACAATGGGCGGCGTAGTTAAAAATGTCTCTCTTGATGGCTCCAACACGCGCAACTCTAAATTCAACTTTGACAATGCCGCTTATGTTGGTACGTTTAGAACAGGGAAGGAGAGTACACCAACATTCTCTTGGGGTATTGCATATACAAAGGCTTTGGATTTCACGCGGCGGTATTCTGGGACATTGAATAGTATGCCTAATTCAATGACAAACTATGTCGCCGACCGTACAGCAGGATGGTCAACATCTGATTTAGCAGCCGTGCAGGGCGGGTACGATCCGTACTATCAATCAAACGCCCCATGGATAAGTATTCTGATGTATAACTCGTATTTGATTAACCCAAAATCATCAAGCAACGATTCTTACAACGGATTGCATAAAAATGGCACATCAGGCACTGCTGAAATGGAGATTGAAGAAACGGGACAAATTAATGAGTATAGCCTTAGTTTTGGCGGCAACGTCAAGGATATGGTCTATTGGGGTGCAACCGTAGGCATTACCGACCTGGATTATAGCCTCTATTCTTACTATGGCGAGACGTTACAGAATGCGTCTGTCCCTTATGTCAATAAAGACAATACGTATATTGGAACAGGTGAAGCCGCATGGGGTATGCAGAACTACTTACGTATGACAGGCACGGGTGTCAATTTTAAGATGGGTGTCATTGTAAAGCCTGTAAATGAACTCCGCATAGGGTTCGCTTTCCACACTCCAACATTCTATAACATTCGTTCCAATTACTATGCAAATACTTCCTACGCTTTCAACGCAGCAAATATTCCGACAACAGCATCCAATATCAAAGGTACTGCCGATACTAATGGCGGTTATGAGGGCGAAACCGAATTTGATGCACGCACACCTTGGCGTGTAATGGGTAGCGTGGCAGGCGTTATTGGAGGCAGAGGAATCGTAAGTTTGGACTATGAGCGCGTGATGTATAACGGAATGCGGACTCTCTATAACGGACGAGAAGATTCGGATGTAGCCAACAATGTCAAGTCTACATTTAAGGCAAGCAACATCGTACGTGTCGGCGGCGAATTTAAAGTTACACCTCAATTTAGCCTCCGTGCCGGTTATACATATCAGACCTCGCCGATGAGTGGCGACACTAACGCAGACGATGCCACAGCAGGTACAATCCTATCGTACACAATTGACAACAAGAT
>CAVAPE010000072.1:0-11783 GCA_963590405.1 Eubacterium sp. CAG:180 | reverse complement strand
TTTAACTTTGCTATGATTATTCAGTCTAACATTAAAAACAAATCTTGAAGAAATGAAGAAACTAATCATCATGGCAGCCGTAGCACTTGCAATGGCAGGTTGCGGCAAGAAGGACAACTCGGCTGAAGAGGTCGACAAGACTGGCATCTGCCAGTTTCACACAGTGGAAGTGGACCGGAAATGCGAACTCCAGTTCCCCGACAGTCTGAAGGACCTTGCCGGCAACGGGAAAATCTATACTCACATCAGCGCCAACATCTGCTGGCCCGACTCGCTCAGCGGCAACGCCCCCAAAGAGTTGCAGGACTCGCTGCTCTCGATGGCATTCGGCTCTTACCGCGCGGCAAGTCTCGACTCGTCGCTGTCAAACCTCACGTCGTCGCCCCTCGGCTTCGAGGATATGAAAGGCGTGAAGCAGAAGACGGTGAAGGCTATCCCAGCGGAGAGCGAAACGGTGCAGCAATACACCTATAACCTGTCGGCAACGCCAAGTTACATAGGCACTCATCTGATTACTTATAGCATCTCCATGTCGTCGTATCTCGGCGGTGCGCACGGCTACTACACCACAACCTACCTCAACTATGACATCGACAAGGAACAGGTACTCACCGTGGGGCGCGTGTTTGCCGACGTCAACGGTCTGAAGGCTGCCATTATGCGCGAAGTGCAGCAAAATCCCGACTATGCCGGCGGACTGCTGGTGGACAAAATCCCGACAGTCGACAATTTCTATGTCGACGGAGCGCTAATCAACTTCGTCTACAACCCCTACGAAGTTGCATGCTATGCAGCCGGCACAGTTACGGCTTCGTTGCCAATCCACGAGGTGCGCGACTATATGACCGACTACGGCAAGAAACTTTTCCCCGAGGAGCAGTAGGATTTTATTAAATATTTGTAACAACGGACTTTAATCACTGGCTTTTGCCGCCGATTAAGGTCCGTTTTATATTATTTAGGTGTAAAATCCGTTGCCGAATAGTTTTTTTTATCTAATTTTGCGGCGCAAAAACAAGAGAGGATTAATTGATATGCCGAAAAATTTAGTAATTGTCGAGTCTCCAGCAAAGGCCAAGACAATTGAAAAGTTCTTGGGAAAAGATTATAAGGTTATGTCGAGTTACGGTCACATCCGCGACTTGAAAAAGAAAGACTTCAGCATCGACGTTGAGGACAACTACAAGCCCATCTACGAGATACCCGCCGACAAGAAAGAACTGGTGAAGCAACTCAAGAGCGAAGCCAAGAAAGCCGACATGGTATGGCTCGCTTCCGATGAGGACCGCGAGGGAGAGGCCATCGCCTGGCACCTCTACGAAGTGCTTGGGCTGACGCCAGAAAAAACAAAGCGTATAGTCTTTCACGAAATCACCAAGGACGCAATCCTCCACGCCATCGAAACTCCGCGCGGCATCGACCTCGACCGCGTAAACGCCCAGCAGGCACGCCGCGTGCTCGACCGCATCGTAGGTTTTGAGTTGTCGCCAGTGCTCTGGAAGAAAATCAAGCCGGCTCTGTCGGCAGGACGCGTGCAGAGCGTGGCAGTGCGCCTCATCGTGGAGCGCGAAAAGGAAATCAAGAATTTCAAGGCAGAAGAATACTATCGTGTGGTGGCTCTGCTCCACACCGCAGGCTCCCAGCAGCCCATCCGTGCCGAATTGAGCAAACGTCTGCCCGACAAGGCTGCGGCAACGGCATTCCTCGAATCGTGCAAAGATGCCACATTCAGCATCAGCGACCTCTCTGTAAAGCCTGTAAAGAAATCGCCGGCAGCGCCGTTCACCACCTCAACCCTCCAGCAGGAAGCCTCACGCAAACTCGGCTTCCCAGTGTCGTTAACCATGATGGTGGCGCAGAAACTCTACGAGGCAGGATATATCACCTACATGCGTACCGACAGCGTAAACCTGTCGTCGCTTGCCCTCGGCACAATCAAGTCAGAAATCAATTCTTCGCTCGGCGAAAACTATTATAAACTGCGCAACTACCACACCACAAGCAAGGGTGCGCAGGAAGCCCACGAGGCAATCCGCCCAACCTACATCTCCAACCACGAAATCTCTGGCACTGCGCAGGAGAAGCGTCTCTACGACCTTATCTGGAAGCGCACTATCGCCACGCAGATGGCTGATGCCGTGATTGAGAAGACCACGGTTGAGGTGAGCATCTCCGGACGCAAGGAGAAATTTGTGGCTACTGGTGAGGTAGTAAAATTCGACGGTTTCCTCCACGTATATATGGAATCGAATGACGACGAAGAGGAGGCAACAGCCGACGACGGCCGTCTGCCGAAGATGGAAGCCGGCGAGACGCTCACCCTTGAACGTGCAGATGCCACACAACGTTTCACCCAGCAGCCCGCTCGCTACTCGGAAGCATCGCTTGTGAAGAAACTCGAAGAACTCGGCATCGGTCGCCCGTCGACCTACGCAACCACCATCTCGACCATCCAAAACCGCGACTACGTGGAGAAGGGCGAGAAGGAAGGCTCGAAGCACGATTTCTGCGTACTCACGCTCAAGGATGGCGCAGTAGCAGAGTCGAAAAAGACGGAATCGGTGGGCAGCGAGAAAAACAAACTCATCCCTACTGATGTGGGCGTGGTTGTCAACGATTTCCTTATGGACTACTTCCCCGACATCATGGACTACAACTTCACAGCCGACGTTGAGGAGAGGTTTGACCATATCGCTGAGGGTCAGACCAAATGGAACGACGAAATCGCTTCGTTCTATAAGGTGTTCCACCCGGAAGTTGACAAAATATCGCATCTTCGCCTTGACCACAAGGTGGGCGAACGCATCCTCGGCACAGACCCGAAGACGGGCAAAGAGGTGTCGGTGAAAATCGGTCGTTTCGGTCCGCTCGTGCAACTGTGCAACTCGGCTCCACCGACAGCGAAGACAAGCCTCAGTTTGCATCGCTGCTCAAAGGACAGTCGGTTGCCGACATCACTCTCGAAGAGGCACTTAAACTCTTTGAGTTGCCGCGCACCGTCGGCGAATATGAAGGCGAAACCGTCACTGCTGCCATCGGTCGTTTTGGCCCGTATGTGAAGCACGGCAAGATGTTCGTGTCTATTCCAAAGACTATGACACCGCAGGCCATCACGCTCGACGAGGCCATCGAACTCATCAAGAAAAAGGCTGAAGCCGACAAGAAGCGCGTGGTGAAGACTTTCGCTGAAGAGCCCGAACTCGAAATTCTCAATGGCCCTTATGGCGTTTACATTGCCTACAAGAAGAAAAACTATAAGATACCTAAGGACAAGGACGCTGCGGCGCTGACCGTCGACGAATGCAAGGCAATCATCGAAGAGGCAGCCAACACGCCTAAGAAGCCTCGCCGCACCGCCCGTCGCACCACTAAGAAACAGTAGCGATGAAGCCGACCTATGTGCATCTGGAGTCGATACGCTCAACCAACACCTATGTGGCTGAGCACGCCGCTGGTATGGCGCACGGCACTGTTGTCTATGCCGACTGCCAGACGGCAGGTCGCGGACAGCGCGGCAACTCGTGGGAGAGTGCCGACTTCCGCAACATCACTATGACGATGCTACTGCGCCCTGCGGCAGTGAAGCCGAGTTGCCAGTTCTGGCTCTCGGAAGCCGTCGCGCTGGCTGTGGTTCATACCCTCGACCGCTATGTGGATGAGGGCGTGAGCGTGAAGTGGCCTAACGACATCTATTGGCACGACAAGAAAATATGCGGCATCCTCGTGGAGCATTCGCTTTCTGGTGGCGCAATCGTGCACACAATCGCTGGCATCGGGCTGAACGTAAACCAGGAGGAGTTTGTGTCTAATGCTCCCAATCCTGTGTCGTTGCGGCAGATTATCGGGCACGACACTCCGCTCGACGATGTGCTGCATTTCCTCTCCGAAGAACTCCTGCGCCTTGCCGACACCCTGCCCGACAATGCCGATGCGCTCCATCAAGAGTTTCTCAGCCGTCTCTATCGCAGCAAAGGTATGCACACCTACCGCAACGTTGAGGCGCGCGAAGCCGACGGTCTCAAGGCAGGCGAAATATTTGAGGCAGAAATAGCCGATGTCGCCCCCGACGGCATCCTCACGCTCCGCCTTGCCGACGGTCGCCAGCCACGCTATGCCTTCAAGGAGGTGGAGTTCGTTGTCCCTTCCAGATTTTCGGAAAAATAAGCCGCGATTAAGCGCGAAATCTATTGCTTTTGTTGACGAAAACTCCTAACTTTACGTCAACAAAATCTGAATACGATGGACATAACGCTACCTAAGCGGACCGACGGGCAACCTTCGCCCACGCTCAACAGTCGCCAGCAAATCACCGTGGTAGGCGCCAACGGCTCTGGCAAGACGCGGTTTCTTAACAAGATTATAGCCGACCTTGGCGACAAGGCGTTTGCAATATCTGCGCTTTCGGCACTTTTTCCCATACGCAACACCACATCCCCGGCACAGACCATCACCACTTGCTACTCCACCGCCCTGCAGTCGGTGGAGTTTGTGAAGCCTGTGGCTGAAACGGAGTTCGAGATGCTGCTGTTCCTCCTGCTCAACGATGAGATGAACGATATGTTTGCCTACAAACTCCGCTCCATCGAGTCGCCCGACAAACCGCCTGGCTTGCCGCGCACCAAAATCGACACGGTGGTGAAACTCTGGAAGGAAGTGTTCCCAAAGAACGATGTGCAGCGCGCCGTGGGTAAAATTAAATTCACCAACCGTCTCGGCAAGGAAGCCTTCAATCCTCGCCAACTCTCCGCGGGCGAAAAGGCTGTGTTCTTCTACATCGGCGCAACGCTCTACGCCCCGAAGAATAGCATTATCTTCGTGGATTCGCCTACGCTCTTTCTCCATCGGAGCATCACGCAAAGCCTTTGGACAACCATCGAAGGTCACCGCCCCGACTGCACGTTTGTCTACCTCACGCACGATATCGAGTTCCCTACCTCGCGCACGGACAACATCACCATTTGGGTGAAGAGTTGCAACCTGCAGGACGAGACGTGGGACTACGAAATCATCCAGCCACACGAATCGCTCAGCGACCAACTGATAATCGAACTTACGGGCAGCCGCAAGCCGGTGCTCTTCGTGGAGGGCGACACCGAGCACAGCCTCGACTTCCGCCTCTATTCGCTGATTTTCCCCGAATACACGGTCAAACCTATGGGCAGTTGCACGAAGGTGATAGAAACAGTGCGTTCGGTCAACGACATTCAGGGCTTCCACCATCTCGACTCGCGCGGCATCGTGGACCGCGACCGGCGCAACGCCAAGGAGGTGGATTATCTGCGGCAGAAGAAAATTTATGTGCCCGACGTGGCTGAGATTGAGAATATTATGATGCTCGAAGGCGTGATTCGCACCGTGGCGCGCGTCAAAGGGAAAGACCCCAGTCAGGTGTTTACCCATGTGCGTTCAAACATTATGAAACTCTTCAAGTCGGAACTGCGGCAACAGGCGCTGATGCACACCCGCCATCAGGTGAAACGCACCATCGAGATGGTCGTAGACCGCCGCTTCCAGAACATCAATGCCCTCGAGGAGCATCTCGACAACCTCGGCAGCGAAATCCGTCCGCGAGCCATCTATGAGGGACTTTGTCGCGACTTCAACCGCTATGTGCAGGAATCGGACTACCGCAGTGTGCTGCGCGTCTACAATCAGAAGACTATGCTCATTTCGAGCAATGTGGCGCAACTCTGCGGATGCAAGTCGAAGGACGACTATATCCACACCGTTTTCAACATTCTCAAGCGCGACAACGCCGACTCGCAAGCCATCCGCACCGCCATAAAGCAATGCTTCCAAATCGACGACTGATTTTAAACCATTTGGTCTTTCTTGCGTCAAATTGTCGATAAATGAAAAAAAATAGGTAATTTTGACAATTATTTTAGAGCAATGAAACGCATTATCTCACTCATAAGCATGACTTTAGTCGCTTTCGCATCGGCATTTGCTGCATCGACGAGCGACCAGTGCACCACGATTATTGATGCAATCACAGCAGGCGACTTTGACCGCGCTGAGGACATGTCCATCAAGATTTACTCGCAAAAGAGTTCGTGCTCGGCAGCAACGCTCGCCGACTTGGCTGTGATCTATCACAAACTCACGGAGAAGTCGACCGACCCTGTGACGCGCTACGACTATGTGTTGAAAACCATCGACTGCTACAAATCTGCCATCGCTGCCAACCCAGCAGAAGCAAAGGCGCAGTTCGCCCTTCGCAAGGTCAATATGGACGCCGTGGTGAAAAACTACAATGCCAATATGGCAAAGTACAAGCAAGGGGTGTCGGACTCAATGAATTTCTAAACACAAAACAATAAAAGCCAAATGAAAAAATTACTATCACTAATTTCACTTTTTGCCGTTTGTCTGTTGATGGCTTCGTGCCAGTCGGAAGCCGACAAGGAGTGCGCTAAACTCAACGACTACATCAAGGCCGGCAATGTTGAAGAACTCGCAAAGACTGCCGATGGTCTCTATGCTCAAAAGGATCAACTGAGCATCGACAACCTTGTGGATCTCACTATTGCCTACAACACCCTTGCTCTCAATGAAAGCAACGGCAGAAACGACGCTACTTATCTTGCCGACTACATCGAGAAGGCTCTCGACTGCCACCTCAGTGCTTACGGCATTGATGCCGACAAGGCTCAGAAGGCATTCACCGACAAAGGTCAGGCTAAAATCGGTGACAACCTAAACTTGATGAAGAAGCAACTGAAAGAGGCAAAAGAAGCCGAAAAGGCTCTGATTGACCAAATCAACTCATAGTTTGCCAGCAAACGGCAATCAACGAAAAACGGGGCTGCGCCGCATTGGCACAGCCCCGTTTTGTGTAGGGTCGTGGATGAATTACTTCACGATTACTTTTGTGTTGTTAACAACATAGAAGCCTGCAGGGAGGGCGATTGTTGCTTCGCCGTTGACTGCCTGTTGTGCCACTTTCTGACCGGCTACGTTGTAGACTGCTACGGTTGTTGGTTCTGCAGCGCTTACGCGGACTGCACCTTCAACGCCGTATGCCTTCACGTTGCTGTTGGCAACCACCTTGTTCACGCCGCCATAAATGTCGCTGAGGTTGAGCGAGAAGATGGCTTCTGTGAAGTCGGTTTGGTTGGTGAAGTCATATTGTGCTTCGGAGAAGAATTTGATGCCTTCGCCTTTTGCGCGTACGCCATAGTAAACATCGTCGCCGTAGAACTTAGCGCAGAATGTTGTTGGATAGCCAGCGCTCTTAGGGTTGACTGTAGTTAAAATGGTCATATCTTCGCCGTCCTCGCCTTCCGACTCATCGTTGGAGGTTGTGATAGGTTTGATGGTGTCGGCACTGTAGTCGATTGTAAGGATGGTGCCTTGTGCGTCGGCGTCGGCAATGCTATATCCAGCCATGTATGTTTTGCCATCTTTTGAGAATGCTGCATAGTAGCCAGAGATGCCTTCGCCGTGGTTTGAGCAACCAGTGATTTTACCAGTCTCGCCGTCGAATTTAATCAGATAACCTTCCAAAGTGGTGCTTGCCGACTGCATAAAGTCGCCGCTGTGAGGCTCGTCGCTGAAACCGCCTTTGAAAAGACCTGTAACATGAACACGACCGTCGCTGAAGTCAAGACCTTTCACTTGTGTGGTGTGCTTGCCATCAGTTCCAACAGCAGCGTATGCAAATGATGCCCAGGCAACGTTGAGGTCAGTGTCGAATGCTGCTGCAAACAGGTCGTCGAGAGTTGACGGAGAGAACGTGTTGTCGCCGAATTTCACATCTGTCTGTGAAACGCCTTTGAGGCGACCTGCCACATAGAGTTTGCCGTTAGCGAAGAGCACTGCGTCGATATAGTCTTCAGCGTCTGCACCAGTGATGTCGAAATTCTTCACATAGTTACCAGCGTTGTCGAGTTTCACGAGGTAGAGCGACTTGGCAGAGCGAGCCGGAACGGTGCTTTCGCCGATGGTGAGTGCTACGCCGTGCTGACCGCCGATGTAGATGTTGTCGTTGCCGTCGACAGCAACCTTGGCATTGAGCGAAGAGCCGTCTTCAGCATTGATTTGCTTGTACCATTCCAAGTGGCCTGCAGCAGAAATTTTGAGTACTACGATGTCGTAGACTGATTTCTTTGCGAAAGTCTTCTCGATAGTTGTTGTGTGGTTGTCCACGTCAACAAGGTCGAGGATAGAGTTTGCTGGTACGTCGGTTTCGTCCTTGCTGTTGAATGCAGTGAACGACATTGAAGCGGCAACAACTATGCCACCGTCGGAAGTTACGGCTAAAGAAGCGTTGCTCACGCGGCCGTTCTTCGAGTAAACGTGCCAAACACCTTCACCATTGGCGTTAACCTTGGTGATGAGCAAGTTGTCGTTGCCCGAAGTTGCTTTGTTGGTAGCACCGTAAGCCACCTTCTCAGCGTCGCCGAAGTTCACCCAAGTGGCAGTTGCGTCGGTGCCCTTGCTTGTGAACTTTGAAATGAGGTAAGCGCCGTCGGCAGTAGGCACAAAAGCCTCTGGAGTTGTAGTCGCACTACCGTTTACCACTGTTGCCCAGTTCACTTCAGGCAAGGTCGGTTCTATCTCGTCCTGTGCAAAGCCAGTGAAGGCTACTGCTGCGAGCGATAGAGAAATGAGTAATGATTTTTTCATTTTCTTTCTGTTTATTAATTAGTTAAAATAATAGTCCTATTGTAGCGTTGCAGCCCTTGGCGGCAACGTCGGTGGCATAATGCTTGCCCTCGTAGGCAAGGCGGCAGAATATGCCCAGTCCCGGCTTGATGCGGTAGTCGGCGCGGAAGCCTGCTGAATAGTGAGTGTCGGTGTTGCCCATCATCTCAAACATCCGTTCTGCCGAAGCGTCGAGCACCGACTGCGAGGTCTCTGGCTTGGTCCATTCCGACTTGCTGCTCATCACCGCCAACACCGAGGCAAAAGGCGTGAGCGTGCAGCGGCGCACCATCCACGATGCCGTAGCCTCAAAGCCCACGATGGGGTGGTTGGCGTTCATGCGCCGCTCTGGCTCGGTGTAGCGCCAGCGGTCGGCGGCATAGCCTGCCGTAGCGTCGAGTTGGAGGCGCATTGACTTGCGCAGATATTCGTAGGAAACCTTCACTTTCGCTTCCGTCTGCGAGCGGCGGAACATTGAAAGCGATGCGATTTCGGGGTAGATATTGTTTTCGGCCTCACCGAATATATTTTCCTTGCCGTCGCGACGGCCTCGGCTTGCGCTTGCCTCCACGGCAAGGCTATGCTGTTGCGCTGGGCGGAACACTGCGTAGGCGGTGATGCCGTAAGTGCGCTCGGCTACCGATGCCATCGGCAACTCGTTGAGCGACGATATAATCTTGTCAAATCCAAAATAGTCGTAGGTGGCAACTAGTCCAGCATCAGCCTTGCCCAGACGCGACGATGCGCCGATTTGCGCTCCGAAGTCGCGTCCGTTGTAGTAGGTGTTGGTGTTCGTGCCACGGAAGCGGTAGTAGTCAGTGCCCAGACCAGTGGCATGGTAGACCGTGGGCTGGTAGGTTTCGTTGTAGAACTTCACAACGTTTGTCTGTTTGTACTTGCCAGCCTTCAGAGCCACGTCGAGCCACCGCCACTTCATGCCCACGGCAAAGTCGAGGTCGCTCGTGAGGTTGCGCGGACGAGGGTCGACGGTGCGGTATGCCAGCAGAGCCTTGTAGCCAGCGGAAGCGCCGAGGGTGATGCCGTTTTTAAGTGTGTGGGCGAAGCCGCCGCTGAAGCGGTAGGTTTCCTCGTGAAGGTCGCCACCCACAAGGTCGGCGGTGACGTAAGGGTAGATGCGGCTATAGTCCGACGACTCGTTGAGCAACACGTTGCGGCGCTGACCGATGGAATAGCCCGCTTCGCCCCAGATGTCGTTAAGTCCTTTCTTGATGAATGCCTCCGCCGAGATGTCCGCACGGTTGCTACCGTCGCCCTCCTCGATGGTGCGCGCCTGTTCCTGGTCGTCGAAGAGCCACGCTGCGCCGATTGTGGTGAGCGAAGCGTCGTAGCGGTTCTTCATCATCGCCGGGTTGTCGTAGCGCACCGTAGCCACATTGCGGCTCAGTCGGCTGTTGTCCATCCAGCGCGTCTGCACGTCGGGCTGCTGCGCCGATGCCGTAGCGGCGGTCAAGAACAGTGATATGTAGAATAGTCTTTTCATTCTCATTAGTCGTTTTTCGGCTGAACGCCATCGTAGGTTATTGTTGTGGCTTTCTCGCCAGAAGCGTTGATGGCAGTGTGCTGCACTTCGACAATCGACGGCACGCATGCCGCATTGAAGTCGTCGGAGGAGTTGTTGGTGTCCTTGAGCACACGGCGGCCGTCGTCGGTGAGATAGAGCATCTTGCGGCGCACGCTCTTGAAGAAGCGGTCGCTGTCCGAACTCATGCGTCCGCACCATGTCCATCCGGCATCAATCGACGCCGGCAACACGTTCCATTTGCGGTCCGACTCCACGCTACAGTTCACACCGTCGACAATCCACGAATTTGGTATCTTGTAGCCGTCGCCGCTCATCGGGTAAGTGCCCGTGGGCAGATACATGGTGTAGTTGTAGGTATAGTAGTAGTCGGTGAGGAACGTCTGCTTGTCTACTGGTATCCTCGCCAGCGCAAACGAAGTGAAGCCTTGGTTGTGGAGGATGAAGATGCTCCGCGAGTCGCAGTACCATTTGTCCATATTAGGCACGTCGGGGTTGTCGATGTCGGTTTGGCTCGGCACGGTCGACACGTCGTACCATTCGAAGTCGGCTCCCGATAGGTCAAACGAATTCTCGTTAGATGTGCGGTGGTCGATGGCAGTGTCGCAGATGGTCAGCGATGCGCCTGGCTGCACTGGATGGTCGGTGCCGTTGCCGGGGATTACATAGATGGCGTGCACCGTCATCGCCTCTTGCTTGAGGTCTGGGTTGAAGGCATATTGCTGCGTGGAGCGGAATTTTGACTCCACGAATGCCAGTCCGTCGGCATAGAGCACATGGTCGGTGTTGTTGTAAATCTTGAAATACGTGTCGCCGATATAACTTGAGCCTGACGTGCGGCGCGTGCCCGTGAAGAAAATCTCCTCAAAGATGAAGTCGTCATTGTCTGCCACAAGATAGACCGGCAGCGACAGACTTACGCCGTCGGCTGTGGCGCGAACCGACTCCACGTTGCCAATCAGTTGACCGCTCACCACGGCGGCATCGTCGCCGCTGCCGTTGTTGTAGGTCACGTCGGCCTGGTAGGAGCATTCGTAGTAGCCCACAGGGAGTTGCACCGCGCCAGTAGCGGTAAACACTACCGACTCGCCAGAGGAGAGGTTGCGGAAAGTGAGCCGTTCGCTCTTTATCGTCAATCCCTCGACCTCAGTCTGTGGAACTACCTCCACTTTGGCTGCCACGCGCGGCACTGAAGCCTCGTCGGCGCATGCCGCAAGGATTAGTGTGAGGGTTGCTATAATCAGTGTATGTATCGCTTTCTTCATATCCTAAAATGTTAGATTTGCCTCCACGCCGAAGTACGGGCTCACGTTGCGGCGGATTTTGTAGCCGTTGGAGTAGTAGTCGGGGGTGTAGTCGATAATCTTGTTGGCAAACATCGACAGACGCAGGTATTTGCCGAGGGTCTTTGTCGCTTTCAGGTTGACGCTCATGGCAAACGGTACAGTAAACTGCTTGAACGAGTCGCTGTTGTAGTACTTTATCAAGTGGCGAAGCACGGCATCGGCTGCCGACTCGTCGGTGTATTCGTGCAACTGTCCGTCGGCAACGTCGAGGTATGCCGTCGGGCGACCGTTTTTCTCAAGGTTCTGCG
>CAVAPE010000071.1:0-12019 GCA_963590405.1 Eubacterium sp. CAG:180 | reverse complement strand
GTAAGGCTTTCAGCCTATTAAATGCGCAAAGCGCATTTTTACATTTCTTTCTACCCACACCATTTTGGCAGTGTGGAATAGCAGCCCGTAGGCAGCGCCACTCGCATCATCGGAGGCAGCGGTTATTGACAATTTTATAGGATAGAAGAAAGCAAGCCGGATGAAATAGTTATTGAAATAGCCGTTAGTATCGTGGATTTTTCCGTAATTTTGTAGTCTGTCGAAATATGGGTATGGCATCAAAACGCAACAGCAAAATAACTCGTCGCAGTCTCGGAGCAATCTTCGCGATTGCCTTACTGCTGCTTGCCTCGTGCCACACCACTAAGTTTGTGCCCGAAAACAAATATCTCCTCAACAAGGTGCACATCGATATCAAGGACAATGCCTCTATCAGCAAAAAAGAGATGCGCAACTATCTGCGACAGGTGCAGAACCACGAGATTCTCGGCGGATGGAAGATGCAACTCAACGTGTACAACTGGTCGGGGCACGACAGCACAAAATGGTACAACAAATGGGTGCGCAAAATCGGACAGGCGCCGGTGGTCTACGACCCGCAACTCACTGAGATGTCGGCAAGCCAACTCGCCTTGGCGCTGAACAACCGCGGCTACCTTAGCCCAGAGGTGATTGTTGACTCTGTGAAAAACGAGAAGTCGCGGAAAATCGAACTCACCTACCGCATCTACACCAACAAGCCGCACTACCTCGCCAGCATTGCCTACAACATACCCGACGACACGCTACGTCCGCTAATTCTTGCTGACTCGTCGAAATTCATACTTCACCTCAACGACAATTTCGACCGCAACGCCCTCGACCAAGCGCGCCAGAACATCACCGACCGACTTCGCGAACAGGGCTATTTCGGATTTAACAAAGAATACATCACCTTCACTGCCGACACCACTGCCGACAGCCGAGCCGTTGACCTTACGCTCAACGTGATGCCTCCCTACCCCAACCGCATTAAGCAGTACGACCGGCACCGTCCGTTCTACGTGCGCAACGTTTATGTGGTGACCGACTACAACCCCGAGCACCGCTACAACCTCACCGACTATCCAGCAGGAAATGTGGTGGACTACAAGGGGCTTCGCATACTCTACGGCGACAACCGCTATCTGCGTCCGAAAATCATCGACGAGAACTGCTACATCACCCCGGGAAAGAAATACAATTCTGCCGACGTCGACAAGACCTACCAGGCCTTCGGACGACTGGGCATTCTCAAGTTTATCAACATCAATTTCGAGTCGATAGGCGAAATTGACGGCAACCTATGGGTCGACTCCTACATCCTTCTCACCGAAGGCAAATCGCAGAGCGTGAGCGTGTCGCTCGAAGGCACTAATTCTGAAGGCGACCTTGGCTTTGGCGTGGCAGCCACCTATCAGCACCGCAACCTTGCCCGTGGCTCAGAAACGCTGTCGGTGAAGGCGGGAGTGAACTATGAGAGCATCTCGGGCAACGTGCAGGGGCTCATCAACAAACGCTATGCCGAATACGATGGCGAAATAGGCATCGCATTCCCGAAATTCATCTTCCCTTTCCTGAAGAAGGGTTTCCGTCAGAAAATCAGGGCGAACACCGAGTTTTCCACCACGTTCACCTATCAGGAACGCCCCGAATACACGCGCGTGATTGCTGGCGGCGGATGGAAATACAAATGGACAGAGCGCGGTAGCCTCATCAGCCACACGTTTGACTTGCTGGACATCAACTATGTCTATCTGCCGAAAATCAGTCCGGAATTTATCGACCAGATTGCGCCCAACAACCCGTTGCTGCTCTATTCCTACGAGGATCACTTCATAATGAAGATGGGCTACTCGTTCTACTACACCAATAAAAAGAACCAGTCGTCGCCCATCGGCAAATTTGTATACCAGCCCGACATCTACACCTTCCGTCTTGGCGTGGAAACGGCTGGCAACTTGCTCTATGCCGGCAGCAAACTCGCCAAGCAGAAGCGCGACGATGTATCATTGGCGTACAAGGTGTTTGGCATCCAGTATTCGCAATATTTCAAAGCCAACATCGACTACACCTACAACCATTCCTTCGACCGCCGCAACTCGCTGGTGTTCCACATCGGCACGGGCGTGGCAGTGCCCTACGGCAACTCGTCGGTACTGCCGTTTGAGAAGCGCTTCTACAGCGGCGGCGCAAACAGCGTGAGAGGCTGGTCGGTGCGCTCGCTCGGTCCGGGACGGTTCAACAGCAACAACTCGGTGCTTTCGTTTATGGAGCAGTGCGGCGACATCCGTCTGGACCTCAACCTTGAATACCGGGCAAAACTGTTCTGGGTGTTTGAGATGGCGGCATTCATCGACGCGGGCAATATCTGGACTATCCGCGAATATGCCGACCAGGCGACGGGCGTGTTCAAGTTCAACTCGTTCTACCGCGAAATCGCGGCTGCCTATGGTGTTGGACTGCGTCTGAACTTCAACTATTTCCTGCTGCGTCTGGACCTCGGCATGAAAGCCTACAACCCAGCCATGGATCAGGAGCATCTGCCGCTGATTCATCCGAACTTCAGGCGCGACCATGCCCTGCATTTCTCGGTGGGCTATCCATTCTAATTTTATAAAAACATATATCTATGAAACAGTTAGTAATCTTCGACCTCGACGGCACTCTCATCAACTCCATAAAGGACCTTGGTGTCGCCACCAACGTTGCACTGGAAAAGAATGGTTTCCCGAAACATCCGCTGGAAGCATACCCTATGTATGTGGGCAACGGCGTGAACAAACTGATAGAGCGTGCTCTTCCTGAGAACCAAAGGAACGAGGCGATGATTAAGAAGATACGCGTGGACTTCACGGAATACTACGACCAGCACAACATCGACTATACCCGCCCCTACGACGGCATCCTTGAACTGCTGCAGCATTTGCAGGACAACGGCATCGACATTGCCGTGGCTTCCAACAAATACGACGCTGCAGTGAAAGCCATCGTTACGGCATTGTTCCCGACAATCAAGTTTGCCGCAATCGAGGGACAGAAAGAGGGCGTTCCCGTAAAGCCAGACCCATCGATTGTGTTTGAAATCCTCGCTGCCACACAGGCGAAGAAGCAGGATGTGCTCTATGTGGGCGACTCGGGAGTGGACATGGAAACGGCGCGCCGTGCCTGCGTCGACTCGGTTGGCGTAACGTGGGGATTCCGCTCTGTGGAAGAACTGAGAGCCAACTATGCCAACCACATAGTCAACAAGCCGGCGGAAATCATCCCCCTGCTCGACTAATCACGAAACACTAACCCCAAAAACATAAATGCTATGAGCGACTACGACGAAGACTACGGCTCCTACAACGGAGACCCAGACCACGACATGATGGTGGACTATGACTACGACCAAAACACCGGCGAACTCGACTACTTCGACGAATCCCCCGACGATGAAGAATAAAAAGGACTCCTTCTATACTTTGGCTTTCCTCCTTGTATGATTTGCACCGCTCTCCATACTGAGCTTACAGGTGAATATTCATAGGTTGCGTATTTACCATGTGATAACATTATCCACGATTTCCTGTTGCTCCATACTGCTACGGCGTAAGTAAATACGTGTAGTTTCGATGCTTTCGTGCCCCATGAGGTCAGCAAGCAAGGCGATGTCATTGTACTTCTCCAGGAAATTCTTCGCATAGCGATGACGGAACGAGTGAGGATAAACGACCTTCTCGTTCAAGCCATACTTTACGGCGTAGTTCTTCAACTGTTGTGCTATGCCTCTCGTTGTTATGCGCTCACCAAAACGGTTGAGAAAGAGATACCCCGAGTTACGATTCTCTTGTTGCAGCCATTTGGCAGTCTCAGTGCGGAGTATCTTGGGGATATAGATACGGCGTATCTTACCACCCTTTGTATAGATGTCGTAATAGCCAACATCGACATGCTCCACTTTGATTTGTACCAGTTCGCTAACTCTTGCTCCTGTTGCTGCAAGGAAACGAACCACGAAGTACCATTCCTTGTTGTCTTCCTTTTTGAGTTTGTTCTTTAAGAAGGTGTAGTCAGCATTGCTTATCACGTTCTCAAGATAAGAACGTTGCTGTATTTTGACAGACTTTAAGCGCAGACGCGACTTGTTGCAGAACTCCAGGTACTTGTTGATTGCCTGAATGCGTTGGTTTACCGTTTTCGGCTTAAAAGTCTCAATGAGGTACGTCTTGTAAACCAGAAGGTTCTTCTTGTTCAGTTCCTTGTGTCTCTTGTTAAACTCTCGCACGGCATAGCAATATGCCGAAATGGTGTTCTTTGCCATATTCCCTTGGCGCAAGAACTCTTCAAAATCTGTTTCTGTCATTCTTGTAATTTTGTTTGTAAAACATTGTGTAACTATCTTCTATTATTGGAATGACATCTTCTTTGAGTTCCTATTATGAGAAGGTTCTCGCTACGGGAGAGGTGAAGTGTATTGACGAGGAGATACCGTTTGATGTTCCGCAAGGTTGGGAATGGGAGCGCATTGGTAACCTTTTTGAAACTACAAGTGGCTCCACGCCACTAAGCAGGAATCCAGACTACTACAAAAACGGCAGCATTAATTGGGTTCGTACAACAGACTTAAATAATGGAGTTTTATGTAAGACAGAGATACAAATCACACCAAAAGCTTGTTCTGACTACAACCTTACCATTCTTCCACAAGACTCGGTGTGTATTGCTATGTATGGTGGTGCAGGAACTATCGGAAAGCACTGCATCCTACATTTCGATACAACAATCAATCAGTCTGTTTGTGCTATAAGACCAAATGGATATTGCAATATGGATTATCTCCATACTTTTATAGAATATCAAAGACCTTATTGGATGGACTTTGCTGCTGGTTCAAGAAAAGACCCAAACATAAACCAACTCATTATAAAACATTGCCTTTTACCTATTCCACCACAAAAGGAACAGACACGCATAGTAGAGAAATTTAACTTACTCAATCCACATGTAACCCGATATGGAGAATATCAAATGAAGCTTAACCATATAAACAAAGAGATATGGGATACGTTGAAAAAGTCTATTTTACAGGAAGCAATCCAAGGCAAACTTGTTCCGCAAATAGCAGAAGAAGGTACAGCGCAAGAACTACTTGAACAGATAAAAACAGAGAAACAAAAGTTAGTGAAGGAGGGCAAGCTAAAGAAGTCTGCCTTAACTACTTCGACCATCTTCCGTGGTGACGATAACAGGTATTATGAGCAGATGGGGAATTTAACGATGAATATTGATGATGAGATTCCTTTTGAAGTTCCTAACAATTGGCTATGGACGAGGCTTTCGTGCGTTTCTTCTATCTATACAGGAAACAGCATTAGTGAAGCCGAGAAACGAGCTAAATTTATGCAAGTACAAGGACGATATTATATCGGAACAAAAGATGTTGGTTTTGACAACAAAATAGTGTATAACAATGGTATTTCGATTCCCCAGCAGTATGAACAAGACTTCAGAATAGCACCAGCTAATTCTGTATTAATGTGCATTGAGGGTGGAAGTGCAGGAAAGAAAATCGCTGTTCTTAATCAAGATGTATGTTTCGGAAACAAGCTTTGTTGTTTTTCTCCCTTTGTGGAAATAGGAAAATTCATATACTATTATTTGCAGTCTCCATCATTCATTGAATTGTTCAATCTAAATAAGACAGGGATTATAGGCGGTGTAAGTATAGCGAAAGTGAAAGAAATTGCCATACCACTTCCACCCTTGATGGAGCAGCAACGCATTGTTGCACAAATAGAAAAACTATTTGTGCAACTGCGTTAGGCTGTTTATCTTATCAACAATACGTTTTTGCTCTATTATTGGCGGAATGCCTACTATAAGACTATAAAACAAGTCCTTATTGAGGTGCGGTATCGCCGCACCTCTCTTTGAATTGCGCAAAGCATCTTTGTGAAAGCGGATGAACAACAGAAGATAAGGCACATACATGGATTCGCTGAGCCAAAGTTGTTTGAAAGTACTACCCATATATCCGTCCTGCGTAACTGGAAAGACCTCACCAGAATTTTCACCATCCACAAGAATTATATTATCTCCCGTTTTTACGAATTTTCCCTTATCCACACGAACTGCAGAGGATTTTCCACGCAAATATTTTGCATCCAACAAGACACCTTGTCCTTCTTGTTTCTGACCATCCGTAAGTTGGCAAACAGAACTCAAACGTGTAATGCTCCATGATGAAGGAAAATCAAAAGGTAGCTCTATCTCAACGCTATGTCCTCCTATCTGCTCATAATACCTGTTATCGTCACCTCGGAAGATGGTAGAAGTAGCCAAAGAAGACTTCTTGAGCTTGCCCTCTTTCACAAACTTTAGCTTCTCTGCTTTAATCTGTTCAAGCAGTTCTTGCGCTGTACCTTCATCGGCTATTTGTGGAACGAGTTTACCTTGTATAGCCTCTTGTAAAACGGATTTCTTTAATTTATCATAGATATTTTGATTAAGACAATTCAATTTATTTGCTTCTAACTCGTATTTACCAATTAGAGACAAAATCATATTGTATCTTTCAACCAATCTTTTTTGTTCTGATAGTGGAGGAACTGGCACAAGGACAGCTTTTAGATATTCAAACGGCGGAATATTCTTAATAGCAGAACCTGCTCCTTTCATCTGTGTCTCATTCAAAAGCATATAGGCAAAGTATATTTGCCAGTATTCTGCCATGTTCAAATCAAAAAGCGCAACCCTCATTAATGCTTGGTTGATAATGCCGATAGGAGCATCAAATGGTAGAAGATAGGTTTCACCGATAGTTCCTGCACAGCTTACTATAATGTCATTTGGCTTGACAACAAAACTTTGCATTGTTTCAAACTTCTCTTTGCTAATATAATAATCGCCAAGGGTATAGTCTTTTTGTATTGCATTCTTCTGCTCATAAACCTTGATACTTTGATTGCTTTTAGCCACAAACATAGATTTTGTTAAGCTGCTTCCAAAAGGACCTTTTCTATATAGAGCCAAGTCATTGAGCCTACACCATTCCCACCCCTGCGGTATCTCAAACGGCACTTCCTCATCAATGCACTTCACCTCTCCCGTAGCGAGAACCTTCTCATAATAGGAATTATCCTCACCACGGAAAATGATGGATGCGTTTTTGTCTCGCTTGATTTTCTTCTCCTTTATCAAACGTTCTTTCTCTTGACGAATCTTTTCAAGCAATACGCTTGCTGGTTCGTCGTTCGGGTCTTGGGGTACAAGTTTGCCTTGTATCGCCCATTGTAGTATGCTGTTCTTTAATTGCTTTCCGTTCATTGTTTATTCTTGTCGTTCTCTTGTAACTCAAAAAAATTCTTTTGGCGTTCAATTTCTGCGATAAGATCCTCTTCCTTTGGAAGATATGTCATATACTTAGCTGCAAACAATTGCTTATTGTCGTGAAGAATACTATAACGTGCAAGGTCTTTGCTTGTTTCGGCACATAGTAGCAAACCTATTGTTGGATTATCGCCCTCTGTACACTTCAGTTCATCGTACATACGGATATACATATCCATTTGTCCGATGTCTTGGTGAGTGATTTCTGTGGTTTTTAGGTCAACCAACAAGAAACACTTCAAGATGTAGTTGTAGAAAACGAGGTCGATGTAGTAATCTTTCAAATCTGTGCGGATAAGTTGTTGACGAGCAACAAAAGCGTAGCCTTTACCGAGTTCCATGATAAACTTTTGAAGGTGGCTTATTATAGCTGTTTCCAACTTTGTTTCGGTAAAGTCGTTATTTTTAGACAACCCTAAAAACTCTGCCACAATGGGATTCTTCAAGAACTCCAATTTGTCTTTATCGTAATCGGCAGTTTTTGCTTTCATTTCTGCAACCACAGCATCCCTTTTAGGGGATTGAAGTAAACGGAAGTAGTATTGCGAGTTGATATTGCGATCGAGAGTGCGTGTTGACCAATGCTCCTTAGAGGCTTCCGTTAGATACCATTTCCTCGCATCGTCGTTCTGCACACGAAGCAAGGAACGATAGTGTGTCCAATTAAGATTTGGTACGCGTGCGTACCAAATCTCAAAGTCATTGAAAGTTAGATAGAACTGCCTATAATTACGTAAATCTCTTGGGGCAAAACTTTTATTGCCTCCGTATTCAGCAATCAGTCTTTTAGACAGATTATTGATAATGTTCTTACCATATTCAGCACGTGTTTCCCCATGCTGTTCTTCCAAAATGATGCGTCTCCCAATTCTCCAATTTGTCATGCAAATTACAGCACTAATCGCATCAGCACCCTGCTTGCGACCTTCTTCTATTATTTGCCTTACATCAACAAACAGTTTGTCGATGTTGGGTGTCTTTGAAATTTCGTTTACCATAGATTTCTTTTCTAAATATGTGAGACGTGTCTCACATATTATAATTCATCCACATCTACATTTATCCCCAAGATACGTTGTATCTCAGCCAAAGTCTTGTCTATTTCATGGTCAAGAGCCTTGCGCTTCTTGAAATAGTCGGCAAGAAGTTCGGCAGGAGGCAAGATTTCCTCATCATCTTTCGGAAACTTGCACAAGTCGAAGTTACAATCGGTGGCGATAAGGTCGCCGACAGAATAGCAACGGGATTTTTCGTCACCATCGGCTATGACAATCTCCTTGCGGTCGTTCCACCACTCACGGATAGGATTGCAATGCTCCGACTTCATAGACTTGGTTTTGGAGAAATGCTTGTAACCCTCTGGCATATCCAGACGATAGAACCAGGTTTCCTTTGTCGAAAAGCCTTCGGGAGCATCCTCAGCACGGGCATTGTCGAAGAACAGGATGTTTGTGGCAATCGGGGTGTATGGTGCAAAAATACTGCCAGGCAAACGGATAATGGTGTGCAAGTTGAAATCTCTGAGCAACTTTGATTTGATAGCAATCTTAGTATTGTCTGCACCAAACAAGAAACCGTCTGGCACAATGACCGCTGCACGACCATTCTTCTTCAGTCGGTACATGATAAGAACCATGAACAAGTCGGCAGTCTCGCTGCTACGCATATCAGAAGGGAAGTGAGACTTGACATCTGACTTCTCATTGCCTCCGTATGGCGGGTTCATCAACACGACATCAAACTTATCATCGTCCGTATAATTAAGAACATTCTTTGTAAGCGAGTTGTCATGGTATACCAATGGCGTGTCTATGCCATGCAACAACAAGTTCGTAACGCACAACATATATGGAAATTGCTTCTTCTCGATGCCAAATACAGACTGATTGTACTTCTTGCGGTCTTCTGCAGTCTTTACCTTTTTATCCAGTTCGCCCAGCCAACTTGTGATGAAACCACCAGTACCGCAGGCAAAGTCTGCCATCTTTTCTCCAATCTGCGGATTGACTATCTCTGCCATAAATTCGGTCAAGGCTCTTGGTGTGTAGAACTCACCCGACGAACCTGCCGACTGCATTTCTTTAAGGATAGTCTCGTATATTTCACCGAAAGCATGACTTTCCTCATAGTCACCAAGATTCAAGCCATCAATCACATTAAGCACTTGACGAAGTTGAACACCGTCTTTCATATATTGATTGGCATCTTCAAAAGTTGTCTTTACTATCGCTTGACGGACAGGAGTATCTGGCGTGACCTCAATATTTTTGAGTTTAACAAACAAGGTGTTATTGACAAACGAAAGTAGTTCGTCACCTGTCAAGGCATTACCGCTTCCGTCATCATGTGCCCAATTACGCCAACGGCACTCTTCGGGAATGATCGACTTGTAATCATCATCGTCCAATTCCCAGTCATTCTCTTTCTCGTCATAGACTTTCAAAAACAGCATCCATGCCATTTGCTCTATGCGCTGCGCATCGCCGTTGATACCGGCATCATTGCGCATTATATTACGTATCCGTTTTACGAAATTTGATAAACTCATATTTTTTCCTATTTTATGCTATATTATATATGTATTGTTCCAACTCCTTAACTGCATCAAGATAACCTTGTTTGCCACCGAAGAACTTCACGATATTTGACCTTGAACCCAGTTTTCGGAATGGATCATTTTCAAGCACGGTAAGACTTTCCAATTCAGACACACCTTCCTTGGTATACTTGTCCAACAAGGCTTCAAGCACTAGTCGTGCCTGTTCGCCATACTTGCTGAATATATCACGTTTCTTCACCTGCTCGGCACGCTCTTGTCGAGTAAGTGTTTTCTTGCCGTAGGCTATATGGCAGATGAAATCGAAATCGTCGACATCCTCCATACCTTGGTCTCTCTTTAATGCTGCAAGATCAATGCCTATTTCTTTTAGCATTTCGGCAATATCAGATTTCTTTTTGGTTTCTTGCCACTTAGTAGTGAACGTGTCAATCGTGGCGTATGCATCAGTGATACTTTTCTTTGTATAGTCTGTGATACTCTCTGTGCGAAGTAACTTACCGTCTGTGTCATAGACAGAAACAATCTTGTTGATGACAGTTACCGTACATCCGTCTGGACCGACAATAGGCTTTGGACGAGGTTTTTGGGTCGGTTCTGGGGTTGGTTCTTCCACGCCAGAGGGAACTTCAGGTTCTGGAATATCATAGGGCGAATAATTCGGGTCTTTCTCCATCGGTCCGTCCCAATCTGGGTCGGCAAACAACCGTGTCACGTTGCGAAAATCCATAACCGTGAAGTATGTCTTTCCATCCTTTTCACGAAGACGGGTGCCACGACCAATAATCTGCTTAAACTCCGTCATAGAGCCGATTTGTTGGTCAAGCACTATAAGTTTCACCATCTTGCAGTCTACACCTGTTGAAAGCAATTTACTGGTAGTTGCTATGACTGGATATTTCTCCGCAATGGAAATGAAATAGTCCAACTTTCCTTTCCCATACTGGTCACTACTTGTTATACGAACCACATAGTCTGGATTATTTCTGCACATGTCGGCATTGGCATTGGTCAATGCGATACGCATACGCTCCGCATGGGTTTCATCGGCACAAAACACGATGGTCTTTGCCATGCGGTCTGTACTTTTCAGGTAGTTGGTTATTTCCTGCGCTACTTCCCTTATGCGGTCTTCTATGACAATACTGTAATCATAGTCGCGATTGTTGTAAATGCGATCTTCTAACACATTGCCGAAAATGTCTTTCTGTCCCTTTGTCGGTCGCCACTCATCACCAATGTTTGTTGTAACGTTTATTACCTTGAAAGGAGCAAGGAAACCATCCTCTATTCCGTTTTTAAGGCTGTATGTATAGATAGGTTCACCAAAGTAGCCAATACTTGACTGGTATTTAGTTTCTTTTGGCGTGGCAGTCATACCGATATGAGTAGCAGAGGCGAAATATTCCAATATGTTTCGCCAGTTGCTGTCATCCTTCGCACTGCCTCTATGACACTCGTCGACAATCACAAGGTCGAAGTAGTCGGGATTGGGAAACAGTTCCTTATAATTCTTTGCATCATTCTGACCTATCAACTGTTGATAGAGAGCAAAGAAAACCTTATAGGAACTCAATACATCCAAATGATTCTTGTCTTTTGAAAAGTCAATCTTGTGAATTACCTTTTCCAAGGGTTTGAAGTCATGCTGAATGGACTGGTCGACCAAAATATTGCGGTCGGCGAGATAAAGCACTTTTTTCTTTAATCCACTATGAATCAGCCGCCACACAATCTGAAAGGCTGTATATGTCTTACCAGTGCCAGTTGCCATGACAAGAAGCACACGATTTTGACCCTTTGCTATGGCATTGACAGTGCGGTTTACGGCATTGCGCTGGTAATATCGTGGCGGATAAATATTCTGACCGGTGCAATATGGCTGGTTTATGACCAACAACTCCTGTTCGTTAAGTCCGTTGCCGTCATTAGCCTCACTCTTGTATCTCTCGATGAGTTCTTCTTTCGTTGGAAATTCGTCCATTGAAAAAGAGCGTTCCTTGCCTGTCAAGAAATCGTGCTCAGCAAAGCCTTCGCCATTTGAACTGTATGCGAACTTCACATCAAGCATTTGGGCATAGGTCATGGCTTGCTGCAATCCATGAGAAA
>CAVAPE010000070.1:0-12275 GCA_963590405.1 Eubacterium sp. CAG:180 | reverse complement strand
ACGAGTAGCGGCAAGCCGTAGCCACAGCCTTTGCCGTCAAGGTCTTTCCCGACCCGTTTTCACCCACCACGGCAACCGTGTCGCCCTTCTTGAGGGTCACGCCGTAGGGATTTGCCACAGTAACCATGCCGCAGTTGATTGCAGCATCAGTAATCTTTATCAATATATCCTCTTTTATTCCCATTCGATTGTTGCCGGTGGTTTTGACGAGATGTCGTAGCATACGCGGTTCACACCTTTCACCTTGTTGATGATTTCGTTCGACACCTTTGCCATAAATTCGTAAGGCAGATGAGCCCAGTCGGCAGTCATCGCGTCGGTACTCGTCACGGCACGCAGAGCCACAGGGTGCTCGTAGGTGCGCTCGTCGCCCATCACGCCGACAGAGCGGACGGTGGACAGCAACACTGTGCCGGCTTGCCATATCTGGTCGTAGAGCGACACTTCGATTTCGCCGTTCTTCATGTCGGCAGGCACTCCGGCTGCAAGCACACGGCGCGCTTCGTCGCCGCTGAGTTTCACCTTGTATTCACGGAGTCCGCGGATGTAGATGTCGTCGGCATCCTGGAGAATGCGCACCTTCTCTGGAGTGATGTCGCCGAGGATGCGCACGGCAAGACCTGGTCCCGGGAACGGATGGCGGGTGATGAGGTGCTCAGGCATGCCCAAAGAGCGGCCCACGCGGCGCACTTCGTCCTTAAACAACCACTTCAGCGGCTCGCAAAGTTGAAGGTTCATCTCCTTTGGCAGTCCGCCCACGTTGTGGTGGCTCTTGATAACCTTGCCAGTGATGTTGAGGCTCTCGATGCGGTCAGGGTAGATAGTGCCCTGCGCGAGCCATTTTGCGCCAGTCTGCTTCTTCGCCTCGGCGTTGAACACCTCCACGAAGTCGCGACCTATAATCTTGCGCTTCTGCTCAGGGTCGGTAACGCCTGCAAGGTCGCTGAAGAACTTTTCCGACGCATCAACGCCAATCACGTTGAGCCCGAGACATTCGTAGTCCTTCATCACGTCGCGGAACTCGTTTTTGCGGAGCATACCGTGATCCACGAAGATACAGGTGAGGTTTTTGCCGATGGCCTTGTTGAGAAGCACCGCAGCCACACTCGAGTCAACGCCGCCCGAAAGTCCGAGAATCACCTTGTCATCGCCTACCTGCGCCTTGAGTTCGGCAACGGTGGTTTCTACAAATGAGTCGGCACTCCAGTCTTGCTTTGCGCCGCAGATGCCCACCACGAAATTCTTGAGCAGCAGTGTGCCTTCCTCGCTATGGAACACTTCTGGATGGAACTGTACGCCCCACACCTTTTCGCCCTCAATCTGATAGGCAGCGATGGCAACCTTGCTTGTCGAGGCAATCACCTTAAATCCCTGAGGGATGGCAGTGATGGTGTCGCCGTGGCTCATCCACACCTGAGTGTTATCGGTCAGTCCTGCGAGCAGTGCGTTGCTCTTGTCCATTGTCGACAAGTGCGCGCGTCCGTATTCGCGGGTGCCTGCCGGCTCCACTTTGCCGCCGTTGGCATAGGAGATGAACTGGGCGCCGTAGCAAATGCCCAAGATAGGGTATTTGCCGCGGATTTCCGACAGGTCAATCTTGAATGCGCTCTCGTCGTAGACGGAGAACGGACTGCCGGAAAGAATCACGCCGATAACCGAAGGATCGTCCTTCGGCATCTTGTTGTAAGGAACGATTTCGCAGTACACGTTCAACTCACGCACACGCCGTCCGATGAGTTGGGTGGTTTGCGACCCGAAATCCAGAATGATTATTTTTTCGTGCATAATAGTAAGTAATTATGTATCTAAACAAAATTGTTTCAAAAGTTGCTTGTTGCCCACAATCCAAAGGTTGTCGCCGGCGCAAAGCACGGTGTCGGGCACCGGCTGGATGAATGTGCCGTCTGCCTTCTCCACCGATACCAGCATCGCTGAGTAGCGACCGCGGAGGTCGATGTCGGCAATGCGCTGCCCAGCAAGATGCGAGCCCTCTGGGAGCACGATGCTCGTAAATTCCATCTCGCCCGAAGTCGCAGTGCGCTGCTGCGGCTTGCGCTCCACCTCGCCTATGAGTGCCTGTATCTGGCTGTCGGTACCGATTACACCGATTGTGTCGCCCGGGAAAATCCGCATGTCGGCAGTAGGCACGGCTATCAGTTCCTCGCCGCGCTGGATGCTTGCCACATTCACTCTGAAGCGGCTACTGATGCGCGCATCGGCAAGGCGTTCGCCCACAAATGGGCAGGTGTAGCCAATCGAAATGTATGCCAAGTGCATATTGCTCACAAGATTGTTGTTCTTGCCGCTGCGCCGCAGTTCGCGCTCATGCAGATTGTCGACAAATGCCGACTCCAGCCGTGATGTTTGTTTGCGCACAATCTTCGAGAAATAGATGCCCACGAAAATAAGCAGGGCAGCGCCAACCACAATCGACACGCTGTGCGACGTGGTGTCGAGAAGGAAGAACACCAAAAAGCCGAAGGCTATCGACATTCTCACGGCGCGGATGGCAACAAACGGCGCGTTGCTTTGCACGCTGTGGCGCAACTTTGCTCGCTCCCATCGCTTCATGCTCGGATAGCACAGCGCCAAGAGGAACGGAGCCATAGCCAAGAGGGTGGCGATGGTGGCGACGCATGCGCCCCAAGTAGCCCCGGCAAGGCGTTCGGCAAACGGGAACAGCCATTTCGTGGAAATCCACAACTCAGCCACAAGGAGTACGCTGTAGAGCAGTATGCGCCAAAGGTTGCGCTTTGCCACCTCTTTCCACAGACTTGCAATCTCCGACTCGTTGCGCTGGTTCTGCTGCGAGTAGCGGGCAAGCAGATGGGTGAGCCATTGCGGAGTGTGGCTCTCGGCCCACGAGCAAATCGGGTCGGACGACTTGATGAAATATGGTGTGAAGAATGTGGTTATAACCGATACGGAAACGATGATAGGGTAGATGTTGCCGTCAATCACGCCGAGCGACATACCCAGCGTGGCGATGATAAACGAAAACTCACCAATCTGCGGCAACGACAGTCCCGACTGCAGGGCTATGCGCAGCGGCTGGCCGCCGATGAGCATACCGACCACGCCGAATACGAATTTGCCCACAATCACTATCAGCGAAAGCAGCACTATGGGAAGCCAGAACTCACCAAGCACGTGCGGGTTGACCATCATGCCCACCGAGATGAAGAAAATCGCTCCGAAGAGGTCCTTCACTGGGGCTGTAATCTTTTCTATGCGTTCAGCCTCGCTTGTCCCAGCAAGGATAGAACCCATGAGGAATGCACCGAGTGCAGCCGAGAAGCCAGCGTAGGTGGCTGTGATGACCATCAGGAAGCACAGTCCGATGCAGAGCACCAACAGGAGTTCGTCGCTGAGGAAACGCCGTTGACGGCTGATGAACGACGGAATGAGATACACGCCCACCACAAACCAAAGCACGAGGAAGAACGTGAGTTTGAGCACACTCCACAGCAGTTCGCTGCCGCTAACGCTGTCGTTGATGGCTATTGACGACAACAGCACCATGAGAATCACGGCTATGAGGTCCTCCACGATGAGCACGGCAAGCACTTGTGGAGCAAACTGCCGTTGCCGCATGTTGAGGTCGTCGAGAGCCTTCATGATAATCGTGGTCGACGACATCGAAAGCATTCCGCCGAGAAACAGGCTGCTGACAAACGAGAAGCCCATCAGTTTGCCCGACAGGTAGCCGAGCACAATCATTCCCGTGACGGAGAAGAGCGTGGTGACGGTAGCGGAGCCGCCCACATTCATCAGTTTCTTAAAACTGAATTCCAGTCCGAGGGAAAACAGGAGGAAGATGATGCCCAGTTCAGCCCAAAATTCGATGTTGGCTTCGTGGAGCACCGTAGGGAAATAGCCGAAATGCGGTCCGACGAGAAATCCCGCCACAATGTAGCCGAGCACCACGGGCTGCTTCAGGCGTTTGAAAATCACAGTAGCAATGCCGGCCACAATCAATATCAAAGCGAGGTCGGATATCAATCCTGTGGCAACATGCTCTTCGCCGCCGTGGGAGGCGGTGTCGGCGCTCTCCACAGTGGTGTGGGTCGCCGTTTCCGTTGCCGATGTCATTGTGACTTCGGCGTGGAAGAAATTGTCAAGGGTTGGTAGGTTGCTGAAATCCATGTAAAACTACTGTTGCTTTTTTTTATTTGTTCTTTATGCCAGTTTCGGTATCTGCTGCCTGTCGCCCACGAGCCACAGGTTGTCGCCCACGCTGAGAACGCTTTCGGCGGTAGGACTTTCAAAAGTGCCGTTGCTGTGCTCTATCGACACAAGCATCACAGAGTAGGTGCCGCGCAGGTCAACTTCGCCCACCTTCTTGCCTGCGAGAGGAGAGGAGGCAGAGAGAACGATGCTCGTGAAGTCGATGTCCACGTTGTCGTCGTTGGTGGCTGCCTCGCGGTCGCTTTGCTCGATGGCTTCAAGCAGATGCTGTATCTGTTCGTCGGTGCCGACAACGCCGAGGGTGTCGCCCGGGAAGATGCGCGTTGAGCCGCCGGGGATGGGTATCATGCGCTCGCCGCGCTGGATGCTTGCCACGTTTACGCCAAACATCTTGCCAATGTTCGACGACGCAAGTCGCTCGCCAACAAACGGGCAGTTATAGCCCACGTTGACGTAAGCCAAGTGCATATCGCTCACAAGGCTGTTGTTTTTGCCGCTGCGGCGTAACTCGCGCTCGTTGAGGTTGTCGATAAACACATTTTCAATGTATTTCATGTGTTTCCTTACCGATTTCGAGAAATAGATGAGGATGAACACGAACAACGCTGCTGCGATGGTTATTGCGAGCACTTGCGAGTTGGCAGACATTAGGAAGTAGACAAGGAAGCCGAAGGCTATGAGGATACGCACCAGTCGCATGGCGAAAAATGGCACGTTGGAGCGCACGCTACTCTGCAGTTTGGTGTGTTCCCACTTCTTCGTGCTCGGGTAGCAAAGTGCCAAAAGGAATGGCGACATTGCCGCAATGGTTATTGCCACGGTGAGTGTCTTGGCTGTGCCCTTAGACAGGAAAGAATCCATAAAAGGCACGAGCATGTGGCGCGACAGTTCAAGGATGGAAACGAGCACCACGGAGTAGATGAGTATGCGCCAAACGGTGCGCTTAATGGCACGTTTCCACAGTTGCATCATCTCCGACTCGTTGTGGGTCGACGATTTGCTGTAGCGGCTTATGAGCCCAGTGAGGCGCGCTGGCAGTTTCTTCTCTGCCCAACGGCTGAACGGGTCGGACAGTTTGATGAAGTAGGGGGTGAAGAAGGTCGTGATTACCGACACCGACACGATGATAGGGTAGATGTCGTCGTCAATCACGCCGAGCGACATGCCGAGGGTGGCAATGATAAACGAAAACTCACCGATTTGCGTGAGCGAGAAGCCCGACTCGATGGCTATGCGCAGCGGCTGACCCGTGATGAGCATGCCGCCTGTGCCGAACACAATCATGCCCACAATCACGATGAGCGACAGGATGAGAATAGGCACGGTGTAGGTGGCGAGGATGTGCGGGTCGACCATCATGCCCACCGACACGAAGAAGATTGCGCCGAAGAGATCCTTGATTGGTGAAACCACTTTCTCTATGCGTTCAGCCTCGCTTGTGCCAGCGAGGATTGAACCCATCACGAATGCTCCCAACGCCGAGGAGAACCCGGTGTGGGTGGCTATAATCACCATCATGAAGCACAGACCCACGGATAGCACCAATAGGAGTTCGTCGGTGATGTAGCGGCGCTGCTTCTTGAGGAACGTAGGGATGACGTAGACGCCCACTAAGAACCACAGGATGAGGAAGAACGAGAGTTTGAGCACGCTCCATAGTAGGTCGTGTCCGCTGACGCTATTGTTGATGGCTATCGACGACAGCACCACCATGAGGATTACGGCAAAGAGGTCTTCCACGATGAGCACGGCAAGCACCTGCGGTGTGAACCGTCGATGGCTCATATTGAGGTCGTTGAGCGCCTTCATGATAATCGTGGTCGACGACATCGAGAGCATCGCGCCGAGGAACAGGCTGCTGATGTTGGTGAAGCCCATCATCTGCCCGGCGGTGTAGCCTGTGGTCATCATTCCCGCCACAATCACGAGTACCGTGACGGCTGCCGACCCTCCTACGTTCAGCAATTTCTTGAAGTTAAACTCCAGTCCTAAAGAGAAGAGCAGGAAGATTATACCCAACTCTGCCCAAAAATCGATGTTTGTTTCGTTTTCAATAGTTGGAAAATATCCGAAATGCGGACTCACGAGAAAACCGGCGAGGATGTAGCCGAGCACCACGGGTTGCTTCAGTCGTTTGAAAAGCACTGTCGCTATTCCGGCTACCACAAGGATTAGTCCGAGGTCCGAAATCATGTCGGTGTCGCCTGATTCTGATGTCTGTTCGCTGGAAGTGTCGGGTTTTTCGGTAGTTTGAGTGGTGGCCGCAGTGGTTTGAGCGAGCGGCAGACCCGACGCCGAGAATGCCGCATCGAACGCTGGCACACTGGTTAATGATTGGCTTATTGTAGAGGTCATATCGTTATGTTCTGTTTGGGAAGCACTCCCCTTGCAAAATTACACAAAAAACACGTAACAGACACCTATTAAAACATTTTTTAAGTGTATGCGCTAACTTACTGAAAATTATCGTAACTTTGCGTCGGTTTTTATGTAAACGAAAATGGAAGCAAACAAGACTGAAAATAAGGAGATGAAGAAGGCCGCCGGCATGGTCCGCGTTGGCGCAATTCTGGTGGTTGTGGCATTAATCGGTTTGTTGGTAATGAGCCTTGCTTCGTGCAGCGGCAATTCCGACAAGGAGAAGATGCAGCAACAACTTGATTCGCTGAAACTTGCCAACGAGAAACTTCAACTCGCGGGCGAAACGGAATCGCTCAATCAGGAGTTCCAACAATATGAAAACCAGGCGCAGTATCTCAAAAATGACTCTTTGCTTGAGCAATACTCTCAGGCGAAGGACAAGGTGGAGAAACTGCTCGCCGAACTGAAATCGGAAAAGGCAACCAATAGCAAGCGCATCAAGGAATTGAAGGGTGAAATCTCGACCCTCAAGGGCTTGCTCCGTCACTATGTGGAGATTATCGATTCGCTGAGCAAGGAGAACACAGCCTTGCGTAGCCAAAACGAGGAACTGCAGACGCAGAACCAGCAGTTGTCGACCACGGTGTCGGACTATAGCCAGAAAAACCAGAAACTCAACGAGCGTATGCAACTCGCTGAAAAACTTAACCTTACAGGACTTTCGTTCACCGCTCTCAACAAAAAGGGAAAGGCTGAGAAGAAGATTGACAAGGCAAAGCAGTTGGCAGTGTCGTTCACCATTCCTCAAAACAACTCAACGCCAGTGGGCGAGAAGACATTCTATGTGCGCATTGTAAGTCCGGAGGGCAACGTGCTCGGCGGTGGACACACATTCTCGTTTGAAGGCGGCAGCGTGGCTTACACCGAAAAGAAAACTGTGGAGTACAGCCAGCAAGAACTTTCGCTCACGGTCTATCACAATGTGTCTACGGCATTGTCGAAGGGTTCTTACCAAGTTGAGGTGTTTGTCGACAACTATCGCATAGCATCGCGCTCATTCTCAATGACTAAGTAGCCATCGTAGCATCGTCTGCGCATGCGTCGCATCGTTGCCATATTATTGGTTGTTTTCTCGTCGTTAGGGTGCTTCGCCCAGGACGGAAAGTCTAACCACGGGCAGCAAGAAAACTTTATCGGCTCTCAACTGATGTCGCTTGGTCTCTACGACGAGGCTCTGAAGCACCATCTCGACGCGTTGGCTTATTTCGAACGGAACAAGATGACCGCCGACGAGGTGCGCACCAAGAACAATATCTTCCAAGTTTACTACCGCACCAAGCGGCTGAAGGATGGCGAGGACATACTCCTTGAGGCTATGTCGCAGACTTCGCCGACCGACACTCTGTTGCGTGTGAGCCTGCTCAACAACCTCGGCATCGTCTATGCCGCCACGGCGCGCTACGAAAAGGCACTTGATGCCTACAACAAGACTCTCGAACTGGGGTACAACAACCCTGATGCGCGGTCGTCGGCCTACATCAACATCGCTGACCTCTATTTCCAGCAAGCCGACTATCAGCGTGCCGAGCACTATCTCCGCGAAGGACTTAAAATTCCGCAGTCGGGCATTAATCCTGCCTATTCGGCGCAACTCTATCTCAACATGGCTCTCGTGGGCGTGGCGCAAGGCAATGGCAAGTTGGCTTCGGAATGTGCCGGAAAGGCGCACACCTTGCTGCCGAAACTGTCGAGGGCTGCCAAAATCAATGCTTTGGCGCAGATTGCCGACATCCATCTAAATCTCGCCGACTCGATTGTGGCACTGCGCTACATCCTTCAATATGAGGTGCTTCGCGACTCTGTGCAAGCCAATATCAACAACGCCCAACTGCAGCAGTTGCTTGTGGCTTACGACACCGACCGCCTCCGTGCGCGCAACGAGAATCTAACGTTGGCTCTCAGTCGCCGCACCATCATCGTTTGGGCATCGCTGGTGGTAATCCTCTTTGCGGTGATTTTGTTTATCACTCTTTTCCGCAAGCACCGCGCAATGGACAAGGCCAACCGCATCATCAACAGCCAGCAGCAGCAACTTTTCGACCTCGAAAAGGAGAAGGCTGAGCGCGAACGGCTCACTCAGCAGCGCATCATCGAGGAGAAGCAGCGGCAGTTGCTCTCTTTCAGCACCGAACAAGCATCGAGCAATGAGTTCCACTCAAAACTCGAATCTCGCATTTCGGAAGCCTTGCACTCTTTGCCCACACAAGGCACGAAGCAGACCAAGGAGACGCTTGGTGAAATCCAAAAGCAACTTGCGCATTATCGGGAACGTGCCATCGCCGCCGACTTCCGCACATATTTCGAGCAGGTGCACCCGGATTTCTTCAACCGTCTGTGCGAACTGCATCCCAACCTCACGCAAAACGACCTTCGCCTCTGCGCCTTCCTTTATCTCGGCATGTCGACCAAGGAGATTGCCGCTCTCACCTACAAGGAAATCCGCTCGGTGGAGACCGCCCGCATGCGTCTGCGCAAGAAGTTGAACATTGAAGCCGGTGCAGATATTAGTAAATACCTCCATTCTGTACAATATTGACAATTAGGTAGATAAATCGAATGTAGTAGCATTGTAGTAGTGCCTTTTCTTGCTATCGCTACACCTCTTAGTTATATTTGTGGGCGTAAAAAATTAAGATTTATGAAGAAGACTTTCTTTTGTTTAGCCGCAGCATTATTCCTCGGCATTTCATCACAGAGACTGTGTGCCGAAGAAAGTGTATTTTCCGAAACTTTCGACACTCAGGAAGATTTCGATGAATGGACTATCATTAATGTGGAAGAAGGATCGACCACATGGACCTATCGCACAAGTACTGGAAAACCCATGAAGTCCAAATGTGCGCAAATTCTCAAACATTCGCCCAATGCAGCCAACGACTGGCTCATCTCGCCGGCATTCACGCTCAAGGCTGGTACGGTCTACGAACTCTCGTTCCGCTGCACTCCGGGTACGTTCAACAAGACAGAAAACCTAAAGGTGTATCTCGGCACTGACCTTACCGCTGAGAGTATGACGGTGCAACTGCTTGAACTCAAGGATATGCTCCGCGACGACAACGCCGACATCACTCGCACCGCAGAAATCACAGTAACGGCTGATGGCACCTACCATGTGGGTTTCCTTGCTTGCTCTGAGCCCGACAAGGGCCGCATCGACCTCGATGATGTGGTGATCACCGCCAAGGCGGCAGCGGTTGCTCCTGGACCAGTCACCGACCTGACTGCCACTGCAGCCAGCGAAGGCGCTCTCAGTGCAACACTCAGTTTCATTGCGCCGACTGTCACAGCCACTGGTGATGCTCTCGATGCTCTCGCTTCAATAGAAATAACCCTTAACGGCGATGCCGTGACTACGATCAGCAACCCAACTCCTGGCGAGGCTATCTCTTACACCGACAACGCCGCAGTGCAGGGCAAAAACACATACGAGGTGACTTGCTCCACTGCCGACGGCAGCAAGAGTGTTGCTGCGTCGGTTGAGGTGTTTGTGGGCATCGATGTGCCAGTCGCTATCGTCGACCCTCGCGCTTCATCGCTCAACGACGGCAACATCAACTTTTCGTGGCAAGCACCGACGGCATCGGTCAACGGTGGATATTTCAACCCCGAAACACTTTCATACGCAATTACCGACTTGTCGAGCGGCGAATCGGTGACAGTAACCGGTACGTCCTACACGATGGCTCTGACCAAGGGCGAGCAGAAGGTGTATGAATACAGCATCGCTCCTGTGTCGGAGGCTGGCACGGGCGAGGCATCGGACTTCAACCGTGTGATTATGGGCAACGCCATCACCACGGCCTACAGCGAGTCGTTTGCTGGCGCCCAGGCTTCTTCGCCATGGTATCAGGATTCCGACGAACACGCCTTCGACTGGGTTATAGACGACCCAGAAAAGGACGAATACTCCGACCCAGATGTGAAAAACTATACTATCTATGCGCAGGACAAGGACGGCGGCGACCTTATCGTGAAGTCGCTCTATGCCTATGAGTATGAGACTTCGCGCTACTGTTCTCCGATATTCAACCTTTCGCAGTTTGCCAACCCAGTGCTCACTTTCTATCAGATTAACGGTCCGAAAGAGAGTCTGAAGGTGCAGGTGCGTAGCATCGGCGGCGAATGGCAGGATGTGGCTGAGCCAGTATGGGAAACGGGCATCGACGGTTTGCAGTGGAGCAGATGTTCTATACCTCTTGCCAACTTGAAAGAGGGTGAGGTGCAATTCTCGTTCCTCGCTTACGGCGGTGTGCGCCCGATGCACATCGACAACATCACCATCGCAGAGTCAGCCTATAGCCGTGACCTCGCAGTGCGTAGCCTCACGGCTTCTCCGCAACGTGCTAATGTGGGCGAAACCACAACGTTTACAGCCGACTTGCGCAACTTCGGCGGTCAGGACGAGGCTGCTTACGAAGTAGTGCTCTACCGCAACGGCAACGAGGTTGACCGCAAGGCTGGCGACGCACTCGCTGCAACGGAAGTCGGCGCGATAAGTTTCGAGTACACCGCGACTCTTGACGACGCTATGCTCGCCGACAAGTCGCAATGGACGGCGCAGGTGGTGCTCACCGACGACCAGAACGAAGCCAACGACACTTCGGCAGCCGTTGTTTGGTCTACGCGTCCAAACGATGTGCCAGACATCACTGACCTTGCCGCAACATCCGACAAGGAGAGTGTAACTCTCACTTGGTCGGCTGGCATCAACCGCGAAGCCACTGAAAAAGGCGAGATGCAGATGGTGACTGACGATTTCGAGGCTTACACTCCGTTTGCCATCGAAGGTGTAGGCGGCTGGACTTTTGTTGACAAGGACGGCGCTGAAACTTGGAAATCGAAATATCCTTCGCGCGAACACGTTGGCGAACCGCTGTCGTTTATGGTGTTCAACACTGAGCAAGGCGGCGTGGAAACCGACGACAATCAGGATAACATTTTCTTCGCTCACTCTGGCAAGCAATATCTCATGGGCTTCAGCAATGAGGAGTATGGCACTGCCAACAATGACTGGCTCATTACTCCGCGTCTCGACGGTCGCGCCCACATTGTAGACTTCTACACTCGCATCCCGATGGGCATGTCGGGCGACGATGTGATTGCAGTGTCTTATTCGACTACCGACACCGACCCTGACAGTTTCATTCCTCTCAACGATGGCAATGACATCTACGTTTCCGACAACTGGAAGCACGTCGAAGTGTCTGTGCCCGACGGCGCACGCTATTTCGCAGTCAATCTGAAATTGTCGCGTATGTTCTTTATGATTGACGATTTCACCTATGCTGCCCACGATGGCTCTCTCGACCCTCTTACGCTCGTTGGCTACAACGTTTACCGCAACGGCGAGAAAATCAATAGCGAGCCTGTTGCCGACAACACTTTTGTCGACACCGATATGCCGGAAGGGCAGAATGCCTACAAGGTGACTGCCGTTTATGAGCAGGGCGAAAGCCGCTACAGCAACGAAGTGACCATCGACTACTCTTCTGTCAATGGCATCAGCAACGCTACTTCAGCGATAATTACTGCCCACAACGGCATCTTGAGCGTGAAGATTGGCGTCACAGCCAACGTGGCGGTCTTCTCGATTGACGGCAAGCGCGTTGCGAGTGCAGTTGCTTCTCCAGAGGCAGATTTCAGTCTGGCAGCCGGTGCTTACATCG
>CAVAPE010000069.1:0-12302 GCA_963590405.1 Eubacterium sp. CAG:180 | reverse complement strand
AAGTGTTATATTTGCATATCAATCTTTCATTGAATAATGACGAGGCAATCAATATTAATCGTCGAAGACGATTTGACCTTTTCCACCATGCTTCGCACCTGGCTTGAAAAGAAAGGATTTCAGGCAACCACTGCAGGCAGCATCGACGCTGCAAAGAGGTTGCTTGAAGACGAAACGTTCGACCTTATCCTATCCGACTTGCGGCTACCCGACGCCGACGGCACATCCCTATTGCCGTGGAAGAAGGAGAAAGGCATCAGCGCGCCAATCATAATCATGACAAGTTATGCCGACCTACAGAACGCTGTGCTTGCGATGAAAGAGGGCGCAAGCGACTATGTGTCGAAACCTATAAAGCCCGATTTGCTCCTCTCCAAAATCGAGGAGGCTCTCACCAGCAATGCCGCAGAAGAAAAAACAGAAGACACCGCCGCACAACCCCAAGCCGATGCCGATTTTCTGGAGGGCGACAGCGACGCTGCCCGCAAACTCTACAGTTATGTGGCTCTTGTGGCGCCAACGCAAATGTCGGTGCTCATCAACGGAGCAAGCGGCACGGGCAAGGAATATGTGGCTCACCGCATCCATCGTCAGAGCCGTCGCGCCGACAAGCCATTTGTGGCAATCGACTGTGGCTCAATACCCAAAGAACTCGCAGCATCGGAATTTTTCGGTCACGTGAAGGGCTCTTTCACTGGCGCACTCGCCGACAAGACTGGCGCTTTTGAAGAAGCCAACGGCGGCACACTCTTCCTCGACGAGGTGGGCAACCTCAGTTACGAGGTTCAGGTGCAACTGCTTCGTGCGCTACAAGAGCGCAAAGTACGTCCCGTGGGGTCGACAAAAGAAATCGATGTGGATGTGCGCCTTGTCACTGCCACCAACGAAAATCTGCAGGCTGCCATAGAGCGAGGCTCGTTCCGCGAGGACCTCTATCACCGTCTGAACGAATTTACGCTGCAAATGCCGTCGCTCGCCGAGCGAACCAGCGACATCATGCTATTTGCCGATTTCTTTCTCAATCAAGCCAACAAGGAATTGGGGCGCGAGGTGAAGGGTTTTGACTGCGAAACACGCCACATCTTCGAGAACTATTCGTGGCCTGGCAACCTCCGCCAACTGAAAAACATCGTGAAGCGCGCTACCCTACTTGCGCAGGACGATTTTATCCATCCCGACAACCTGTCGGAAGAACTGATAGCCGCCGTAACGCCGAAGAGCGAACCGTCGGTAGCGCCGTCACTGCAACTCCACAACGGCGACGAAGAGCGCCAACGCATCTTAGAGGCTTTGCAACAGGCAAAGTACAACAAGAGCAAGGCTGCCCAACTGCTTGGTGTTGACCGCAAAACGCTCTACAACAAAATCAAGCAATACGGTCTCTAAGAAAACTGATTTTTTTTACCGCTTTGACACTTTGTCGGCATTGCGTGCCACGAAGTCCTTCCATGATGAATAGGTCTTCTGTGTTGCTGGACGTTGCGACTCGTAAAAATGGCAAAGTGCCACACCGAGCGCATCGGTGGCATCCAGATGGGGGTCGATAGCCTCACGCGGTATATTGAGAATGCGGCGCAACATTTCCGCCACCTGCTCCTTCGATGCCGCTCCGTTGCCCGTGATTGCCTGTTTCACCTTCAGCGGCGCATATTCGGCGATGGGAATGTCCTTCACCAATGCAGCCGCCATAGCCACTCCCTGCGCGCGCCCGAGTTTAAGCATCGACTGCACGTTTTTGCCATAGAACGGCGCTTCAAGAGCCATCTCGTCAGGCAGATACTGGTTAATCAGGTCGGTAACACGCTCGGCGATGCGCCGCAAGCGCATATAGCGGTCGTCGAACTTGCTAAGCATTATCACACCCATGGCAATGAGAGCCGGCTTGCGCTGCTTCACGCCAAGGATGCCGTAGCCCATCACGTTCGTGCCCGGGTCGATGCCGATGATGATTTTGTCCCAGCCGCTTTGCTCCATCACAAGTCTACCTCCTCAAGCAAGGTGCTAAATCCGGCAACCTTCTGCCCGAATTTCGTAGTCATAACCTCCACAAGGTCGTCGCCCACCTCCTCATACCAGTTGCGCAACGTGTCCATATCCGTGGCACGAAACTGCAGCGAATAGTTTTTGCCGTCGCTCTCCTCGGCATTGAGCACGAGAGTGAGCCGCGGCTCGGTAAGACGTCCGTCGCCGACGGCTTTGGGAACGTATTCTTCACGAAGCCATCGCAGAAACTGCTCCACGGCATCGTTGTGGGCATGGAATGTAGTATTGTAGACAATCATAATCTTAAAATTCAAATGAAGCGGTAAGTCCGAAATGCTCGCCGTCGCTGACTGGCACAATCGAGAGGTTGTGCTCCTTGGCAAACGGACGGGTAAAGATGTAACTGCTACCAGCACCGATGGCGGCACCCGTCACCACGTCCCACCAGTCGTGCTTCTTGGCGTAAGTGCGGCTCCAGCCCACATAGGTGGCAAGCACATAGGCAGGCGCGCCGAATTTCCATCCGTAGCGACGCTGCACGAAAGCGGCGTTGGCAAACATAATCGAGGTGTGTGCCGACGGAAAAGAATGGTTGTCGCTGCGGTCGGGGCGCATCTTGTGCACGGTGTATTTCAACAGATACGAAGCGCCGAGGGTCGTTGCCGTAGAGAAGGCAGCCTGTTTCAGTCCCTGCCAGTCGCGCTCCACGATTACGGCAGTGAGTGTGGCAAGAGGCATAGCGATAAGCAAAGCGTCGCCAGTGTTTTTCACCGCCTTACGCGTACTGTTGATTTCCACCACGTCCTGCGCATGGCAACCGAACACAGCCACCAATGCCACTACTATTGCAATAATTTTTTTCATAACAAGTCGATAAGTTTTGGTAAATACACTATTGCCCCCACCACAACGGCAGCGATGGCAACCAAGAGCACTCCGCCAGCCGCCAAATCCTTGGTGCGCTTTATAGCCTCGTCGTAGCCTGGCGACACCCTGTCGGCAAGAGCCTCAATGGCAGAGTTGAAAGCCTCAGCGGCGAGTACTGCACCGATGCACAATGTCACTGCAGTCCATTCGCCAGCCGACAAGCCGAGGACAAAGCCAAGCGCCACTGCCACAACCGCGGCAACGCAATGTATCCACGCATTGTGCTCGTTGCGCACAAGCAGGACAATGCCTCTAAAGGCATAGACAAAACTCTTCGCCCTCTTCCGCCAACTGAATTTCTCTTCTTTCATGCTGCAAAGATAGTGAATAATCGTTGATTGCAACCTTGTTGCAAAGCGTATGGTGTAATTTTGCGGTTGGAAACAATGAATTAAAACGATATGAGCGAATGTTGCGAAGGTCATGGCTGCTGCCATGAGGAAGAAGGGGTGGCATGGCAATGGCAAGTGCTGTCGTTGGTTATGCTTGTGGCAGGAATAATTGCCAACGCATGTCATTGGAAGGTGTTCTCTGGATGTGTTCCAGCGGTGTGGTATCTGTTGGCATTCTTACCCGTAGGCGTGCCAGTAATCAAAGAAGCATGGGAAAGCATACGGGATAAAGACGCGTTCAACGAGTTCACCCTGATGCTCGTGGCATCGATAGGCGCTTTTGCCATCGGCGAATACCCAGAGGCAGTGGCTGTGATGCTGTTCTACTCCATCGGCGAGTCACTTCAGGACCGCGCCGTTGACCGCGCCCGCGACAACATCAAAGCCCTCGTGGCAGTGCGCCCCGAGAAAGCGATGGTCGTTAACGGCGAAAGCATAATAGAGAAACGCCCGTCGGAAGTGAACGTGGGTTCTATCATCGAGGTGAAGCCCGGTGAACGCGTGCCACTCGACGGACTGCTGCAAGGTCAGCATGCCGCCTTCGACACCTCCGCCCTCACGGGAGAGAGTGTGCCGCGCACCGTGGAGACCGGAGGCGAAGTGCTTGCCGGCATGATTGCCGCCGACCGTGTGGTGCGCCTGAAGGTGACGCACCCGGAGGCAGACAGTGCCCTCAGCCGCATTATGCGTCTTGTCGACGATGCCGCCGAGCGCAAAGCCCCGATGGAACTCTTCATCCGCAAGTTCGCCCACATCTACACGCCCGTAGTCACCTTGTTGGCAGTCCTTATCGTGGCTGTGCCGTGGATAGTGTCGCTGTTCGGCGCATTTGACTACACATTCAGCGACTGGCTCTATCGCGGACTCGTTTTTCTCGTAATCTCGTGCCCGTGCGCCCTCGTGGTGAGCATCCCCTTGGGATATTTCGGAGGCATTGGCGCTGCGTCGCGCCTTGGCATACTCTTTAAGGGCGGCAACTATCTCGATGCCATAGCGAAGGTAAAGGCTGTGGCGTTCGACAAGACCGGCACACTCACAAAAGGCGTGTTTCAGGTGGTGAGCATCGACACCGACGGCATCAGCGACGACACACTTCTGCAAGCCGTTGCCTCGGCGGAGTCGGGCAGCAACCACCCCATAGCCAAAGCCATCACGGAAGCCGCCAAGCAACGAGGCATCATCCCTCTTGCGCCCGCTGCGGTTGAAGAGTTGGCTGGCTACGGACTGAAAGCCTCAGTTGACGGCCGCCAAGTACTTGCCGGCAACATCCGTCTACTCGAAAAAGAAGGCATCGCCTACCCCGACAGTCTCAAGGATGTGGTCGACACGATGGTGTGCTGCGCCATCGACGGCAAATATGCCGGGTGCATCTGTCTCGCCGACGTGGCGAAGGACGATGCCGCCGAGGCTATGAACAGGCTCAAGGGCGAAGGCGTAGAGCATCTGGCTATGCTGTCGGGCGACAGGAGTGCCATTGTGAACCGTTTCGCCGCCGCTGTGGGCATCGACGAGGCGTTTGGCGACATTCTGCCAGCCGACAAGGTGCGGAAGTTTGAAGAGTTTAAAAACGCCCACGAGGGTGTGGTAGCCTATGTGGGCGACGGCATTAACGATGCTCCAGTTCTTGCGCTGAGCGATGTGGGTATTGCCATGGGTGGTCTCGGCAGCGATGCCGCAGTAGAGACTGCCGATGTGGTAATCGAAACCGACCGTCCGTCGCGAATCGCCGACGCCATTCGTGTGGGCAAAGCCACACGCCGCATAGTGAAGCAAAACATCGTGCTGGCGCTGGGCGTAAAGGTTGCCGTGATGCTACTCGGCGCATTCGGCTTCGCCGACCTCTGGGCAGCAGTGTTTGCCGACGTAGGTGTAGCATTGGTAGCCATCGCCAACTCCCTCCGCGTCTTTAGAACAGGCTACCCAAGCAGCAAAGAGAAAAAATAAAAAAACCTCCGGAGCCTATCAACAGGTTAGGAGGTAAAATATAAGATTATGAAAAAAGATTTGTGGTCAAGTTACAGTCGGAAGGCTATCGGAATGATGCAGTGAACTGGCACCTCTTCGCCTCCCAGTTTGCCCGGCTTCCATGCCGGCATTTCTTTCACGATTCTCATTGCCTCGCGATCGAGCGACGGGTGGATGCCCTTAATCACCGACACGTTGCAGATTGAACCGTCTGTGTTGACAATGAAACTGCAGACAACGCGACCCTGAATGTGACTGCGGTAAGCATCGTAGGGATACTTGCGCGCATGGTTGATGTAGTTCATCAACCCACGGTCGTCGCCAGGGAACTGCGGCTGCACATCAACGAAATCATATTCATAGACGTTCACATAATTTTCATGCTGGCAATGCTTTGTCTCCAAAGCAATCCTCGACACTTGCGCCGAAGCGCAAGGCGATGCCGCGAGGGCAAGCATGGCAAATATTGAAACACTTAGAATTTTCATCATCAATACACACAAGGCACTTTTTTATGCCTTTATGATGCAAATTTATCTTCCAAAGTCGAATGCTGCAAATATTGCAAGCGCGTGTTGTGCTTATTTTATTTAGTTTTACGAATATTAGCACTTCGCCACGCAATAATCACTTTGAAAGGGCATCCTTCAAGCGGTCGAAAGCCGTTGCGGCGTTGCCGTTCTCCTCTTTGAGGAAGGTGACGAACTTACTGCCGATGATGCATCCGGCGGCATGGCTTGCCGCTGCCTGATAGGTCTGGCGGTTGGAGATGCCAAAGCCAATCATCCGCGGGTTTCTGAGGTTCATAGCCTCAATGCGGCGGAAATAGGCTTGCTTGCGCTCATTGAAGTCGGCTTGCGCACCGGTAATCGCCGCGCTCGACACCATATAGATAAAGCCTTCTGTGTGGGCGTCAATCTCGCGGATGCGCTCTTCGCTGGTTTCCGGAGTGATGAGCATGATTATGCGCACGTCGTATTTATCTGCCACGGGCTTGTATTCCTGCAGATAGTCCTTAAACGGTAGGTCAGGGATAATCATACCGTCGATGCCGCACTCCTGACAACTTTTGCAGAATGCCTCAAAACCATACTGCATAATGGGGTTGAGATAGCCCATAAGAATCAGCGGAAGCGAGGTGTCGCGGCGCACGTCTTTCAGTTGGCTGAAGAGTTTGCGGAGCGTCATACCTTTGCGCAGTGCATCGGTTGCTGCGTCCTGAATAACAGGACCGTCCGCCATCGGGTCGCTGAACGGCACGCCGATTTCAATCATGTCCACACCTTTCTCTTCGAGGGTGCGAATAACCTCGTGAGTTGCATCGGGATTTGGAGTTCCAGCGCAAAAATAAAGAGAGAGGATGTCGTGCTTTTTCTCGCTGAAAAGTTTATTTATTCTGTTCATATTGTTTTCTGAATTTACTGATGAATAATTTCAATGTCTGGGGATTTTTCAATGCTGGCTGCGTCTCAAATCCGCTGTTAAGGTCGATGCCCGCCCATTGGTGGTGGCTAAACGTCGCCAAGTCGCCGAGCGAATCGGGCGAAAGTCCGCCGCTGAGCAGGAACGGCGTTGCGCCGCAGTAGGATTGCAGAAGCGCCCAGTCAAACCGCCGTCCGCTGCCGCCATAGGCTGCCGTAGGGGTGTCGAAGAGGAAATAGTCGCAAACGCCTTCGTAGGCATCAGTCGCAGTAACATCGTCAGCGCTGCGAAGGGAGAAAGCCTTTACAACCGTCAAGCCGTCGGCATGAAGACGGCTGCATAGTTCGGGCGTTTCCTTGCCGTGCAACTGCACCGCATCAAGGGCGAAAGTCTCTACCCTATCCGCAATTTCCTCGTAGGAAGCATTGACAAACACGCCAACACGCTTCTGCACCGTGGGTAAATACTCAGGCACATCGGCGACAAAGCGCGGTGAGCGGGCAAAAAAGATAAAGCCCATCCAATCGGCACCGCATTGCTCCACTTGGCGGATGTTGTCGGCATCGCGCATCCCACACACCTTAACTATCATGACTGCAATCCTTTTACAAATTCAGCCAACGCTGCTGCTGGAACGGCTTGTCGCATAAACGCCTCGCCGATGAGGAAGCCCTGAAAGCCTGCAGCACGCAGTTGTTTTATCGTTTCGGCATTCGTTATGCCGCTTTCCGACACTCGAACCACATCCTTAGGCAACTTTTCAGCAAGGCGGAATGAGTTTGCCACATCGGTGTGGAACGTGCCGAGATTGCGGTTGTTGATGCCAGCCATATCGGTGTATTCGTCAACATAATCGAGTTCGTCGTCGCTGTGCATCTCAAGCAGCACCTCCAGCCCGAGGCGATGAGCCTCGGCTGCAAACTCACGGCACTCGCCTCGCGACAGCACCGACGCGATGAGCAGCACCGCGTCAGCGCCAGCGGCTTTGGCTTGCAGCAGTTGGTAGCGGCTCACCACAAAGTCCTTGCGCAAAATAGGAATGTCGACAAGTTTTCGTGCCTCAACAACATCGTCGAGAGTGCCACCGAAAAAGTCGATGTCGGTGAGGATTGACAACGCCGAAGCGCCAGCCTCCTGATAGCCGGGCACCACATCAGCCACCCGAGCATCGCGCTTAATCCACCCTTTCGAGGGCGAACGGCGCTTGAACTCGGAGATTATGCCTGTGGCGGAGGCTGCAAGCGCGGCTTTCATGCTATGGCGCTTTTCCGTGCCGAGCAATGCCACGCGCTTTTCGAGGTCGCTTTCCGAAAGCGTCTCTTTCTGCTGCGCCACCTCTATCCGCTTGTGGGCGACAATGGTTTGTAGTATGTCTTCTGCCATCGGTTTATGAGTTGATTTCCACAAATTTCTTGAATGCTGCAAAGGCTTTGCCACTCTCAATCGACTCGTGCGCCATTGCCAAGCATTCTTCTATCGGCTTGCCGCTATAAGCCTGAATGGCATACGCAGCATTAGCAACAACGCAGTTTTTCTGCGCCGGCTCAGCCTGATTGACAAGTACGTTGTCGAAGATACGAGCCGCTGCCTCAACGGTATCGCCGCCAAACAGTGCCGACTGGGGAACTGTCTCGAAACCGAGGTCGGATGGCTGACAGATCGTTTCATAATCGTTAGTCACAATCTTGAACTTGTCGGTAAGCGAAATCTCATCGTAGCCGTCAAGGCTGTTGACGATGACGAAGCCCACGCCGAGTTTCTGCAATGTATTGGTGTACAGGCGCATCTGCGCAAGATTGGCAACGCCGAGCAGTTGATAGGCTGGCTTGCATGGGTTAATCAGCGGGCCGAGCAGGTTAAACACCGTGCGCACCTTCAATGCCTTGCGCACAGGGGCGACGCCCTTCATAGCAGGGCTGAACAGCGGTGCATGGAGATAAGCCACGCCGCACTCGTCAATCGACTTGCGCAACTGCGACTCGTCGTTGGTGAATTTCACGCCGTGAGCCTCCATCACATTACTTGCGCCACTCACCGAAGTAGCACCATAGTTGCCGTGTTTTGCCACATGTCCGCCAGCGCCAGCAACTATGAAGCACGAGCAAGTAGAGATGTTGAACGTGTTCTTGCCGTCGCCGCCAGTGCCAACGATGTCGATAGGCTTCCAGTCGGACAAATCAACTGGCACGCGGGCATCAAGCAACGCCTCGCGGAAGCCGATAAGTTCCTCAACCTTGATGCCGCGCATCTGGAACACGGTGAGCAGCGATGCCACCTGCGCATCGTTATATTCGCCTTTGGTTATGCCCGTCATCAGAGTGCGGGCTTCGTCCTGCGCCAACACCTCGTGGGCAAACAGGCGCGTGAGTATCTCTTTCATAGTCGTGTCGTAGTTTTAATGGTTCAACCAGTTTTGGAGCATCTGTTTTCCGTCGGGTGTAAGCACCGATTCGGGATGGAACTGTATGCCTCTCACGTCGTATTGGCGGTGGCGCAGAGCCATAACATAGCCCTCCTTGCTCACTGCCGTTATCTCAAGGGCATCGGGGAAGCCGTCGCGGTCCACCACCCACGAATGGTAGCGACCTACGGGTATCTGCCGTGGCAGTCCCTCGAAGATATAGTCGTCTGCCACGAGGTCTACATCGCTCTGAATGCCGTGGTAGACGGTCGACAGGTTGGTGAGTTTGCCGCCAAAAAATTCGCCGATGGCCTGTTCGCCGAGGCACACGCCAAGGACAGGCTTCTTCGTTGCATATTCGCGAATCACGTCAATCAGCAGTCCTGCCTCCGATGGGATGCCCGGTCCTGGCGACAGCACAATCTTGTCGTACTGCTCAAGGTCGGTAAGGGCGAACTGGTCGTTGCGCACCACCGTGACGTCTGCGCCAAGGGCTTTCAGCAAATGACTGAGATTATAGGTAAACGAGTCGTAATTGTCTATTATTACTATCTTCTTCATAACGTATCCAAATTGTTAAAGTTTCTCAGCCAGCACAATGGCCTTTTTCAATGCTCCAAGTTTGTTGTTCACTTCCTGCAACTCGCCTTCTTCGCGGCTCAGAGCCGTTATGCCGCCGCCGGCTTGAAACCACAGTTCGTTGTTGCGGCTCACGAAGGTGCGGATTGTGATGGCTTGGTTGAGCGAGCCGTCGAGCCCGATGAAGCCGACGCATCCTCCGTATGCGCCACGGCTATGCGGCTCTATCTCGCTGATGAGTTGCATGGCGCGCACCTTCGGCGCACCGCTCAGCGTGCCGGCAGGGAACGTGTCGATAAACGCGCGTATTGGGTCTGCATCGTCGTCGAGAGTGCCTTGCACACGGCTCACGAGGTGGATTACGTGGCTATAATATTGCGGCTCTTTGTAAAATTCCACATGGGTGTCGTGGCAGTTGCGGCTAAGGTCGTTGCGCGCGAGGTCGACGAGCATCACATGCTCTGCGTTTTCCTTCGGGTCGGCGAGCAACGCTGCCGTCAGTGCCTCGTCGGTGGCGGGGTCGCCGCTACGACGGGTGGTGCCGGCGATAGGGTCGATGGTGGCAGTGCGTCCTTCTATCTTGCAATGGGTCTCGGGCGACGAGCCGAAGATGCGGAAGCCGCCGAAGTCGAAATAAAACAGATAGGGCGACGGATTGATGCTGCGCAGTGCGCGGTAGAGTTTGAAGTCGTCGCCTTGGAAACGCTGCTTGAAGCGGCGCGACAATACTATCTGAAACACGTCGCCGCGGAGGCAGTGCGCCACGCCCTTGCGCACATTTGCCATGTGCTGCTCGTCGGTGAGGGTGCTCACCGTTTCGCCTACGGCATGGAAATCGTAGGTGGTGTAGTTGCGGTCGTTGATGGCTTTCTCTATCATCTCGATGTGACTGCCGCTGCCGTTCTCGTCCTGCATGTCGACAAGTACCATCTCGCTCTTGAAGTCGTTAAACACGATGATGTAGCGATAGAGGATGTAGAGGATTTCGGGCGCATCATTGCGGTCCTCCGTACTGTCCTTCACTGGGATGTTTTCAAAATAGCGCACCGCATTGAATGTGGTGTAGCCGTAAAGTCCACAGTAGCGCGCATATTCGCCCTCAACTGTGAAGTGCGACAGAAACTCATTGATGGCATCTGCCACCTTGAAGGTAGCCGACAACGGGCGGCTGTCGGTCGAGTGGTCGGGATAGGTGAATGTCACAGTGCCGTGGTTCACGCTCACGCTTGCCACTGGGTCGAGCCCGATAAACGAGCGGTTGTTTTCGCCGCCGTGGTAGTCGCTACTCTCCATCAATGCGCTCTGCGGAAAGAGGTCGCGCACACGCAGGTAGGTTGCCACCGGGGTATGCAAATCGCCGAGAAGCACCTTGTGCGACGTATGGTAGTTGAATGTCTTTTTCATTATTTAATGTCTTTGTATTTCAAATATGTCTCTATGTCCTTGTCGCCGCGACCTGAAACGGTAAGCACGACCACATCGGTAGGTTTGAATGGCACTTTCGAGAGAGCACCGAGGGCGTGTGCCGACTCGAGTGCTGGGATGATGCCCTCCAAGAGGGTCAGTTCGTAGGCGGCCTTCACTGCCTCGTCGTCGTTGACGGCGAGCACCGTGGCGCGATGTTCTGCCGCCAGGTTGGCGTGCATCGGACCGATGCCAGGATAATCAAGTCCTGCCGACAGGGAGTAAGGCTCAAGTATCTGTCCGTCGGCATCCTGCATCACGAGGGTTTTCGAGCCATGGATAATACCGAGTTTGCCGAGGTGGATAGTTGCTGCCGAGAGTCCGCTATCAACGCCCTTGCCACCTGCCTCTGCAAGTACAATCTTTACGCGCTCGTCGTCGATGTAGTGATAGATTGTACCGGCTGCATTACTTCCGCCGCCCACGCAGGCCATCAAATAGTCGGGATAGTCGCGACCTTCGTGCTCAAGCAACTGCTTGCGGATTTCCTCGCTGATGACTGACTGCAAGCGTGCCACCATATCGGGATAAGGATGAGGACCGACGGTGGAACCAATCACATAATAGGTGTCGTCGGGATGGCAGCACCAGTCGCGGATTGCTTCGTTGGTGGCGTCCTTGAGGGTCATATTGCCAGAAGTGACGGGGTGCACCGTGGCGCCGAGCATCTTCATGCGCTCTACATTGACGTGCTGGCGCTCTACGTCGGTCTTGCCCATATAAACCACGCACTCCATGCCCATCAGGGCGCAAACGGTAGCCGTGGCTACGCCGTGCTGACCGGCACCGGTCTCGGCGATGATGCGGCGCTTGCCCATGCGGCGAGCAAGGAGCACCTGCCCTATTGCGTTGTTGATTTTGTGCGCACCCGTGTGGTTCAGGTCCTCGCGCTTCAGATAGATTTTGCAGCCGTATTTCTCGGAGAGGCGCTTGGCGAGATAGAGGGGCGACGGGCGACCCACATAGTCGCGCAACAGTTCGTTGTATTCTCGTTTGAAATCTTCGCTGTCGAGCACTTCGAGATAGGCATTGCGCAAATCTTCCACGCAACGGTGCAGTATTTCGGGGATATAGGCACCACCAAATGTGCCGTAAAATCCTTCTTTGTCTACTTGATATGTCTTCATATTTCACTTTTTTATTTCTACGAAAAAATCAGAGGTTGCCGT
>CAVAPE010000068.1:0-12609 GCA_963590405.1 Eubacterium sp. CAG:180 | reverse complement strand
CTAATGGTATCTTCAGGTGCAAAGATAAACAAATTGGGCGTACAATTTACCCCCCCCCGTTAATTTTTGTTAACGCGGTGAATTTTAATGTTTCGGCGGACACGGCTCTTTCATTTAAAGAGTCATCGCGAATTGAAATATATTGCTAATTACAAAAGCCATTGTATGGACTAAGTGATGAAAATATAGGTGAGGATAGCGCCCCGTAGTGGGTGCCACCAGCACCAACCGATGCGCTGAAAATGTGGGTAACGCCACCTACGGGTGTTTTACTTCTCCCTCATTTCCTACAAACCATATGCTGTATACTACGACAAAAATAACCGTCGTCACGATGATGGACTTACTTATTGGAAGGATGAAAAGACCAACGAATATGAAATCGTATTTCACAAATTCCGAGGTGACATAAGTCATAAGTATGAGCAATTTCAAGTGAGGTGGGGTGACGGAACTGTGACGAATGTGTGTTTTAACAACAAATTTGCCATCAAGGATGGCAAGATTGAGCTTGATTGGTGATTTGATGTCAATGGTCAAACCACAAAGGTTTTGAAAGAAAAAAGATGCCTTTCGGGCATCTTTTTTTGTGGGGGAAACGCCCGCTGGGGGCGGATTGCTCCTTATGCGTTTGCGGCGCGCTTGTTTTCTTCAAGTTGCTCTTTGCTGAGGAGGGCGTTCATGTCCTTGAGGATTTCATTGATGCCCTCGTTGAAGTCCGTGTAGAGCTTCTTGTAGCATTTCTTGTAGTAGGCGGTCTTCTCTTTGCGGTAAGTCTTGCGGTCACCTTTGTAGAAATCCTTGCAAGTCTTGTCGTAGGCAACCGACACATCGTTGATTTTCTCGGTCAAGAGGTTGAAAACTTTGTCGATGACGTCGTTTGCTTTGTCCTCGTCAATGCCGTCATAGAAATTCAGAATGAAGATTGTCTCGCCAGCGATGTTGGCAGACATGTCCTTCATATACTTCTTTAATTGTCTTTTGTTAGCCATAGAGCAATTATTTTAAATTAAAGTTTGTTCAAAACCAGTTGGATAAGGTCGGCAATCGAACCCTTGTAGTTAGTGTTGGAGGTGTGCGAAACGCGTCCAGCGATGATTGAGCATACGGTTACAGCCTTGTGACCCATAAGTTTTGCCAATCCCTGGAGCATTGCGCTCTCCATCTCGAAGTTGGTGAGACGATGACCTTTGTATTCAAATCCGCTGAGCATCTTGCCGTAGTCCTTGTCGGCAATCTCCAGTCGGAGTTCGCGTCCCTGCGGGCCATAGAAGCCGTTGGCAGTGATTGTGATGCCCATCACCATGCCATCGCAGTAGATGCGGTTGGCAAGTTCTTCGTCGGCATCCACAATATACGGGTGGTTCCAGATGGGTTTCCAGCCCGACTGACGGATAAACTCGTCTTCCAGTTCGATGTCGCGGTATTTCTCTGAATTTTTGTAGAAATGGAATGCGCCATCGATGCCGAGAGCCTTGCGGGCAATCACCATCGACCCTACGGGAATGTCCTCCTGGATGGAGCCCGATGTGCCGATTCTCACCATCGACAACTGGCGGAACTGCGGTTTAACGGTGCGCGTATTGAAGTCGATATTTGCTAATGCGTCAAGTTCGTTGACCACGATGTCGATGTTGTCGGCACCAATGCCGTGCGACACACACATTATCGGTTTGCCTTTGTATTCGCCCGTAATGGTGTGGAACTCGCGGCTCGACACCTCGTAGATTTTCTTGTCGAAGAACGATGCCACCAAGTCAACTCTGCTTGGGTCGCCTACGAGGATGATATTGTCGGTGAGCATCTCAGGCTTCACATGGAGGTGAAAGGCTGAGCCATCGGCATTTATAATAAGTTCTGATGCGGGAATTACTCTTTCCATAGTATCTATTTCTTTGTTTTATTGTTTCTTCGTAAAGTTAATGATTATGTTTTGAAAGCGGATATGATTTAGTCACAATAATCGTTAATGCGTTAATCTTTGCGGCTTATAAGCATCGTGCGGAACACCTGCATTGCCGTGCGCTTCAGGTTTTCGTAAGCCACTTCCGGTTTCATCGCTTCCGCCAGTGTCATCGGTCCAGATATGACAGGGAAAACGGAGAGGAAGCCGTATTCGTTGAGCATTTCGCTGTCGTTGACGCTACCCACGAGGGCTATTGTCGGGATGCCGTTCCATGCTCCTTCGCCGCACACTCCGTATGGGGTCTTGCCAAGCAGTGACAGCCTGTCCATTGAGCCTTCGCCTGTTACGATAAGGTCGGCATCAAGGATGCGGTTCTGGAAATTCACGGCTTTGAGCATTGCGTAGATGCCTGGCGTTAGGTTGGCATTGAGCGTAGCCCACAAGCCGCCGCCGATGCCGCCTGCTGCGCCAGTGTAACTCTGGTTCTGCACCGACTTGCCGTATTTCTTTTTGAAGAGCGTAGCAAGGGCATGCAAGCCGTCGTCGAGTGCCTCCATAATCTTGGGCGTTGCGCCTTTCTGCGGACCGAAAAGATAGGCTGCGCCCTTGGGACCGTAGAATGTGGCATCAACATCGCTCATCACGGTGAATTTGCAATCCTTTAGTTCTGGCATCTTGCCGCTGTCGTCAATCTCGCTGATGCGCGAAAGACTTCTGCCGCAGGGCTCAAGTTCATTGCCGCGCTCATCAAGGAATTTGAATCCGAGGGCGGTGAGTATGCCCGTGCCGCCGTCGTTGGTGGCGCTGCCGCCCACTCCAATGTTGAAGTCGCGGTAGCCCTGGCGGATGGCTTCGCGGATTATGATACCCGTGCCCTTCGACGATGCGTTGAGCGCATCAAACTCCTCAGGCTGGAGCAGGGCTATGCCCGAGGCTGTCGCCACATCGATTACTGCCGTCGTTTCGTTGATTACGCCGAAACGCGCTGTTATCGGTCTGCCAAGGGGGTCTTCGCTCTCCACTTCGTGCCATGTGCCGCCTGTCGATTCTACCATTGCTGCTGCCGTGCCGTCGCCGCCGTCGGCAACGGGCACTTTCTCTATCTCGCAGTCGGGCATGGCGAGCAATATTCCTTCCTCAATGGCGTTGGCCACTTCTTGCGAGGTCAGTGAACCTTTGAACTTGTCGGATGCGATAACAACTTTCATATTCGTGTGATGAAAATCAATATTCTATTTTGTCGGTTTTTTCGCTCCACATCTTGAATGCTTTGATTGCACCAGTATTGGGCACATGCACGCAGGGGATGGAGCGTAGCGCTTGCGGACGGTCGAGTTCTTCGTAGATAAACTTGTCGCTGAAGTCGATGGCGTCGGCATCTTCTTTAGTGTTGCCGTAATAGATACGTGCCACGCCAGCCCAATACAATGCACTAAGGCACATAGGGCATGGCTCGCACGAACTGTAGACGTAGCAGCCTTCGAGTTTGAACGACCCGATTTTTCGGCATGCGGAGCGTATGGCGTTGACTTCGGCGTGGGCGGTAGGGTCGTTGTCAATGGTCACGGAGTTGGATTCCACGGAGAGAACTTCACCGTCTTTAACGATGACGGCGCCAAAAGGACCGCCTCCATTTTCCACGCTCTTTTCAGATTTCTCTGCTGCCATTTGCAGAAAATCCAGATCTTGTTGTGTGATTTCTACATTCATATTTCAAAGTTAATAATTCGTTTGATATTGTCAAAAAATAAGGGCGCGAAACTCAAAGTGCCGCGCCCATTGTCATTTTCTCTTTCTCGATTAGTCGGTGTAGGTGAATGTGTAGCGCTTTTGAATTACTGGCGACATATCATCATAATGATGATAGAGGTCGACCGACAACAACGTCTTCGACGAGTCAAGTTGCGGATTGAAATTGTAAGTCTCGCGCCCTGTCACCGACTTGTAGAGCACCGCTGGCATCTGCGTGCCGAAATTGCCCGCTTCCATCAGTAGTGCATATTTGAGCAAGCCGCGTTCGGTCATCGTCATCTTGACCAATCGGTTCACGTCAAAATTGCAGTCTTGTCGGAGTGTAATATCCGGGTTGAACTGTATTGTGGTGGTGCTTTCGCCTGTAATCTTGATGAGGCACGACTTGGTGTCGGTGTCGTAGAGCCATGTGTGCTCGCCTTGCATCAGACTTGCCACATAGCCGGCTCCGTTGTAGACCACCTTGTAGTCGCCCACTGCGGTGAAGCGGTTTGATGCGTCGAGTTCGGCAGTTATCACCTCGTCGGGCATACCGCTCTGGCTGAGCGTCATTGTGCGCTTGCCGGCGGTTGTGCGATCCACTGCAATCTGGATGTCGGTTTCCGTCAATGCCAGTTTGTCGTAACTGTGGTAGGCTGCGCTGGCTATCGTGTTGCCGTTGTAGGTGAATGAAATCGATTCTTCATACACTTGGTTCATCGACGTGTCGTAACTTGTCATCACAATTTTCGACATCTTGGCAGAGGACGATGGGGTAGGCGTGTCGCCACCAGTGCGACCTTCCTGGCTGAACTGGTATTTCAGCGTTTCGCCGTGGCATGTCACTGTCACCGTCGCCGAGCGGCGGTTGCTTGTGTTGTTGGCCTCAATGTGGGCGGTCAACTTGTGTGTGCCTGCCGCACCTTGTTCGGCGTCGAGCGTCACCCAGCCTGTGCTTGCCGTGCCGTAGCCCACTGTCGCTGTCCATGTGTCGAGCGCTTTGAATTGCGGCAACTCCTGGTTGTGGATGTTGCTGTTTATTGAGTAATTCTTCGTCTCGCCCTGAAGCCATGAGTCGGAATCGTCATTGCTGCAGGCTGTCGTGATAAAAGCGACGAGCGCGATGAAAAGTGAGAACTTTAATTTCATAGTCAATTCTTGTGATTATTCTTTGTCTTCTTCAGGAACTGGCGGAGGGGTCACGCTGTCGGCATCACTATCGCCTTCAGCCTCAGTCTCGCTTTTGGCTTCCTGAGCGTTAAGGTTGCGCTGACGCTCTTTCTCCTCGTTGGCTTTGATGATTTCGTCGGCTCTCGATGCCCATTTGCGCTTGCCGAAGATGTGCTCCACATCCTCCGAGAGGATAACTTCACGGGTGAGCAGAAGGTCGCGCAACTGGTGGTGTCCGTCTTCGTATTCCTTGAGCAGTTCCTTCGCTCTTTCGTATTGCTCGGAGAGGATGCGTGTCACCTCGCTGTCAATCAGTCGTGCACGGTCTTCGCTATAAGGCTTGGCAAACATATAGTCCTGACCGGTCGAGTCGTAGTAACTTACGTTGGGCAGCAACTTGCTCATACCGTAGTATGCCACGATTGCATAAGCCTGTTTCGATGCTCTCTCAAGGTCGTTGAGCGCTCCTGTTGAAACCCCTCCGAGGAACAGTTCTTCAGCGGCACGACCGCCAAGCAGCGAGCAAATCTCGTCGAGCATTGCCTGCTCTGGCACAATCTGCCGTTCTTCGGGCAGATACCACGCAGCGCCGAGGGCCTTGCCGCGCGGCACGATGGTTACCTTAATCAGCGGATTGGCATATTTGAGATGCCAACTGATTGTGGCGTGTCCTGCCTCGTGGGTGGCTATCGACTCGCGTTCTTCTTCGGTAGTTATTTTCGAGCGTTTCTCCAAACCGCCAACAATTCTGTCTACGGCATCCATGAAGTCCTGCTTCTCTACGTATTCCTTGTTGTGGCGCGCAGCGATAAGGGCAGCCTCGTTGCATACGTTAGCAATGTCTGCTCCCGAGAAACCTGGTGTCTGGCGCGAGAGTAGATCTACGTCGACATCTGGCGAAATCTTCACGTTGCGAAGGTGTACCATAAAGATTTCCTTGCGGTCGTTAAGGTCGGGGAGGTCCACATAAATCTGTCGGTCGAAACGTCCAGCGCGGAGCAATGCCTTGTCGAGGATGTCCACGCGGTTGGTGGCAGCAAGCACGATGATACCGCTGTTTGTGCCAAAGCCGTCCATCTCGGTGAGGAGTTGGTTGAGGGTGTTCTCGCGCTCGTCGTTTGAGCCCATATTCGGATTCTTGCCGCGGGCACGACCTACGGCGTCGATTTCGTCAATAAAGATGATGCAAGGGGCTTTGTCCTTGGCTTTCTTGAATAGGTCGCGCACACGCGATGCACCAACGCCGACAAACATCTCCACAAAGTCGGAGCCCGACAGTGAGAAGAATGGTACGTTGGCTTCGCCAGCAACGGCTTTTGCCAACAGGGTCTTACCCGTTCCTGGAGGGCCTACGAGCAACGCTCCCTTAGGAATTTTGCCGCCAAGGTTGGTGAATTTCTTCGGGTTCTTCAAGAACTCTACAATCTCCTCCACTTCAGTCTTTGCTTCCTGAAGTCCGGCAACGTCCTTGAAGGTTACGTTTGTGCCTTTTTCTTTGTCAAACAGTTGTGCTTTGGCCTTGCCGATGCTAAACACACCGCCACTGCCGTCGCCACCGCCCCGCGACATGCGGCGCATGAGGATGAACCAGAACACGATCAGCAGAATTACTGGCCCGAATGACCACAAGAAGCCTGAAATACTGCTGCTTGTGTTGTATTCGAGTGCGCCAGTGTAGGCTGTCGACTTGATGTATTCTTCAAACACACCGTGCGGCACTTGCACCACGATTCTTGCTTTCTTGAGTTCCACCTGCGAGAGGTTGAGGTCGCGGAACACCTGCTTTGCGCAGTCGTCGGTGAGTTCGGCTTGAATCTCGTTGTCGCTGGCATAAACCCAGATATGCTTTACTTTGCCTTTTTCGACAAATTCCTTAAAATTCGGTTGCCAGTTGACGGGCTTTTCCACTGAACTCTTGCTCATGTAGAAAATGCCTATCAGCACAAGACCGATGATGGCATACATCCAGAAGATGCTTAATCTGCCGCCTATTTTCTTGTTGTTATTCATTCTGTAGTGCTTAGGGTGTTGTTAGTCCACGTTGGGAATTTCCTTGATTTCGGCATCGTTCCAGAGTTGCTCGAGGTTGTAGTATTCCCGGTATTCCGGCAGAAAAACGTGTACATAAATCGAGCCGTAGTCAATCACAATCCATTGTGAGTTGCGGTAGCCGTCGTAGTTAAACGGCTTAACGCCTGAGTTGTCCTGCACATATTCACGCACGGAGTCGGCAATGGCAGACACCTGCATCGTAGAACTTCCCTCACAAATCACAAAATGCTCTGTCGAGACGTATTCAAGTCCCGACAAATCAACGTGGGTTATGTTTTTGCCTTTCCGGTCTTGAATTCCTTCAATAATCAGTTTTATTAATTCGTCGTTTGTCATTCTTTATTATTTATCGTTACAAAGATAGCGCAATTTGGCGAAATACACTATCTTAAATAATGTTAGTGCAAATAAAGTGCCAAACTTAAAGTGCTGTAGACCAGTATCCGCCCGTTTTGTCATATCAGCCATTCACATTAAATAACACCCCACCTATGCAAATACTGCATCCCCCGACGCAAAAAAAGCGACGGGCAGCCGTTTGGCCGCCCGTCGGTGTCTTTGGGTTGGTCTGGCGACTAACCGTATTGGATTGTACCGTCTTCGTTGCGGTATTTGTCGAAGCCTTTCTCGTATTGGTCCATGGCGCGGAGGCTCATACCCATGCTTGAGAAACCGCCGTCGTGGTAGAGGTTCTGCATCGTTACCTTGCGAGTGAGGTCGCTGAACATCACAACGCAGTAGTTTGCACACTCGTCGGCAGTTGCGTTGCCGAGTGGCGACATGCGGTTGGCAAAGTCCATCAGCGACTCCATACCCTTCACGCCGCTACCTGCCGTGGTGAGCGTAGGCGACTGCGAAATGGTGTTGATTCTCACGTGGTGCTCACGACCGTAGATGTAGCCGAAACTGCGGGCAATCGACTCAAGGAGAGCCTTGGCATCTGCCATGTCGTTGTAGCCGAACATGGTGCGCTGTGCTGCCATGTAGGTGAGGGCTACGATTGAGCCGTATTCGTTGATTGCGTTAAGTTTCTTGGCTGTTTGAATCATCTTGTGGAACGAGATGGCTGATATGTCGAGCGTCTTGTCGAGCATGTCGTAGTCGAGGTCGTCGTAGAGGCGCTTTTTGCGCACGTTTGGCGACATGCCGATAGAGTGGAGCACAAAGTCAATCTTTCCGCCGAGCACTTCCATCGATCTCTCGAATACGGTTTTCAAATCATCGCAGTTTGTTGCATCGGCTGGAATGATTTCTGCATTAAGTTTCTTGCCCAGTTCTGAGACTTCACCCATGCGCACTGCCACCGGCGTGTTCGACAGCGTTATCACAGCGCCTTCTTCCACAGCACGTTCTGCAGTTTTCCAAGCGATACTTTGGGAATTCAAGGCGCCGAACACGATGCCTCGTTTTCCTTTAAGTAGATTAAAACTCATTCGTTTCTAATTTTAATTTGTGTTTAAACAATCATTAAATGTGGCTGCAAAGGTATGAATTTTTCTGCACACATCCAAAAAATCTGTGCATCACTATGTTGAGATGCAAAAGGTGCGGCTCCCGAAGACGGAAACCGCACCTGTAAATTATAGGATTATACCTTGCTATACTGTTTCGTTCAAGATTTCAATCATCTTGATTGCAGAGTAAGGAATACGTGTGCCAGGACCGAAGATTGCTGCCACGCCTGCCTTGTAGAGGAAGTCGTAGTCCTGTGCTGGAATCACACCGCCAGCAATCACGATGATGTCCTCGCGGCCGAGTTTCTTCAACTCGTCGATTACCTGAGGAATCAGCGTCTTGTGACCTGCTGCGAGCGACGACACACCGAGGATGTGAACGTCGTTTTCAACGGCCTGACGGGCTGCTTCTGCCGGTGTTTGGAACAACGGTCCCATGTCGACGTCAAATCCGCAGTCGGCATAGCCTGTTGCCACTACTTTTGCTCCACGGTCGTGTCCGTCCTGACCCATCTTGGCAATCATGATACGCGGCTGGCGACCTTCTCTCTTGGCGAACTCCTCGCACATCTGCTGCGCTTTCTGGAAGTCCGGATCGTTTTTGGTTTCTGATGAATACACGCCTGAAATTGTTCTGATTACTGCTTTATAACGGCCTACTACTTCTTCGCAGGCATCTGAAATCTCGCCGAGCGATGCTCTCACGTGGGCTGCCTTGACTGCAAGGTCGAGGAGGTTGCCCTCTTTTGTGCGTACGCACTCTGTGATTGCTGCCAACGCTTTCTTCACCTCAGCCTCGTCGCGGTGTGCGCGGAGGTCGTTGAGACGCTCAATTTGCTCTTTGCGCACCTCGGTGTTGTCGATTTCGAGGATGTCGATTGGCGCTTCCTTCTCCAAGCGGTACTTGTTCACGCCGACAATGGTCTGCTTGCCAGAGTCGATACGCGCCTGTGTGCGGGCTGCAGCCTCTTCGATACGGCACTTCGGTGTGCCTGTCTCGATTGCTTTTGCCATACCGCCAAGTCGCTCGATTTCCTGGATGTGCTCCCAAGCCTTGTGTGCCAACTCGTTGGTCAATGCCTCTACATAGTAAGAACCTGCCCAAGGGTCGATTTCCTTGGTGATGTAGGTCTCTTCCTGAATGTAAATCTGGGTGTTACGGGCGATACGTGCAGAGAAGTCGGTAGGCAATGCGATTGCCTCGTCGAGCGCGTTGGTGTGGAGCGACTGGGTGTGACCCAACGCTGCGCCCATAGCCTCGATACAGGTACGTCCCACATTGTTGAACGGGTCTTGCTCGGTGAGCGACCAACCTGATGTCTGCGAGTGGGTACGCAATGCCAGTGATTTCGGGTTCTTTGGGTTGAATTGCTTCACAATCTTTGCCCAGAGCATACGGGCTGCACGCATCTTGGCAATTTCCATGAAGAAGTTCATGCCGATTGCCCAGAAGAACGACAAACGAGGAGCGAATGCGTCGATGTCCATACCGGCGTTCACACCTGCGCGGAGGTATTCAAGACCGTCGGCAAGGGTGTATGCCAACTCGATGTCGGCTGTCGCACCTGCTTCCTGCATGTGGTAGCCAGAGATTGAGATGGAGTTGAACTTAGGCATGTTCTGCGAAGTGTATTCGAAGATGTCGGCAATGATGCGCATCGAAAAATCCGGTGGGTAGATATATGTGTTACGCACCATGAACTCCTTAAGGATGTCGTTCTGGATTGTACCAGCCATCTCTTCGAGTTTTGCGCCCTGCTCAAGACCAGCGTTGATGTAGAACGCCAACACTGGAAGCACTGCGCCGTTCATTGTCATTGACACTGACATCTTGTTCAATGGAATACCGTCGAAGAGCACCTTCATATCTTCAATGGAGCAGATTGACACACCTGCCTTACCAACGTCGCCGACTACGCGTGGGTGGTCAGCGTCGTAGCCACGGTGTGTAGCCAAGTCGAATGCCACCGACAAACCTTTCTGTCCTGATGCAAGGTTGCGGCGGTAGAATGCGTTTGACTCTGCTGCCGTGGAGAATCCGGCGTACTGACGGATGGTCCAAGGGCGGATAGCGTACATACCGCTGTACGGGCCTCTCAGGAACGGTGGAATACCAGCCACATAGTTAAGGTGTTCCAAGCCTTCGAGGTCGGATTTTGTGTAGATTGGCTTAACGGGAATCAACTCTGGAGTAACCCATTTTTCGCCCTCTGGAAGCGGAGCGTGTTCAACGTTGAACGCATCCGATTTTATATCTATGTTTTTGAAATTTGGTCTCATTTCTGTCCTTCTTCTATTTTAATAATTTAGCATTGAATTCCTGCAGTGTCTCAAGGACGTTGCTGCGGACATGAACAAAATATTTGATGCCTTGTGCTTTCAAATCCTCTGTGCATGCAGGATTGCCGGCTACGACAAATTCGGCGCGGCCATCGAGGAGTTTGAATGCTTCGGGTGCGTATTCTGCATATTCGTCGTCGCTTGAGCAGAGCACCACGATGTCGGCGCCCTTCTCCATTGCGGCGTTGACGCCTTCTTCAACTGTCTTGAAGCCGAGGTTGTCGATGATTTGATAGCCTGCACAGGCAAAGAAGTTGGACGAGAACTGTGCACGAGCAAGACGCATTGCCAAGTTGCCGATTGTGAGCATAAACACTTTCGGACGCACTGACGAGTGCTCTGTGGCGAGGCGGAGTGCCTCGAAATCGCTTGCTGCGCGTGCAGTAGGGATTGTTGCAACGGCGCCTTCGGCTTGTGCTTCGCTGGCGCAACTGCATTTGCATTCTGTCTTTTTGATTTTGTCGCCAGCCACTTCGGTGAAGTTAGGGAACTGGTTGGTGCCGAGCAGCGACTCTTTGCGGCGTGCCACGTCTTGGTGGCGTTTCTTTGATGTTTCCTGCAACTCTTCCTGGATTTTGCCTTCCTTGAGCGCTGCGTAGAAACCGCCGTTGTCTTCGATGGCGAGGAAGTTCTTCCATGCCACGTCGGCGATGGATGCAGTCAGTGTCTCAACATAGTAGGAACCGCCAGCAGGGTCGGTGATCTTGTCGAGGTGACTTTCTTCCTTGAGAAGAAGTTGCTGGTTGCGGGCGATGCGCTCCGAAAATTCGTCTGGAGTTTTGAATTGAGCATCAAACGGCGTTACAGTTATTGAGTTTACGCCGGCAAGTGCTGCCGACATTGTTTCTGTCTGTGTGCGGAGCAAGTTAACGTGTGCGTCAAACACTGTCTGGTTGAATTTCGTGGTTGTTGCGTGTACGTTCATCTTGCATGCGCAGTCGCATTCTGGCTCGTATTGCTTTACGATTTGAGCCCAAAGCATACGCGCTGCGCGGAATTTTGCCAACTCCATAAAGTAGTTGGAGGTGATGCCCATATTGAATTTGATGCGTTTTGCTGCATCGTCAACTTTGAGACCTGCGTCGGTGAGTTGCGCCATCCATTCGTTACCCCAGGCGAGGGCGTAGCCGAGTTCCTGTGAAATGTAGGAACCTGCGTCGCTGAGGAGTTGGGTGTCGACGGTAAACACTCTCAGGTTTTTCACGGGGGCTATGATTGTTGCCAATTCTTTCGCCATTGCCTTGATGTCGCCGCCAAAGTCAACGCCGTGTTTGAGCAGGCGCACGAATGGGTCAAATTTCACTGAGCCGTTGAATGTCTCTGCCTTGCCGTTCTTCACAACGTAGTCGACGAGCGATTTTGCTGTTTCAGTAGCGCATTTCGGGCACGATTCAATGTTGATTTCGAGTTTGTCGAGGTCAAGTCCGTCAAGCAAGGTTGCCATGTCGCTGGCTGAAAGAGCCGACGAGATGTGGAATCCGAATGCTGTAGCGCCTTTTGTAGTGAGCACTTTCGCTTTTGCGTTGGCTTCAGCAACGTCTTCTACTGTGATTTCCTGACGGATATACCATTCGTTGTCGGTGCGTGTGCCGCGGATAAATGGGTATTCGCCTGGAAGGGAGTCGGTTGTCTTGAAGTTTTCAATGTCTTCTGCACGGTACATTGGCTGCACATTGAATCCTTCGTTTGTCCGCCATACCAACTTCTTGTCGAAGTCGGCGCCCTTAAGGTCGGCGATGACCTTTGCTTTCCATGTCTCAGTGGAAACAGGCTCGAATTGGTCGAACAATTTTTCTCTGTTTTCTGCCATAGTTTTATTTATGAGTTTAGAGTTTAGATAGTGTCTTTACTATTCTATATTGATTTATGTTATCTAACCAACAAAGATAATAAGAAATTGGGATAAAAGGATTTTAATCAAAAAAAATGTTCAATATTTAAAGAATATTACATTTC
>CAVAPE010000067.1:0-12920 GCA_963590405.1 Eubacterium sp. CAG:180 | reverse complement strand
CGTCAACGCCCGCAAATGGATTGAAAACACCAAAAAGTAAATCAACCCAACCCCACTAAAAAAGGTCAGTCGCCCCCGCAACTGACCTTTTTTTATTGTCAAATTTTACGAAATCAAAGCAATGGTACCATATACAACGGCAGATACTCTATACCATTAGCAATTTTCAGGTCGGCTGCATGCACCACATAAGGCGTAGCCAGATAGTTGCCATATTTATTGATACATTTTTTCAAAGAAGCGATGGTATATCTTTCCGTCGATTTCACTTCTATCGGAGAGATGTTGTGCCGAGTTGTAATTTTATTCTTGGCTATCAAGAAATCCAATTCCATCCTCTCATCTTTGTTCTCCCGGTCAGTGTTGGAATAGAAGTAAAGATTATGCCCAGCAGCCTTCAGCATTTGGGATACGACATTTTCGATGAGCATGCCAGAGTTCATCTCCAATTTGTCTTTCAGTATCTTCTGGTATAATTCTTCCGAAACAATACCTCTTTCGTCAAAGGCATGGCTTATGAGCAGACCAGTATCTGCCATATAGCATTTCAGAGTAGAATCTTCACGCTTTAAATTCAAACCGATGCTCGGCTCAGTCGTGTTGTAACACATATTGAGTATCATCGCATCCTTTAGCCAAAGAAAAGCGCTATCGTAGTCGCGCATTCGCGCATCCTTGCTCAGGTCAGCAAGTTTAAATCTCTTTTCGTGTTTCTGTAATTGAGAAGGCACCTCGTCAAAGATTCCAAGAACTTTCTCAGCATAATTTCCTGCATAATCATAGATGCTGTTTCTATAAAGAGTAAGTATCTGGCGCTTTACTCTGTCTACTTCATTGAAATCTTTAGTTTCAACGTATTTCAGCACAGCCTGCGGCATTCCTCCCACAATGAGGTAAAGGCGGAAATAGTCCATGGCTTTTCTGTGAAGAGCCTGTCCTAATGGTTGCTTCTTCTCAAATTGTGTCTTGATGAAACCCATCAACATCTCATTGCCATTTGCCCATAGAAACTCTTCGAAGTCCATCGGATACATATAGATGGTTTCTTCTTCGGATGGGATAAGTATTCCCTCGGTGTTTCTTCTTATGGAAATCAGCGAACCCGTTTCAATATAGTCGTACCGTCCGTCGGCTACAAGATATTTGATGGCAGTGCGTGCTCGTGGGCAGAACTGAACCTCGTCGAAGATGATAAGCGACTCTCTCGGATACAACTTTTTGCCGCTATAGATGCTAAGGTGCATAAACAGCGTGTCGAGGTCGTCGAGGTAGACATCAAACAAATGCTTGATGTCATCACCTACACGGTTGAAGTCGATGAGGATATAACTGCGATATTCGTTTTTGGCAAATTCTTCTACAACATAGCTTTTGCCCACACGTCGAGCGCCCTCTATCAAGAGAGCCGTCTCACCATTCCTCTGCTGCTTCCACTCTACTAACTTATCGTATATTTTCCTCTTCATTTCACACGATTTTTATAGTTATTTCCTGTCCATTTACACGAAAACAAGATTATCATTTCGCTAATTTTGCACGAAAACAAGATTATTGTTTGGCGTTTTTTACACGAAAACAAGATTATCATTTCGCCAAAATTACACGAAAACAAGATTATTGCGGTTGTAAAGGTAATGAAAATTTCGGCTAATTGGCAAAAATCGAATAATTTATTATCCCATAATCCACAACAATCAACGTCTATTATATCCACGACGCTCACTGCTGGAGCATAGCGGGAGGGCTGTAACCGAGGCGGAAAAACAAGCCGGGGCTTGAAACTGATGGTCTCAAGCCCCGGCTATTTATTTTCAAGATGACTACATGTTCATGCCGCCGTCAACTTGGATAACTTGTCCCGACACGTAGGAAGACATGTCGGAAGCAAGGAATGTAGCGATGTTAGCCACATCTTCTGGTGTTCCGCGACGGCGCAAAGGAATTTTCTTGCACCATTCTTCCTTGATTTCGTCCGACAGTTTGGCAGTCATGTCGGTGATGATGAAACCCGGAGCGATTGCGTTGGCACGGATGCCACGAGAACCGAGTTCCTGAGCAACAGACTTAGCCAAGCCAATCATACCTGCCTTTGATGCAGAGTAGTTAGCCTGACCAGCATTACCGTGAACGCCTACTACAGAAGCCATGTTGATGATTGAACCTGTGCGCTGACGCATCATAACTGGAGTTACTGCGTGAACGAAGTTGAACGCAGACTTGAGGTTGACACCGATAACGGCATCCCATTGAGCCTCCGACATACGCATCATCAAGCCGTCCTTAGTGATACCGGCGTTGTTTACAAGAATATCCACACGACCGAAATCTGCAACGACTTCTTCCACAACCTTGTGGCAAGCCTCAAAATCGGCAGCGTTCGATGCATAACCCTTAGCCTTAACGCCAAAAGCCGCTATTTCTTCTTCTGTCTTCTTTCCGTTTTCGTCAATTACCAAGTCGGTGAAAGCAATGTTGCAGCCTTCCGAAGCGAACTTCAAGGCGATTGCCTTACCGATACCTCTTGCCGCACCGGTGATGAGTGCGACTTTTCCTTCCAATAATTTCATATCTATTATAATAATTAAAAAAAGTTATTCTTAAATTTCAACCAAAAACGACCCGCACGAATAGCCTCCGCCAAACACTGCAAGTCCAATCCGCTGTCCTTTCTTAAACAAGCCGCGGTTTTGGGCAAACACCAACGCGCAACTTGCCGATCCCGTGTTTCCGAGTTCCTCGATGTTGTTGAGGAAGCGCGAAAGGTCCAACTTGAGATGGTGCGCAATGTTGACCACAATGCGCTTGTTGCCCTGATGGCAGATGATATAGTCGAGGTCGGTGGTCTTGATGCCGTTGGCTTTCGACACTACGCCAAGAGCCTTTACCAGATATTTGCAGCCGTGCACAAACACGTCCCTGCCGTCGGGCATTGCGATGCCGTCTTCATGCGGACGCAGGCGCACGCCTTCCGGACCTTTGCCAAGATGTCCAAGTCCGTGGGTATAGATAGTCTTTATCTCCAAATCGGATTCGGCTATTCTGTCCTTCGACAGGAAATAAGCCACCGCAGCGTCGCCCCAAAGGTGTCCGTTGCTCTTGTCTGCCTCGTTGGCATAATACGAGTTGTGCTCCGAGCACACAATCAAAGCCTTCGACGACTTGCCCATGGCAAAATAGCCTTCAACAATCTCCAGAGCGTTGACAAACGACGAGCATGCAGCAGTCACAGCCACTGCTCGAGCATCCTTCATGCCGTATTTGCGTTGGGCTATGTGAGCCAACGTGGCAACGGTGTCGTAGGGTGCATAGGCTGCCGAAATCACCAAGTCGACCTCTGCCGCATCGTACGGCAGTTGTTCGATGGCGTTGTCAATGGCATTGATTCCCATAGTGTTCTGGTTCTCGCCCTCTCCTGCCCTTGATCGGGTAACAATGCCCGTGCGGTGGCGTATCCACTCGTCGGTCAAGCCGTTGAGTTCGAGAAAATAACTGTTGGGAATTCGTGTCTGGGGAATGTAGTATCCGGTTGCGTTGATAAACATAGATTAGATTTTTATTTGTTATTTCTGTTTTATGCCTGAGAAAATGAAGTCGCTCAAATAGTCCCTAAGTTTGTCCTTCTCGATGTCAAGATCTTTGAAATTGTCGCGGATGTAGGGCACATCCAGACCCTGAAGACACAGTAGCATCACCATGGCGGTCTTGTCTACATGCTTTATCTTGAACATTCCTTTGTCCACACCTTCCTGCAAAATTGATTCCAGTATGTGAACTTCCTTCGGACTTGTCGACTTTCTTGCCCTCTCCACCTTCCTGACGTCGCGGAAAAATCCTGCTCTCAGCGAACCATTGCGATGCACCAAATCTTTCATGGCGTCGAACCGCTGGAAAATAAATTCCATCAACTTTTCATCGGGTGGAATCTGAAGATTTACTATCTCGCCAAGTTTCTCGATAACGATGTCGCTTTCCGTCTCCACAACGGCGTTGTAGATGTCGCGCTTGTTTTTGAAATAAGTGTAGATTGTGCGGCGACCTTTCTCTGCCGCTACGGCGATATCGTTCATAGTGGTATTCTCGATACCCTTATGAGCGAACAACTGCCTTGCGATGTCTATCAACTTATCTCTCGTATTACCCATATAACTTGACTATATTACGGTTGCACAAATACCGATTTTATGTGCGAAATTAATCATATTATTTTATTATGACAAAAAATAGCGGCTGAAATTGCAACAACTCGGACAACAAATCTTGCAGTTGGCAATTCGGGCGCACAATGCGCCATTCTTTTCGTTTTTCAAAACACACTACAACACAATCACTTGCGCGCAAATCTCATTTTTATAACAAAAAAGTGGCTGAAAAATTTGGAATCTGCTCAAAAAGTCGCTACCTTTGCACCCGTAAACGAAACATCGCGGGATGGAGCAGAGGTAGCTCGTTGGGCTCATAACCCAAAGGTCGTAGGTTCGAATCCTGCTCCCGCCACCAAGAAAAGGAAATTCAGCAATGAGTTTCCTTTTGTTTTTTCGCCAAGTTTGTGATGGTGGCACCCACACATCAAGGGCATCGCCTGATGTGGGTGGCGCCGCCTACGGGGCGCCCCCTCTCCGTCCGACATAGGCTGAAAGCCTTACACCACCATAGCCCAGGGCAACGCCTGGGTAACAGATGTTTGGTAGTTTGCGCCCTGTAAGGGCAATACTACCAACAGCAACGTTGGTGATTTGTGTTGCCCTTACAGGGCGTTTTGGTTAATACGCTACTACCCAGGGCGTTGCCCTGGGCTATGGTGGTGTAAGGCTTTCAGCCTATACTTATGCCGCCGATTTGCAATCTTAATGCCGCTCTGCAAACTTAGTGCTATGGTGGTGTAAGGCTTTCAGCCTAATATGCGGATATCCATGGTGATGCTAATTCCTTACAATCAACGGTGATACCGATTTCCTCCTTGCTGATTTTGCTGCTGTATTTGTCTTTTTAAAACTTATGGGTGTGGATTTTGAGAAAATAGACGTATATTTGTGATAGAAAAAATTCGACAGCAATGGAAAGCAAGAAATACGTTATCAGCGTGGGACGCCAGTTTGGCAGCGGCGGACACGTAATAGGCAAGAAATTGGCGGAACGCCTGGGCATCAAATTCTACGACAAGGAACTCCTCTTCGAGGCAGCCAAAGAGATTGGCGCAAACCCCGAACTATTCAAGAAAAACGACGAGAAACTCCCGTCGTTCTATATCAATAACTTGTCTATGAACCTCGGCTTCTACATCCAGCCGTTCACTGCCAGCCCCGTGTCGTCGTACTACGACAACGTGCAGAAAACCATCTGCGACACCATCCGCACCATCGCCGAACGCGAATCGTGTGTAATCATGGGACGCTGTGCCGACTTCCTGCTCCGCAACAACCCTTACTGCATCAACATCTTCATCAGCGCTTCGCAGGACGCTTGCGCACAAAGAATCGTGAACCGCATCGAGGGACTAACGCTCGACGACGCCAAGGCTCTGGCAAAGAAAAACAACAAACTCAGAGCGGAATACTACAATTTCTACACCGACAAGGAGTGGGGACACTCTTCTTCCTACGACCTCTGCATCGACTCGTCGCGCTTGCCCGAGGAAGAAGTGCTCAACCAGATTATCTCGTATGTAGAAACCCGTCTGCGCCAGTAAGTGGCTTACTCTTTATCGGGAATTTCTTCAAACTTCACATCCGTAGCGTCGCGCTTTGCGGATGCTGACTTTATGTGTCGGTAGAGCGCATATTCCACCAGCGAGTGCAACGCAAACACTACAAAAGCGATGCCAACAATCAACGCAAGCCATTGCTGCACAATCTTTATGCCCACGGCAAACAGGACGATGCCGCACGCCATAAGCACCGCTGGCATGATAAACACCCAAAACGGATAGGCAATGGTTTTCTTCACTGAGAGGATTTCCCAGAACTTGTAAACCGCACCGATAATCAGCAACGTGGCAAAAAGATAGGAGAATATATTCACGAACACGTCGCTTGCTGCAACCATTGCTATTCCAAGCACGAGGCTGCACGCCAAAGGTATTGCGCCGCCGATAAGCCCACCGCGCTGAATTGTGCCTTCCTTAAACTTAGCAATCATAGCCACCGTGAGCCAACTGCTGAACACGATAATCAGGATGCCTACAACCATCGACACGAGGTTGAACACGCCCATCCCATTTGCCCACAATACGATGAATAGTACACCAATCGCCAAGGCGAACAAATTGAGAGCCACTGAAAATTTATTTTTCATAATTCCGATTTTTGATAATTTCTTTACTTAACACAATCCGCTATTCCACACTGAAATAGTCCAACGGCGGATTGAAATAGCGCGACATCGACTTGAGATTCTCGCGATAGCAAGGCTGCGCAAAATCAATGCCTTCAAAATACTTATTGTTGTCGGCAGCCGCCTTTACCTTGGCAGCGTCGGGAGCAAAATTAGCCGTTTTGCCAGCGGCATCAACCGTCAGCGCCTTTCCGTCCCACGCAAGCGAAACCTGCGCGCCCGATTTTATCTGCTGCACGAAATCAGCATAGCCCTCCATGTCGAGGTTCAACGCCACGCTTGTCTTTCCCGACCACGTAAGTCGCAGAGTGTGGCTGTCGCCGTTGCGATCATACTCGTAGTGCAACTTTCCGTCGCCGATATTAATATAGGTATCCACGTGCGTCAATGCCTTCGGCAACCGCGGAGCGACTACAATCTTGCCGTCGAGCAGATTCGGGCGCACGCCGAGGAAATATTGGCTCCACACCCTCAACTGTTCGGAGTTGCTCCACGACTGGAGGAACGTGCCCGAGCGGCGTGCCCACGTCTGCCCTGGGCGACACCAAGCATCGGCGCATTCCGAAAGGCTGCCGACAGCGCCCTCGTCGAGTGCTTGGCGATCCATATTCTCAAACAGGCGGAAAGCAGTGTCCACCTGCCCGAACTCAATCATGCGCTGCATTGCCGTACCGTTGAGCCACAGCCACACCGTGCCGTTGTGGTATGCATCGTCCTTGTGGTAGCGGTGCCACTGTTCGTGCCACGGGTGGAACTGGTCGTCCATCTGGTCGAGCGACGACACGCCCCACGGATAGGTAAGTCGGCTCCATATCGTCTTGATGTCGGAGCGCATAAGTGCGCTGTCCGCCAAAAGGGAATAGGCAAACATCGTGTTCGGGCGCAGTTGGGCATCGGCGGTGCCGTCGGCGTTGAGATGGTCCACCAAACGACCGCCAACCACAAAATCGCGGTTGAAATTCACCTTCAACTTATCAGCCACTGCCTGCCAGCGCTTTGCGTCCGCCTTGTCACCTGTTGCTTCAGCCAATTTTATCGACGCAAGGAGTTGTTCGTGCCACAGAGCCTGAATATCGATTGCCCTATTGCCGCGAGGCGAACAGGGATATTTGCTTTGCCGCTTTGCATCCATCCACGTGTCGGCATCTGCATGGGTGAGATAGCCGTTGTCGTCGCAATAGAGGTCGATCGACGCATCAGTGGCGATTTTCACATTTTTGTAGATTGACTTGACAAACGATTTATCGCCAGTATAGTTCAGATAGTCAAGCACCTGCATCACAAACCGCGGCGTGCCGTCGGTGGTGTTGTAGAGTATGCCTTCAAGGTTAAGCCTGTTAGGCACACGCCCATAGGTAGGCGACTTCTTGTCAAGGTCCTGATATTTTGCAAACGAGAGGAGGATATTTTTTGCCACATCGAAATTGCCGCTGCAAAGCACCGTGCCAGGCATCGCTATAAACATGTCGCGCCCCCAGAAGTCGGTGAACCATGGAAAGCCAGCATAGATGCCCCACCCTCCATGCTGCCACGTGACGAGTTCGTCGGCGGTTATCGTGAGCCACGCCAACGCCTTGTCGAGGTTGGCAGAGTTCGAAACGAGAGGAGATTTGTCGAGCAGCGTCTGGATGCGTGCTTTGCGCTGTGCCGCCCAAAGCGAATGGTTGGCAACCGCATCTTTAGCCAAGGCATCAACATCGGCTGTCGCGCCAAAGGCAATGACAAACCCTCCAGCCGAAGCATTTGCAGTTACAGTATGGTCATCGGCTGTTACAGCAGAACCGTCAAGCCCCACCACGCAAAGACTTTTGCCCTGATGCGAAGTGAGTGCCACCGTAGCCTTTCCGCCGTCCGTTTGCAAGGACGGCAACCAGTCGCCGTCGAGACGCACACTGATGGTCTTTGCCGCCGAAGCATCAACCGCGAGCACGATTACTTTTTTGTCGTCCACCAGGCTGAGTGTTTCCCGTGCGTTGCCATAGTCGCGCTCCAACCTGTCGGGATAAACCATGGCAGCCGTAGCGGAGCGGTCAAGCCATTTGCCGTCGACAGCAATAGCATAGTCGGCAAACACGCGGCGCGCTTCGATGTTCCATCCAGCATTGCCGTCGTTCCAGTCGTTCACACCCGTCATGCCGTAGATAAATCCCGCACGCTTGTCGCTGAATGAAAATTCACGCTGCCCATCAACGCGCACAGCCAAATCATCGACCTTCACGCCGCCAAGGCAAGCGGTGATACTGCCGCAGAAACACGCCATAAGCAATAAGATTTTATTTTTCATAGTGGACATTCTTTTTATTCCTTATATTATCTGAAAAATCCAGACACGACAAAATTAAGCAAACCTTTCGACAAAACAATAGTTTTTCGCACTTCGAATTTGAATATACGGAATATGTCCACACAGCAGTTGCTGCGCCCTATTGAGCGGCGGACTTACGGTAGATGTCGTCCATCACCAGCCCAGCGAGGGTAAATCCGAAAATGGCGGTTATGTGAGCCATTGTGCCGTTGGTGTGCACCTTGGCAGCATGCCAATCGTTTTCATCAACGACGCCCTCCGCTTTTCGGCACACGCATTCCGCCGTGCCGCAAGTGCCGCAGGTGCCAGCATTAGTCAGCAATTCCTCGCTATAGACGCATTTGAACTTCTTCGACGGAAACACTTTCGATTTTTTAAACTTTTTCCGCAGCGCCGCCGCAAGTGGGCAACCTCTCACGTTCCAGAACTCAGCAACGGCGATTTTCGTGGGATCCATTTTCAGCGCAGCGCCCATCGACGAAAACAATTTTGCCCCACTGCGACACGCGTTGCGTATCAGCGACGCCTTGTTGTCGAGGCTGTCGATGGCATCAATAATATAGTCGTACGACGAAAGGTTAAACGTGTCGACGGTGGCTTCCGAATATATTTCACGGCGTGCATCGATATTGGCGCGCGGATTGATTTCGAGAAGACGCTGTTTCAGCACGTCGACTTTCGGCATGCCAACGGTCTTGGTCGTGGCCATCAACTGCCGGTTGATGTTGGTTATACACACGCAGTCCGAATCCACAATCGTGATATTTCTGATGCCAGAGCGCACCAGGCTCTCCACACACCAACTGCCAACGCCGCCAACTCCGAAAACAATGACACGCGTCCCGGCAATCCTTTCCATCACCCCGTCGCCAACGAGCAACTCCGTCCTTTTGAATATTCCGTCTTCTATCATAATGCAAAATTAGTAAATTTCTGCAGGGCTACAATGCGTAAATTTACCATGTCCTAAAACTTACAATTCTTGCTCTATCAGCAATTGACTTGTACTTTTGACAAAATCTCTTGCTCTATCAGCAAAATCGTAAGTTAAAGGGGGCTCTGTTGTTGCAAAAATGATTTTGCTCCTCTATATTTGACAAACCTAACACAAAACAGCACACAATAAAATATACACACAACTATGAATAATCCACTAAGAAAAACAATCCTTCATTGTGATTTCTTCAAGAAAAGGTTGCCTTTAGCAATCCTTGCCGCTTGTCTCCCCTTCCTATATACGCATGCGGAAGACAAGACCGCCGCAAGCAACCCACGAGGCTGGTATGTGGGCATCGAGGGCGGAGTGCCGTTCGGCTTCTCCACTTTCTCCAGTTTCGCCCACGACAAGACGAGAGTTGGCTGGACAGCCGGCGGACATGTGGGTTATCGCTTCAATCCGATTTTCTCGGCAGAACTGACGGGCAAATATGGCGTGATGAACCTTGCATCGCGACAGTGTTGCGTGGATCGCAACTACTGGCTTGGCAGCGACGGAGCGAGTTATTACGGAGGCGTTCTCGATATAGATAGTTGGCAATACGCCAATCTAAAGAGCCGCATACAGATGGGACAATATGGCGCAAGACTTAACGTAAACATCCTCGGCTTCTTCCATCGCACTGCCTCCAGCCGATGGGCTCTTGCCGTTTCGCCGCACGTCTATGCCGTTTCCACAAAAACCGCCATCACGACCATCACCGACGGTGCGGATGTGGCTAAAGGTTCTACCAAGTGGCTCCTTGGCTATGGTGCCGATCTGCAAGTGGGCTACCGACTTACTTCGTGGCTTCAATTGGGCATATATTCAGGACTTACCAACCTCACTGGCAGCCACATGGATGCAATGCCAGAATATCCGCACAAGAACAATTTTGTCTGGGAAAGCGGCGTAAGACTCGGCTTCTGCATCTCGAAGAAGAAAAAGAGCAAAGCGGAAACACCGACTACCACTCCATTCGTTCCTCTGGAAGAAACTACACCTAAAGAAGAGGTAGTAACGGAAGAACCTCAGGAAGAGCCAGCAAACAAGGTGGAAACAGAAATTGTCCGCCCGCAGGTAGAAGAACAGGTAAAGGCAGAATTGCCAGTGGTTTACTTCAACTTCAACAGCACACGCATCAGCAAGAGCGAAACACAGAAACTGCAAGCCATCCTCGACTGGATGAACGAAAATCCAGATGCGAAGGTAACGATAGCCGGATGGTGCGACACCAAGGGCAGCAAGAGCGTGAACAAGCGGATTTCGCTGCGGCGCGCTGATGCGGTCAAGGCATGGCTCGTGGGCAAAGGCATCGACAAGAGCCGCATCACGACCGTGGGTCACGGAAGCGACTATGACGCTCCAACGGCTGCAGAAGCCCGCAGAGCGGAAACCACAGAGAGAGCAGGCAACGAGTAACCCATAAAACAAGAAGACAATGAAAACTATAATGAAATTCGACATTCGGTTATGGGTGCTTTTATGCCTCCCATTTCTCATCGCAAGTTGCGACCACGACGTGCACGACAACCAGAAGGACAGTGGCTTGACGGTCTACCTCACGTGGCAGGACAAAGCCGACCAGAGCACGGAAGTCTCCGACGTGAAGGTGTGGATATTCAATGCCGACAACGGCACGCTGGTCACGGAGAAGCAATACGGCAACGCCAAGGAGTTGGCAAGCGAGCGTTTCCATCTACCAGTGGGCAACTACCATATCCTGTCGGCGGTCAACCTCACTGAGCCGTTCACCATCAGCGATGCCACAAGGACACTGACCAACTGGAATAATATCCAAATCGGCTTGACCAGCCACACCAACGTTAACCACAATGCCTATTTCGGCATCGCCGACGCAAAGGTGGCTGACAATGCTGGCTACTATGTGGTGCCAGTTCCCATCAGAAACGTTCTGCCCGAGTTGACAGTCATCATAGACAACGCGCCCAAGGGCACGGAGATGAACGGCAAGGTGCTTGACGCATGCCAACTGGTGTTTGCCACGCAGAAGGACAGCGATGGAGCATACGGTGCCCCCAACGCCACGATTGTGGAAACTGCCCTCCCTACCCTCACGGCAGCGGAGACGACCATAAAATCCGGAGTGGTTCGCTTGATGCCTACAATCAAAGACAATGAGGCTTCGCACATCTATCTCTGCCTAACGAGCCCAGAAGGCACGCAGCAGGAGTTTGACATCACCGCCCCGCTGATGAAGATTGGCGGCAAATATGAATTGCGTTTCAACTACAACGAGATGCAGTCGAAGATGAATCTTGAGGCGACCATCAACAACTGGACAGACCTCAACAATGAAGTGGAAATCAAATAATAACTCTTAAAAATTACAGATATGAACAAAACAACAAAATTCATTGTCCTTGCCCTTATGGCTGGCGCAATGGCGGCATGCAACGACGACACCGCCCCGACAAATCAAGGCAACAAAGTCGCAGTGCAGTTTATTGGCGGCATCAACATAAGCACTCGTGCCGTTGACGACGCATGGACGAACGGTGACAAAATAGGCATCTTTATGACTGCAGCCGACCAGGCTCTGTCGACGAGCACAATCAGCGAAGGAGTTGACAACGTGGCTTACCAGAATAACGGAGGCAATATTTTCGCCCCCGTAAGTGGCGGAAAGACCATCTACTTCCCTATCGACGGAAATGTGGATTTCTATGCTTACTATCCGCAGACCACTGTCAACGACTACAAGGTGGCTCTCAACGTGGCCGACCAAACAAATCAGGAAGCCATTGACTTTATGTATGCCAAGACGGTGAACTGCAACAAGTCCAAGCCACAGGTCGTGCTGAACTTCAACCACCAGTTCTCAAAACTCATCCTCGACATCCAGCCTGGCGACGGTCTTTCCCAAGATAACCTTACCAATTTGACCATCAAGGTGAAGGATCAGAACACCACGGCTACCTACAACCTTGCCGACGGAACTCTCTCCAATGATGGCACTACTGCCGACATCACAATGCACACCGCCACGGCTGGCAAGAAATACGAGGCAATACTGCTTCCTACCGAAGCCGACAGCCGAGTGCTGGAGTTTGACCTCAACAATGGTCATGACGCTCCTTTCGTTTGGACAATGGCTACTACCCTTGGAGGCGGCTACAAATATCACTACACCACGGTGAAACTGAGCCGAACCGCCGCAGAGGTTTCTGGCACCATCGTGCCTTGGAACCCGGTGACTGACGACAATGAGCATATCGCAAAGTAACAACCGAATAAAAATCAAAGAATATGAAGACTTTTAATTTCTTATATATTGCAGCCACAGCC
>CAVAPE010000066.1:0-12946 GCA_963590405.1 Eubacterium sp. CAG:180 | reverse complement strand
CCAACCTCTACGGTCCTAACGACAATTTCGACCTCGTGAGCAGCCACGTACTGCCGGCCATGATACGTAAACTCCACCTTGCGCGCCTGCGTATGGAGGGCGACCGCGAAGGCATCCGCAAGGACCTCGACCGCCGTCCAGTGGGCGACATCGATGGCAAAGCGAGCGATGAGGCTATCGATGCGATGCTCGACAAATACGGCATCCTCAACGGTGCGCTAAAATTGTGGGGCTCGGGCAAGCCTATCCGCGAATTTCTATGGAGCGAGGATATGGCTGACGCTTCGGTCTACGTGATGGAAAACATCGACTTCGACCAACTGAAAGGCGACAATCCTGAAGTGCGAAACTGCCACATCAACATAGGCAGTGGCAAAGAGGCTACAATAGCACAAGTGGCTGAGATGGTGCGTCAGGCAGTAGGATTTAAAGGCGAAATCCAATGGGATTCTACCAAGCCCGACGGCACAATGCGCAAACTCACCGACGTAAGCAAACTGCATGCCCTCGGATGGCGTCACAAGATGGAACTTGAAGACGGCATTCCAGCCCTCTATCGCTGGTATCTTGAGCATTAACCGCCGCCCTGCGGAACGAAAAAAATTGCGCTGGCTCATAAGAGTCGGCGCAATTTTATTTTGCGGTACGCTTCAAATCCGCAAAAAAGCAAGGCATCCCGACGGAACTCCGCAGGGATGCCTCTATAGTCAGTTTCAATAAATTTCGCTACGGCTTACTTGCCAGATTCTTCAGCGCGCTTGATTTTGGCTGCGTCTTCTGCTGCTTCAGCCTCAAGGCGGGCGTCAAGACTCTTGTCGATGTACTCGAAGTCCTCTTTGCTACCCACAATCAGCGAGTTGTATTCGCGCAGACCTGTACCGGCAGGAATCAAGTGACCGCAAATAACGTTCTCCTTCATGCCCTCGAGGTAGTCGGTCTTGCCGTTGATAGCAGCCTCGTTGAGCACCTTGGTTGTTTCCTGGAAGGAAGCAGCCGACATGAAACTTGAAGTCTGAAGAGCGGCGCGAGTGATACCCTGAAGCATCTGGTCGGATGTTGCAGGCACTGCATCGCGTACTTCAACGAGTTTCAAGTCCTTGCGCTTCAAGGCAGAGTTCTCGTCACGGAGTTTGCGGGCAGTGATAATCTGACCAGCCTTAACGTTGGCAGAGTCACCAGCATCGGTAACCACCTTCTTGCCCCAAATGCGGTCGTTCTCGTCCATGAAGTCGCGCTTGTCGACAACTTGTTGCTCAAGGAAGCGAGTATCACCTGGGTCGAGGATAGACACCTTACGCATCATCTGACGAACGATTACCTCAAAGTGCTTGTCGTTGATCTTCACACCCTGCATACGATAGACGTCCTGAACCTCATTGACGATGTATTCCTGAACGGCTGTCGGGCCCTTGATGTTAAGAATGTCGGACGGAGTGATAGCACCGTCGGACAACGGAGTACCGGCACGCACATAGTCGTTCTCCTGAACAAGGATTTGCTTCGACAATGGCACGAGATACTTCTTCTCCTCGCCAAGTTTCGATGTCACGCTGATTTCGCGGTTACCACGCTTGATTTTGCCGAAGGTAACCTCACCATCGATTTCAGAAACGATAGCAGGGTTCGACGGGTTACGTGCCTCGAAGAGTTCAGTGACACGTGGAAGACCACCGGTGATGTCACCAGCGCCACCAGAAGCACGAGGAGTCTTCATGAACACTTGACCTGCCTTAACCTCATCGCCGTCCTCAATCATCAGGTGGGCGTTGACAGGGAATGAATATGTCTTGAGCACCTGACCGTTCTTGTCCACGATTTGTACCTCAGGAACTTTTGTACGGTCTTTAGACTCGATGATAATCTTTTCGTGGAGACCTGACGTTTCGTCGGTTTCCTTGCGGTAAGTAACACCTTCAATCACATTGACGAACTGAGCCTTACCAGTGACCTCACTGACAACGACAGCGTTGAATGGGTCCCATTCGCAGATTACGTCGCCCTTCGCTACCTTCTCACCGTTCTTCTTGTAGAGTTTAGAACCGTAAGGAATGTTGGTGTTGGTAAGCACAATGCCTGTGTTGGCATCGACGATGCGCATTTCTGCCAGACGACCTACAACAACTTCGCATTCTTCAGTCTGCACTGTGCGGAGTTCCTCGATTTCGAGAATACCGTCGTAGCGCGATGTTACAGAAGAAACGGCTGCAATGTTGGAAGCCACACCACCGACGTGGAATGTACGAAGTGTCAACTGCGTACCCGGCTCACCGATTGACTGCGCTGCAATGACACCAACAGCCTCGCCCTTCTGAACCATGCGGTTGGTAGAGAGGTTGCGGCCATAGCACTTAGCGCAGACACCCTTCTTTGATTCGCAGGTGAGCACCGAACGAACTTCAACCGACTCAATCGGCGATTTCTCGATGCGCTCTGCTGCCTCATCGTTGATTTCCTCACCGCTGGCAACGATGATTTCGCCAGTAAGAGGGTCAACAACATCGTGAACCGACACACGGCCGAGGATACGCTCGCTAAGAGTAGCAACGACGTCTTCGTTGTTTTTCAACTCTGTGCAGACGAGTCCGCGGAGAGTGCCACAGTCTTCCTCGGTGATAATCACGTCGTGTGCCACATCGACCAGACGACGGGTAAGATAACCGGCGTCGGCTGTCTTCAATGCGGTATCGGCAAGACCCTTACGGGCACCGTGGGTAGAGATGAAGTACTCCAACACTGAAAGGCCTTCCTTAAAGTTAGCCAAGATAGGGTTCTCGATGATCTGACCGCCTTCAGCACCACTCTTCTGCGGTTTTGCCATAAGGCCACGCATACCAGCCAACTGACGAATCTGGTCCTTAGAACCACGGGCACCGGAGTCGAGCATCATGAAGATTGGGTTGAAGCCCTGGTCGGCTGCGGTAAGTTGTTTCATCAATGTGCTTGTCAAGCGAGAGTTGACATGCGTCCAAATATCGATAATCTGGTTGTAGCGCTCGTTGTTGGTGATGAAACCCATGTTGTAGTTGTTCATCACTTCTTCAACTTGCTCGTAACCTTCTTTTACGTATTCTTCCTTTTCCGGTGGGATAAGCACGTCGCCCAAGTTGAACGACAAGCCGCCCTTGAATGCCATGTAGTAACCGAGGTTCTTGATGTCGTCGAGGAACTGAGCCGAACGAACAACACCGCAACGCTTGATTACTGCGCTGATGATGTCACGAAGAGATTTCTTAGAAATCAATGTGTTGACATAGCCCATCTCTTCAGGCACATACTGGTTGAAGAGCAAACGGCCTACGGATGTTTCCTTGACCATAGTCTTCACGATGTTGCCGTTCTCATCGAGGTCGTCGACAACCACAGAGATGATGGCGTGGAGCGTACATTTGCCTTCGTTGTAGGCAATCTGTGCTTCTTCAGGACCGTAGAACACGAGACCTTCGCCCTTGTCGCCCTTGCGGAGTTTGGTGATGTAGTAAAGACCAAGCACCATATCCTGCGAAGGCACGGTGATAGGAGCACCGTTGGCAGGGTTAAGGATGTTGTGAGCACCGAGCATAAGGATTTGCGCCTCAAGCACTGCCTCGTTGCCAAGTGGCAAGTGGACTGCCATCTGGTCACCGTCGAAGTCGGCGTTGAATGCCGTACATGCCAACGGGTGCAACTGGATTGCCTTACCCTCAATCATGCGTGGCTGGAATGCCTGAATACCAAGACGGTGAAGTGTTGGTGCACGGTTGAGGAGCACTGGGTGACCCTTCATTACATATTCAAGGATGTCCCAAACGATTGGTTCCTTGCGGTCTACTATTTTCTTTGCACTCTTGACCGTCTTTACGATGCCGCGCTCAATGAGTTTGCGGATTACAAACGGTTTGAAGAGTTCGGCTGCCATATCCTTTGGCAAACCGCATTCGTGCATCTTAAGTTCTGGACCTACGACGATAACCGAACGTGCTGAGTAGTCGACACGCTTACCGAGCAAGTTCTGACGGAAACGACCTTGTTTACCTTTCAGACTGTCGGAAAGTGACTTCAGCGGACGGTTGCTTTCAGTCTTTACAACGCTTGACTTACGCGAGTTGTCGAGCAAAGAGTCGACTGCTTCCTGAAGCATGCGCTTCTCGTTGCGGAGAATCACCTCAGGAGCCTTGATTTCGATAAGTCGTTTCAAGCGGTTGTTACGGATGATTACGCGGCGGTAGAGGTCGTTCAAGTCGCTGGTAGCGAAACGTCCACCATCGAGAGGAACGAGCGGACGCAACTCAGGAGGAGTGACAGGCACAACCTTGAGAATCATCCATTCAGGCTTGTTGACGCCTTTCGACGCGCGGAACGACTCAACAACCTGAAGGCGCTTCAACGCCTCAGTCTTGCGCTGTTGAGAAGAGTCGGTGTCGGCACGGTGGCGCAACTCATACGACAAACCATCGAGGTCTACGTCCTTCAAGAGGTCGTAGATGGCCTCAGCACCCATCTTGCAGATGAACTTGTTGGGGTCTGTGTCCTCAAGCATTGAGTTCTCGCGTGGGAGTTTGTCCATGATGTCGAGGTACTCGTCCTCAGAGAGGAGGTCGAGGCGATCAAGTTCCTCATGACCTTCGAGTTCCTTGGCAGCACCGGCTTGGATAACTATGTAGCGCTCGTAGTAGATTACAGAATCGAGTTTCTTCGACGGCAAACCGAGGAGGTAACCGATTTTGTTAGGCAACGAGCGGAAATACCAGATGTGGGCAACAGGAACGACCAAAGAGATATGGCCTGTGCGCTCGCGGCGCACTTTCTTCTCTGTAACTTCCACACCGCAACGGTCGCAGACGATGCCTTTGTAACGGATGCGTTTGTACTTTCCGCAGTGGCACTCGTAGTCCTTTACCGGACCGAAAATGCGCTCGCAGAACAAACCGTCGCGTTCTGGTTTGTAAGTTCGATAGTTGATTGTCTCAGGCTTGAGCACCTCGCCGTAGGATCTCTCAAGGATTTCCTCAGGAGAAGCAAGCCCAATCGTAATCTTCGAAAAGTTACTTTTTATTCTATTGTCTTTGTTGAATGCCATATTCTAATGTCGTTTTATTCCATGTTAATGCTAAGACCAAGACCACGGAGTTCGTGCAAGAGCACGTTCAATGATTCAGGGATACCTGGAGTAGGCATTGGCTCGCCCTTGACGATTGCCTCGTATGCCTTGCTTCGGCCTACAACGTCGTCACTCTTGATTGTCAGGATTTCCTGGAGCACGTGGGATGCGCCGAATGCTTCGAGCGCCCAAACCTCCATTTCTCCGAAACGCTGACCACCGAACTGTGCCTTACCACCGAGCGGCTGTTGCGTAATCAATGAGTACGGGCCGATGCTACGTGCGTGCATCTTGTCTTCAACCATGTGACCGAGTTTCAACATGTAGATGACGCCGACTGTTGCTGGCTGGTCGAAACGCTCGCCAGTGCCGCCATCGTAGAGGTAAGTCTTACCATAGCGTGGCACACCTGCCTTGTCGGTCCACGAGTTGAGGTCGTCGAGACTTGCACCATCGAAGATTGGTGTAGCAAACTTTTCGCCGAGTTCGCGACCTGCCCATCCGAGCACGGTCTCGAAAATCTGACCCAAGTTCATACGAGAAGGCACACCAAGTGGGTTAAGCACGATGTCGACTGGAGTACCGTCGGCAAGGAATGGCATATCTTCCTGACGGACTACGCGCGACACGATACCCTTGTTACCGTGACGACCTGCCATCTTATCACCGACGCCAATCTTACGCTTCTTAGCCACATAAACCTTGGCAAGTTGCATGATGCCTGAAGGAAGTTCGTCGCCAATCGACACGTCGAATTTCTTGCGGCGCAACTCTGCGTCGATTTCCTTCGACTTGCGGAGATAGTTGACGATAGTGGCGTGAATCATATCGTTCTTGTGGGCATCGGTTGTCCACTTGCTGAGGTTGATTGTGTCGTACTCCTCAATGCCTTTAAGGTATTCAGCAGTAAACTTGGCACCCTTAGGAATAACCTCTGTGCCGAGGAAATCCTTGACACCCTGCGATGTCTTGCCCTCGGTGAGGGTGATGAGTTTCTCAATCAAGCGAGCCTTGAGTTCAGCCTGACGCTGCTCGAATTCCTCATCAATTTGCTGAAGTTCGAGATTGGCAGCCTTGCCTTTCTTCTTCTGAGCCTTAGCGTAGAGGTTAGTCTTGACGATAACGCCCTTCAACGAAGGAGAAGCCTTGAGCGAAGCGTCCTTCACATCGCCGGCCTTGTCGCCGAAGATGGCGCGGAGGAGTTTTTCCTCTGGTGTTGGGTCGCTCTCGCCCTTAGGAGTGATCTTACCGATAAGGATGTCGCCCGGGACCACATGAGCACCAACGCGGATGATGCCGCGCTCGTCGAGGTCCTTAGTAGCGTCTTCGCTTACGTTTGGAATATCCGAAGTGAGTTCCTCCATACCGCGTTTTGTTTCGCGAACCTCAAGAGAGTACTCGCTCACGTGGACAGAGGTAAGGATGTCTTCGCGCACCATGCGTTCGTTGAGCACGATAGCATCCTCATAGTTGTAACCCTTCCAAGGCATGAAGGCAACCTTGAGGTTGCGGCCGAGGGCGAGTTCACCGTTCTCAGTAGCATAACCTTCAGTAAGAATCATACCCTTCTCAACGCGCTGCCCCTTCTTGCAGATTGGACGGAGGTCGATGGTGGTGCTCTGGTTGGTCATGCGGAACTTCGGTATGATGTATTCTTTTACAGAATCCTGGAAGTTGACAAACTCCTCATCAGGCGTGCGGTCGTAGCGGATGCGGATCACGCTGGCATCAACAAACTCGATGACACCTGCACCTTCGGCCATAACCTGAGTGCGTGAGTCGTGGGCGAGTTGCTTTTCAATGCCAGTACCAACGATAGGAGCCTCGCTGCGCAACAATGGCACTGCCTGGCGCATCATGTTAGAACCCATCAATGCGCGGTTAGCATCGTCGTGCTCAAGGAACGGAATCAAAGATGCTGCGATTGAAGCAATCTGCATCGGCGACACGTCCATGAGTTGTACCTCTTCAGGAGCCACAACTGGGAAGTCGGCATCAAGACGAGCCTTGACTTTGTTGCGGATAAACGTACCGTCGTCGTTAAGCGGTGCATTGCCCTGAGCGATAATCTGGCCTTCCTCGATTTCGGCAGTCAGATAAGTGATGTGACTGTTGTCGAGGTCAACCTTGCTATTTTCTACCTTACGGTAAGGAGTTTCAATAAATCCAAGATTGTTAATCTTAGCGTACACGCACAACGAAGAAATCAAGCCGATGTTCGGGCCTTCAGGGGTCTCAATCGGGCAAAGACGTCCGTAGTGGGTGTAGTGCACGTCGCGCACCTCAAATCCGGCACGGTCACGCGACAAACCGCCAGGGCCGAGGGCCGACATACGGCGTTTGTGGGTGATTTCCGCCAATGGGTTTGTCTGGTCCATGAACTGCGACAGGGCGTTGGTGCCGAAGAATGTGTTGATAACCGACGAAATGGTCTTTGCGTTGATCAAGTCGATTGGTGTGAACACTTCGTTGTCGCGCACATTCATGCGTTCGCGGATTGTACGTGCCATACGAGCCAAACCTACACCAAACTGGTTGTAGAGTTGCTCGCCTACTGTGCGTACACGACGGTTTGACAAGTGGTCGATATCGTCGACATCCGACTTGGAGTTGATAAGTTCAATCAAGTACTTGATGATGGCGATGATATCTTCGCGGGTCAGCACGCGTACCTCTTCAGGCACTCCGAGCGACAATTTCTTGTTGATGCGGTAACGACCAACATCACCCAAGTCGTAGCGCTTCTCAGAGAAGAACAGGTTGGTGATAACTTCGCGTGCGCTCGCGTCATCCGGTGGCTCCGCGTTGCGCAGTTGTCTATATACATAGTTGATAGCCTCTTTTTCAGAGTTGCTTGGGTCCTTTTGAAGGGTGTTGAAGATGATTGAGTAGTCGCTCATGTCGACGCCTTCCTTGTGCAGAAGGATTGTCTGCAGTCCGGAATCGAGAATACTCTGGATGTGCTCTTCTTCGATGATGGTCTCACGATCAATCAAAACCTCGTTACGGTCGATAGAAACTACCTCACCGGTATCTTCATCGACAAAGTCTTCAACCCACGACTTCAAGACACGTGCAGCGAGCTTGCGACCGATGCACTTCTTCAGGTTCGTCTTATTTACTTTTACTTCTTCAGCAAGACCAAAGATTTCAATGATGTCCTTGTCACTGTCCAGACCGATGGCACGCAACAATGTGGTTACCGGCAATTTCTTCTTGCGGTCGATGTAAGCATACATCACATTGTTGATGTCAGTGGCAAACTCTATCCAAGAGCCACGGAATGGAATGATACGAGCCGAATACAACTTAGTACCGTTGGCGTGGGTGCTCTGTCCGAAGAACACACCTGGCGAACGGTGTAATTGTGAAACGACAACACGCTCTGCACCATTGATTACGAACGTACCCTTTTCTGTCATGTAAGGGATAGGTCCAAGATAAACGTCTTGGATTACGGTGTCGAAATCCTCATGGTCGGGATCGGTGCAGTATAACTTTAATTTGGCCTTCAAAGGCACACTGTATGTCAAACCGCGCTCAAGACATTCCTCAATCGTATATCTCGGCGGGTCAATGTAATAGTCAAGGAACTCGAGCACAAAGTTGTTCCTTGTATCTGCAATTGGAAAGTTTTCCGCAAAAACCTTGTACAATCCCTCGTTCTTTCTCTTCTCAAGTGGAGTGTCGAGTTGAAGGAAATCGTGGAACGACTTCAACTGGATCTCCAGGAAATCAGGGAATGGCAACGGATTCTTAACGGAGGCGAAATTTACGCGTGGTTTTACTGTTGAAACTGACATAAAAATATAATTAATAGAACCCGAAATTGAAAATAACACAAAAAGGTTAAGAATCGACTTTATAGGGGATTCTTAACCTATTTACCTGAATTTCAGGCAATATTATTTAAGTTCAACTTCAGCTCCAGCTTCTTCGAGTTGTTTCTTAAGAGCCTCAGCGTCTGCCTTAGCAAGACCTTCCTTGATAGTGCTAGGTGCACCGTCAACCAAGTCCTTAGCTTCTTTCAAACCAAGACCACAAGCTTCCTTAACGGCCTTAACAACTTGAAGTTTAGAAGCGCCTGCGCTCTTCAATACTACGTCGAATGCTGATTTCTCTTCCTCAGCGGCAGCGCCGGCAGCAGGGCCAGCAGCAACAGCTACAGCTGCAGCAGCAGGTTCGATACCATATTCGTCTTTCAAAATTTGAGCAAGTTCGTTTACTTCTTTAACTGAGAGGTTAACTAATTGTTCTGCAAAAGCTTTTAAATCTGCCATTTTTGTATAATTTTTTATTGTTATTTTTTTGTTTGTTATTTGTTGGAGAGTGTTTCAAGAATACCATGCAACTTGTTGCCTGATGACTGCAAAGCAGATACCACATTCTTGGCTGGTGACTGGAGCAATGCAACAACCTCTGCGATGAGCTCGTTCTTGCTCTTGATCTTCGACAATGCGTCGAGTTGATCAGCACCCATATAGACTGTTTCCTCTACATAAGCGGCCTTCAATACCGGCAATTCTGAACCTGTCTTGTGGAACTCCTTGATAGTCTTAGCAGGAGCGTTGCCCACATTAGAGAACAACATTGCGGTAGTGCCTTTCAAGGCAGGATACAATTCTGAATAATCACCCTCTAATTGCTCTAAAGCTTTGTGAAGCAAAGTATTCTTCACAACTACCATCTTCACTTCAGCGTTGAAGCAGGCGCGGCGGAAAGCACTTGTCTGCTCAGCATCCATGCTGGTAGTGTCGGTGAGATAAAAGCAGCTGTACTCCTTAAGAGTTTCGCCGATTTTCTCAATAATTATCGCTTTATCTTCCTTTCTCATGATTCTCTTAATTTAAAAATTCGTTACACATCGAGTGATTTTGTATCGATCTTCAGACCTGAGCTCATTGTACTCGAAAGATATATGCTCTTCATATAAGTACCTTTGGCGGTGGCCGGCTTCAACTTGATCAGCGTGTTGATAAACTCGCGAGCGTTTTCTGCCATTTGGTCTGCCGTGAAGGAAACCTTACCGATAGAAGCGTGTACGATACCGTTCTTATCTACTTTAAAGTCAATCTTACCTTGTTTTACCTCTTTCACTGCCTTTGCAACGTCAGGAGTAACTGTACCGCTCTTTGGGTTAGGCATCAAGCCACGAGGACCGAGCACACGACCAAGAGCACCAATCTTACCCATGATTGCAGGCTGAGTGATAATTACGTCTACGTCAGTCCAGCCGCCTTTAATCTTTTCGATATATTCGTCCAAACCTACATAGTCTGCTCCAGCTTCTTTAGCGGCAGCTTGATCTGCCTCAGTGGCGCACAAAACCAATACGCGAACTTGCTTACCTGTTCCGTGAGGAAGAGAAACCACGCCGCGCACCATTTGGTTAGCCTTACGAGGATCTACACCAAGACGTACATCGATATCAAATGAAGCATCGAATTTTGTAAAGGTGATTTCCTTGATTTTTTCGGCTGCTTCCTTCAGTGTGTAAATCTTTCCAGCTTCAATCTTCTCTAAAGCCAACTTTTGATTCTTTGTCAGTTTACCCATGTCAATTGAAGTTTTAATTGTTTTCAGGGAAAGATCCCTTAACTGTGATACCCATACTTCTCGCTGTACCAGCGACCATCTTCATAGCTGAATCTAAAGTAAAACAGTTCAAATCCGGCATTTTGTCTGTTGCAATTGTCTTAACCTGTTCCCAAGAGATTTCGGCTACCTTCTGACGGTTAGGCTCCTTAGAACCTTTCTTTATCTTAGCCACCTCAAGCAACTGAACTGCTACAGGAGGAGTCTTTACAACGAAGTCAAAGCTCTTGTCGGTGTAGTAAGTGATTACAACCGGGAGAACTTTTCCAGCCTTGTCTTGAGTACGGGCATTGAATTGCTTGCAAAATTCCATGATGTTGATACCCTTAGAACCCAAAGCAGGTCCTACTGGGGGTGATGGGTTTGCCGCACCACCTTTAATCTGCAATTTGATCTGTCCAGCAATTTCTTTAGCCATTTCTGTTTTTGTTTTTGATAAGTTAAATTATCACAGTCATAGTCTTGTTCGTAACAACAATACTATTCCCGCTCTACTTGCGAATTTTCCAACTCTACAGGTGTTTTACGCCCGAAGATGCTTACCATCACCTTGAGTTTCTTCTTTTCGTTGTTGACCTCATCGATTGTACCAATCATGCCGCTGAAGGCACCGTAGTTGACCTTAACGGTCTCACCTACCTTGTAGTCAATCAAATCACTGTCGGCAACCTCTTGAAGCTCATCGGCTATGCCAAGCATACGGTTAACTTCCCCTGGACGCAATGGTTCCGGACGTTTCTGTTCAGAGCCTTTGCCGCCGCCGAGAAAGTCAATCACATTCGTCGTGTTGCGAAGAATGTGGGTAACCTCACCAACCAACTCAGCTTCCACAAAGACATAGCCAGAATAGAGAGTGCGTTCTTTCACGACTTTCTTTCCAGCCTTTGTGGTAGAGTAGATCTTTTCAGTAGGAATCAATACTTGAGACACATAGTTGCCCAGCGAAGTATTTTTGATTTGGGCATCAAGTAATTCTTTTACTTTTGCCTCCTTGCCTGATATGGCACGGAGCACATACCATTCTTTTTTACCTGCCATGACCTATTTGCCTAAACCGTAAATCGTTTCCATTATGAAATTGATCACCTCGTCAACACCCCAAATAATCAATGACAGAATGATGGAAGCTACCAATACAATCATTGCGCTGTTGACAAGCTGCGTTCTTGTTGGCCAAGAAACCTTATAAACGAGTTCGTTATAAGATTCCTGGATATCCGCAAACAGTTTATTAAATACTTTCATTTTCTTAATTCTTAGCACAGGACGAGAGGCTCGAACTCCCGACACCCGGTTTTGGAGACCGGTGCTCTACCAACTGAGCTAGTCCTGTATATTAGTCGGCTGGCTGTTGACCAGCCGACTTTTGTATTTTGAAACTATCGAATAGTATTATTCAATGATTTCTGTGATTTGACCAGAACCTACTGTACGGCCACCTTCGCGGATTGCGAAACGAAGACCCTTGTCGCAAGCAACTGGAGTGATCAACTTAACTTGGATAGTTACGTGGTCACCAGGCATTACCATTTCTACACCTTCTGGAAGAGTGATCTCACCAGTTACGTCGAGCGTACGGATGTAGAATTGTGGACGGTAGTGGTTGTGGAATGGAGTGTGACGACCACCTTCCTCTTTCTTCAAGATATAAACCTGAGCCTTGAACTCATCGTGAGGTTTAACCTGTCCTGGGTGGCAGATAACCATACCACGCTTGATTTCGTTCTTGTCGATACCACGGAGAAGAAGACCTACGTTATCACCAGCTTCACCTTCGTCCAAAATCTTGCGGAACATCTCAACACCAGTTACAACTGATTTCTTGTCTGCACCAAGACCAAGGATTTGAACTTCGTCACCAACTTTAACGCGACCAGCTTCGATACGGCCTGTTGCTACAGTACCACGACCTGTGATTGAGAATACGTCCTCAACTGGCATCAAGAATGGTTTATCAACATCACGTGGAGGAAGTGGAATCCATGTATCAACTGCATCCATCAATTCCATAACTTTCTCTTCCCATTTAGCCTCACCGTTCAATGCACCAAGTGCAGAACCGCGGATGATAGGAGTGTTGTCGCCATCATATTCGTAAGAAGAAAGAAGGTCACGCATTTCCATCTCAACGAGCTCAAGCATTTCCTCGTCGTCAACCATATCACATTTGTTCAAGAATACAACCAAACGTGGTACGTTTACTTGGCGAGCCAAAAGGATGTGCTCACGAGTCTGTGGCATAGGACCGTCAGTTGCAGCAACTACGATGATAGC
>CAVAPE010000065.1:0-13280 GCA_963590405.1 Eubacterium sp. CAG:180 | reverse complement strand
TTCGCGCACCGACACGTTGTAGTTGGCAATGCGCTTAAAGGTCTTCGCCATCTCGTTGAGTTCGTGGTAGTGGGTGGCAAAAAGTGTCTTGGCGTGGAAACGCTTGTTCTCGTGGATGTATTCCACTATCGCCCAAGCGATTGAGATACCGTCGTAGGTACTCGTGCCGCGCCCGAGTTCGTCGAAGAGCACCAGCGAGCGCTCGCTGAGGTTGTTGAGGATAGACGCCGCCTCGTTCATCTCCACCATAAAGGTAGACTCGCCGAGCGAGATGTTGTCCGACGCACCGACGCGCGTGAAAATCTTGTCGACGATGCCTATGCTGGCAGCGTCGGCAGGCACGAAGCAGCCAATCTGCGCAAGCAGCACGATGAGTGCCGTTTGGCGCAGGAGGGCAGACTTACCAGCCATGTTCGGACCCGTAATCATCATTATCTGCTGCGAGTCGTTGCCCAGATGCACATTGTTGGAGATATAGGATTCGCCTGGCGGCAAGCGCTTCTCGATTACAGGGTGACGACCCTCGGTGATGTCGATTTCGAGCGAGTCGTTGACGTCGGGACAATTATAGTGGTTGTCGAGCGACGCACGCGTAAACGACAGCAAGCAGTCGAGACGCGCAATGAGCGACGCATTGAGTTGGATGGCAGGGATATAGGTAGCCACGGCGGCTATCAGTTCGTTGAAGAGACGCGTCTCGATGGAGAGGATTTTTTCCTCCGCACCGAGGATTTTCTCCTCATATTCTTTGAGTTCTTGGGTCACGTAGCGCTCTGCGTTGACAAGCGTCTGCTTGCGAATCCATTCTGGCGGCACCTTGTCCTTGTGGGTGTTGCGCACCTCGATGTAGTAGCCAAACACATTGTTGTAAGCCACCTTCAGGCTCGGGATGCCCGTGAGTTCGCTCTCGCGCTGCTGGATTTTCAGCAGGTAGTCCTTGCCCGAATAGGCTATCTCGCGCAGACTGTCGAGTTCGTCGTCGACACCCGGACGGATCACGTTGCCGCGGTTGGTAGCGTTGGGCGCGTCGGGGTTGAGTTCGCGCTCGATGCGGTCGCGAATAGAGCCACACGCATTCATCTGCTCACCGAAGGAGCGCAGCACAGTGTTGTCGGAGTTCTCACAGTAAGCCTTTACGGGAGCGATGGCATTGAGCGCATTCTTCATCTGCACCATCTCGCGCGGCGTGATGCGTCCCACAGCCACCTTCGACACCAAGCGCTCCATGTCGCCCACCAGTTCCAGTTGGCGCTGCATCAGTTCGCGCCCTTCGCGGTCCTTGAAGAAATATTCCACCACGTCGAGGCGGTCGCGTATCTGCTTTGCCGACTTCAGCGGAAACAGCAGCCAGCGATGCAGCAATCGCGCGCCCATCGGGCTTACCGTGCGGTCAATCACGTCGAGCAGACTCTTGCCGTCCTCGCCCAGCGGCTCCACCAGTTCGAGGTTGCGCACCGTGAAGCGGTCGAGGCGCACATATTTCTCCTCCTCGATGCGTGCGAGCGAGATGATGTGCGAAATCTGGGTGTGCTGCGTGAGATCGAGATAGAAGAGCACCGCACCCGAAGCGATGATGGCGTTTGTCATCTTGTCTACGCCGAAGCCCTTGAGGTTTTTCGTTTCAAACTGCTTGAGCAGACGGTCGTGGGCAGCCTCGTCGGTAAACATCCAGTCGTCGAGTTCGAAGGTGAGGTATTTGGCAGTGAACGACTGGTCGAATCGTTTCTTGCAGGAGCGCTCCACGAGCACCTCCTTCGGCGAGAAGTTGGCAAGCAGTTTGTCCACATAGTCGACAGTGCCCTCCGCCGTGAGAAATTCGCCAGTAGAGATGTCGAGGAAAGCCACGCCGCAGGCTGTCTTACCGAAATGCACGGCGGCGAGGAAGTTGTTTTCGCGGTAGTCGAGCATATTGCCGTTGATGGCAACGCCTGGAGTGACAAGTTCGGTGATGCCGCGCTTCACCAGTTTCTTGGTGAGTTTCGGGTCCTCCAACTGCTCACAGATTGCCACGCGCTTGCCGGCGCGCACCAGTTTGGGCAGATAAGTGTCGAGGGCGTGGTGGGGAAATCCCGCCAGTTCGGAGCCGGCGCGCTTGGTGAGCGTGATGCCGAGGATTTCCGATGCCGTGATGGCGTCGGTTGAAAAAGTTTCGTAAAAGTCGCCCACGCGGTAGAGCAGCACAGCATCGGGATGCTTTTTCTTCATCTCGAAATACTGCTTCATCAGCGGAGTGTCAACATTCTTCTTTTCTGCCACAATTATACGATTTTAGCACACAAAGTTATAAACTGTTTCCCATTATTCAAACAGCACGCGCAAGTCCATACACAGAAACTCCTCGGGCTTCACGCCATTCTCTCCCACGACGAGCGACACCGCTGGCTTGAAAAGGGAGCAAAATTGCGTCATCCCCCGCGTATATCCCTCGCCGTTGCTTTTCACCTCAACAGCAACAGCCTAACAGCAAGCATATTAGCCCACATTCTGAGAAATTACTCAGTGGATTGAGTAAAATTACTCAGTGCACTGAGTAATTTATTTTTTTCAAAAAAATTAACACTATAAATTTCAACAATTCGCAATTCTATCTTTTTAACGCGGATTTTTTTGTGTTGAGAGTTAAATCGTTATCTTTGCCGATATGGAATCGGGCAAGGAAGAAATACGGCTTACGGTTGTGGTGCCTTTCTATAACGCAAGGCAACACATCAGCGAGTGTGTGCATTCCCTGATGCGCCAAACCATGACCCACGGCATCGAGTATGTGTTTGTCGACGACTGTTCGACCGACGGCTCTGCCGACGAGGTGATGAGCGTGGTCAACACCTATCCGCAGCGGCGCGAACAGGTGACCATAATGCGCAACGACGAGAACCGCGGCAGCGCCTTCGCCCGCCAGCGCGGCATGGATGCCGCCCGAGGCGAGTTTGTGGTGCACTGCGACGCCGACGACTGGGTAGAGCCGGAGATGTATGCCAAGATGCTCCGGGTGGCGGAGTCGACGGGAGCCGACGTGGTGTGTACTCCTTTCTTCATCAACAAAGCCGGAGGCAAGCAGGAGGTCGTGGCGTTTCCGTCGCTCGACTATCCGCAACTCAACGACATGCCGCTCGACACTCTTCACTGCTCGCTGTGGAACAAAATCATCCGCCGCAGCGTGGTGGAGGACAACCAGTTGCGCTTCTTTGAAGGCGTGAACTGCTGGGAAGATCTCGGATTGTGGTTCCGCATCGCCATCTGCACCCGTCGCATAGTGATCTACAACCGCCCGTTCTACCACTACCGCAAAGAAACCGCCGACTCCCTAACAACGGAGCGCATGGACCGCGTACTCGCCGACCATCTGGCGTTTGTCGACCACATGGAGCAGTGGTTCGCCTCGAAGCCCGAAATCTACCGTCTGCGTTACGCCCAATTCATCAACTTTGCCAAGTTCACGGCAAAAATCAAGATGCTCCGCGGACACCACTGCGACATCGACCGCTGGAAGGCGACCTATCCGGAAACCAACGTCGGAATAATGGGCTACCGTAACATCCCATACCTTTACCGACTGTGCTTCTACCTTGCCTACCGCCTGCCGCGGTGGGTGATGAAAACGGCATTTTTCCTCACTGGCAAACTATAATGTGTTATCTTTTTTGCAAAAAATCTTTGCGAAAAGTGATAATCTGCCATTAAATGCCTAAATTTGTGAAATGGCTAAAATTTTCTAAAAACGGATTCACGTGGATACGATAGACTATAACTCCTTACATCTCACTCCGGAGCAGGAGGACCAGAACATTGAGAACGCGTTTCGTGACGTGCTCAACGGCTATCTGAATAGCAACCACCGCAAGAAGGTGGAAATTATCAAGCGGGCTTACGCCTTCGCAAAAGAGGCGCACAAGGGCATACGCCGCCGTTCGGGCGAACCCTACATCCTACACCCTATCGCAGTGGCAAAAATCGTTAGCCAGGAGATTGGCCTCGGCTCTACGTCGATCTGCGCCGCACTGCTCCACGACGTGGTGGAGGACACCGAATACACGGTGGAGGACATCGAGATGAACTTCGGCAAGAAGATTGCCGTAATCGTGGACGGATTGACGAAAATTTCGGGCGGCATCTTCGGCGACAAGGCGTCGGCACAGGCGGAGAACTTCCGCAAACTGCTGCTCACCATGACTGAGGACATCCGCGTGATCCTCATCAAGATGGCTGACCGCCTGCACAACATGCGCACGCTAGGGTCAATGCTCCCGAGCAAGCAGTACAAGATTGCTGGCGAAACGCTCTACATCTACGCGCCGCTTGCCCACCGCCTGGGTCTGTTTGCCATCAAGACGGAACTGGAGGATCTGAGTTTCAAGTACCAGCACCCTGAGCAGTACCGCGAAATCACGGAGAAAATCGAGCAGAGCAAGAACAACCGCGAGGAGGCGTTCAACGACTTTGCAGCGCCTATCCGCCAGCAACTCGACAGGATGAAGTTGGTCTACACGCTGTCCACGCGCGTGAAGTCGGTCTACTCCATCTGGAACAAGATGGAAACCAAGCACGTGCCGTTTGAGGAGGTCTACGACCTCTATGCCGTGCGCATCGTGTTTGAATGCAACGAGAACGACAACGAGAAAAACATCTGCTGGAGTATCTATTCTGCCATCACCGACATCTACAGCCTCCACCCCACACGCACCCGCGACTGGGTGAGCACGCCGAAGGCCAACGGCTACCGTGCGCTCCACCTCACGGTGATGGGCAACGACGGCAACTGGGTAGAGGTGCAGATTCGTAGCCATAAGATGGACGACATTGCCGAACGCGGCTTTGCTGCCCACTGGAAATACAAAATCGGCGAGAGCGACGAGGAGTCGGAACTCGAAACATGGCTCAAGACCATCACCGACATGCTAAAGGAGCCGGGACCGAATGCGGTGGACTTCCTAGACACCATCAAACTCAACCTCTTCGCCACGGAAATAATCGTGTTCACCCCAAAGGGCGACCTCATCACGCTGCCTAAGGATGCCACGGTGCTCGACCTTGCCTACAACCTGCACTCGGAAATCGGCTCGCACGCCATCGCTGGCAAGGTGAACCACCGCCTCGTGCCTATCTCTTACAAGTTGCAGAGCGGCGACCAGGTGGAGGTGCTCACGTCTAAGACGCAGCGCCCCGTGCCGGAATGGCGACAACTCATCTGTACGGCACGCGCAAAGACACGCCTCGACGCAGCCCTGCGCCGGGAGCGCAAGGTGATTGTGGAGAAGGGCGAAAAGGCTCTGAAAGCGGTAGTGAAGCAGACGCCAGCCGACGAGTTTAACCGCGTGGTAACCAAACTGATGGGTCACTACAACTTTGCCACCCGCGACGAACTCTACATCGCTCTTGGCAACGGCTCGGTGGAAATCAGCGACAGCCTCGTGAAGACGCTCACGAAGAAGCAGAGCCAGAGCCTGCTCAACCGCTTGTGGCCGTTCAGCAAGAAGCAGAGCGACGAGACAAAGACGGAGGAACAGGAGCAACCCACCGCCGACAAGCCAGTAATCGACACGAAGAAAGTTTATATGTTGCGCTCCATCAACGGCGTGCGCAACTACAAGATAGCACCATGCTGCAACCCTATCCAGGGCGACGACGTGGTGGGCTACATCGACGACAATCAGGAGGTGGTGGTCCACAAGATGGACTGCGAGGTGGCTACACGCCTGAAGAGCAGTTTCGGCAACCGCCTCGTGGCTACGCAGTGGGAAGAGTCGTCGACCACCTTCCTCGCCACTCTGTCGGTGGCTGGCATCGACCGCATGGGCATCCTGCAGGAACTCATCCACGAGATTTCCATCAATATGGCCATCAACATACGCCAACTCAGCATCGAGGCTAAGCAAGGGTTGTTTACGTGCACTCTCGTGGTGCGCGTCACGGATGCCGACGTGGTGAGCCAACTGTGTCGCCAAATCAAGAAAATCGACGGCGTGAAGTCTGCCGTGAGAACAAGTTAGTGAAACGTTTGTCATGAGTGATTTGAAAAAGAAATTTTCGGACAAGTTCTGGATTCACGTGGCATTCTTTGCCGTGGCGTTAATCCTGATTGTGTATTTCGTGCCGGGACGTGCCCACAAGAAATATGCCTACGAGGTGGGCAAGCCGTGGATGTCGGCCAACCTCTATGCGCCGGCACAGTTGACCATCGGCTACGATGCTGCCACGGAAAAGATGAAGCGCGACAGCATAAAGGCGCAATTCGTGCCTTATTTCACTCACGACAAGGACGTAGAAGTCGAACTCCTGAAGAAAATTGAGGAGACACCGATCCTCTTCCGCAACGAGGCGCGCGATGCGGTGAAGACGGTATTTGACGACGGCATCGTCGACAACAATATCTATGACTCCATCCAGAGCGGAAAGTTGACCAAGGTGCGCATCCTCGAAGGCAACGTGGCTAAGGACACCATCTCCACCGCCAAGATGCGCTCGGCGAAGGAGGCTTACGAATATGTGGACTCGCGCACGCACATGGCACTTACGATGTCGACGGTGAATTTCAACACTCTGCTGCGACCGAACTATGTGCTCGATGCGGTCAACACCGAAAAGTCGTGGAAGAGCCAGTGCCAGACGGTGCTGGGTCTGAGGGTCATCGACAAGGGCGAGTCTATCATTTCGCGCGGCGAGAAGGTTACGGCGCAGGATGCCCTTGCCATCCAGGAATGCGAAAAAATTCTCCAAGCGGAAGAAAACACGGGCAACCACTATCCGATTCTCGGCTACACCGTGGCTGTGCTCGGGCTGTTGCTGTTGCTCTACTGCTATCTCTATCTCTACCGCCGCGAGTCGATTCTCGGCGACAGGCGCAAACTGTTGTTTGTGCTGTTTATGATTACGGCAATGACGGTGGCAGGCTATGCCTTGATGCACCGCTTCGTCTATGTGCCAATGCTCATCCCGATCACGCTGATACCGATAGTGTTGGTTACGTTCTTCGACTCGCGCACTGCCTTCTTCGTGTCGGTGGTGCAGGTGTTGCTCTGCAGCCTTGTGGAGACGGGCGAGGCGCAACTCAACTTCATCATCCTTCACCTCGTGGCGTGCATCGTGGCTATCGACTCTCTTCAGGAACTCACCAAGCGGTCGCAGTTGCTGCGCACTGCCTTCTGCGTGCTCGTGGCGTACACTGTTACCTACGCTGCCGTGCGCATCATCGAGGATGGCAACGTGGCGCAGATACAGTGGACTATAATCCTGTGCTTTGTCATCAACGCGGTACTCCTGTCGCTGGCTTACGTACTTATCTTCGTGTTTGAACGGGTGTTTGGCTTCGTGTCGAAGGTTACGCTCGTCGAACTCTCGGACATCAACAACCCGTTGCTGCTCGAACTCTCGGAGAAATGCCCGGGCACGTTCCAGCACTCGGTGCAGTTGTCCAACCTCGTGTCGGAGGCTGCCCGCGAAATCGGTGCTAACTCGCAGTTGGCGAGAGCGGGAGCGATGTACCACGACATCGGTAAGATGTGCAACCCTGCCTTCTTCACCGAAAACCAGCACGACGTGAATCCGCACTCGTTGCTCACCCCGGAGCAGAGTGCAAAAATCGTGATACGCCACGTGACCGACGGTCTGCGCATCGCCGAGAAGGAGAAACTCCCAGCAGAAATTCGCAACTTCATCATCGAGCACCACGGCAAGAGCGTGACGCGCTATTTCTACAACACTGCGTGCAACAACAACGGCGGCAACCCGGTCGACCCTGCGCCCTACACCTATCCAGGCCCTAACCCGCGCAGCAAGGAAACGTCGCTGCTGATGATGGCTGATGCCACCGAGGCGGCTTCGCGAAGCATGAAGGAATACAACGACGAGACGATTTCTAACCTCGTGAACAAAATCATCGACGGACAGATAGCACAGGGACTGATGAAGGACTCGCCGCTGAGTTTCCGCGACGTGGAGACCGTGAAGAAGGTGTTCATTGCACGACTCCGCACCATGTACCACACCCGAATATCTTACCCGGAACTGAAAAAACCAACACAACAGAACGTTCAGTAAGTGTTTTTTATTTTATAACCACTTTTTTAATATTTTTTAGAATTATATTAGTGTTAGAAAATTAAAAAGCACTACATTTGCGATACTAAATCTATAGGCTGAAAAAACAAACCTAATATAACATGTTAGAAAAGACCAACGTAAAGACATTGGAAAATGTGGTGGTCCGCTTCTCGGGCGACTCTGGCGACGGTATGCAACTCGCTGGCAACATTTTCTCAAACGTATCGGCTGGAGTGGGCGACCAGATTTCCACCTTCCCCGATTATCCTGCAGAAATCCGTGCTCCACAAGGCACCCTTGGCGGTGTCTCCGGATTCCAAGTGCATATAGGTAAGGGTGTTCACACCCCTGGCGACCTCGCCGATGTGCTCGTGGCTATGAATGCCGCTGCGCTGAAGCGTCATGCCTGCTTCCTGAAGAAGGGCGGCGTGGCTATCGTGGACATTGACTCGTTCCGCGAGTCGGACCTCAAGAAGGCGCTCTACCAAACCAACGATCCGTTCCACGAAATTGGTCTTGATGCGAAGGCACAAATCGTCGAGGTGCCTGTCACCACAATGGTGAAAAGTGCGCTTGCCGACTCTGGGCTCGACATGAAGTCGATGCTCCGCTGCCGCAACATCTTCGCGCTGGGTCTGGTGTGCTGGCTTTTCGACCGCCCACTCGATGCAGTGCTCCACTTGCTCAAGAATAAATTCGCAAAGAAACCTGCCGTCTTCGAAGCCAATGCAAAAGTGCTCAACGCTGGCTACGACTACGGTCACAATATCCATGCCTCGGTGTCGACCTACCGCATTGAGAGCGGCAGCACGCGCCCAGGCACATACACCGACGTCAACGGCAACACGGCTACGGCTTGGGGACTTATCTACGCATCGGAGAAATCCGGTCGTCCTCTGTTCCTCGGCAGTTACCCTATCACTCCTGCCACCGACATCCTCCACGAACTTGCCAAACGCAAGGACCTCGGCGTGAAGGCGTGCCAGATGGAGGACGAGATTGCGGGCGTTTGCTCGGCTATCGGCGCTTCGTTTGCTGGCGACTTGGCGGTGACCACCACTTCTGGTCCGGGCTTGGCGCTGAAGAGCGAGGGCATCGGCTTGGCTGTGATGGCTGAACTGCCACTGGTCATCATCGACGTGCAGCGCGGCGGTCCTTCAACGGGTCTTCCTACAAAGACTGAGCAGACCGACCTCCGTCAGGCTCTCTACGGCCGCAACGGCGAGTGCCCTATCGTGGTACTTGCAGCAGCATCGCCTGTAGACTGCTTCCACATGGCTTTTGAAGCCGCTCGCATAGCCATCGAGCACATGACTCCGGTGGTGCTTCTCTCCGACGCATTCATCGGCAACGGCTCGTCGGCATTCCGCTTGCCGGAAGACGGCGAATATCCCGACATAAAACCTCGCTTCGTGCCTGCCGACAAGGTGGCCGACTGGCATCCTTACGACCGCGACGAGGCTACGAAAGCCCGCTACTGGGCAATACCTGGCACTGAGGGTCTCACCCACCGCCTCGGCGGCTTGGAGAAGGATTCCCACACGGGTGCCATCTCTACCGAACCTACCAACCACGAGAAGATGGTGCTGCTGCGCCAAGAGAAGGTGGACCGCGTGGCTCTCGACATCCCAGAGGTGGAGCCTTACGGCGACGCCGATGCCGACACTCTTGTCATCGGCTGGGGCGGCACATTCGGACACATCCACGAGGCTGTGGACCAACTGCGTGCCTCGGGCAAGAAAGTGGCTATGGCTCATTTCCGCTACATCAACCCACTGCCTAAGAACACCGCCGAGGTGCTCGCTCGCTACAAGAATGTGGTTGTGGCAGAACTCAACCTCGGACAGTTTGCCGACTTCTTGCAGGCAAAATTCCCTAACGTGCTTATCCGCCGCATCAACAAAGTGCAGGGACAACCGTTCCTCGTACAGGAGATTGTCGATGGCGTAACTAAAATTATGGAGGAATAAAATCATGGAAGAAAAGAAATATCAAGCCTCAGATTTTAAGAGCGACCAATCAGTGCGCTGGTGCCCGGGGTGCGGCGACCACGCCATCCTCAACGTGCTCCACAAAGCCATGGCAGAACTCGGCATTGCGCCAGAAAAGACTGCTGTGATTTCAGGTATCGGCTGTAGTTCACGCTTGCCGTACTACATGAACACCTACGGCTTCCACACCATCCACGGACGCGCCGCTGCCATCGCAACAGGCTTCAAGGTGGCTCGTCCCGACATGACCGTATGGCAAATCTCGGGCGACGGCGACGGACTGGCAATCGGCGGTAACCACTTCATCCACGCCGTGCGCCGCAACGTGAACCTCAACATGATTTTGCTAAACAACCGCATATATGGTCTGACCAAAGGTCAGTACTCGCCTACGTCGGAACGCGGCTTCGTGTCGAAGTCGTCGCCCTACGGCACCACCGAGGACCCGTTCATCCCGGCAGAACTCGTGTTTGGTGCACGCGGCACATTCTTTGGACGTAGCCTCGACGTAGAACTGAAAACCTCGCAGGAGGTAATGGTGGCTGCCGCACGCCACCGCGGCGCGTCGGTAGTTGAGATGCTCCAAAACTGCGTGATCTTCAACAACGGCATCTACAGTTTCGTGAGCGACCGCGAGCAGCGTCCCGACCACACCATCCATCTGCGCCACGGAGAGAAGATGCTCTTCGGCAAGAACATGGACAAGGGACTTGTGCAGGACGGATTTCTCCTCAAGGCAGTGACCATAGGCGAAGACGGCTACACACTCGACGACGTGCTCGTGCACGACGCCCATTGCCCGTCAAACTTCCTGCATCAGCAACTCGCCATGATGGACGGCAAGACCCTGCCGCTCGCCATCGGCATCATCCGCGATGTGGAAGCACCCGTCTACGACGAGGAAGTTGACCGCCAGACCCACGACGTAACAGAAAAGAAACACCTGCGCAACCTCCACGACATGATAATGTCGGGCGAAACGTGGGAAGTGAAGTAAAGGCTAATAGTGGTAAATTTAAATAAAGGTTATTGAGTAGGCCCGCCGCGAGGCGCGCCTACTTTTTAATTCTATCCTCTCATAAAAAATTGAGGAAAAGTTGATAAATATATCAACTTTTAATCCTATCTTTGCGATATGAAAACAGAACGAAGAATATTGTTCTATAAGGACTATTTCATTTCCTTCTACCGAGCCCTTGAAGCGGGAGCGCAAAAGAAGATTGACTATGTCCTCGCAATGCTCAAGATACAGGAACGTGTGAACGAAAAGTTCGTGAAGTTCATCCGCGATGGCGTGTATGAAATCCGAGCATCGCACAACGGCAATATCTACCGTGTCTTTTTCATTTTCGACGACGGCAATATTGTGATGCTATTTAATGGCTTCAAAAAGAAAACGCAAAAGACGCCAGAGGCAGAAATCAACATGGCTTTGAAACTAAAAAAGGAATATTATGCAGGAAAGGAATGAGATTGGCAGCTTCGATGCCATACTTGACGAGAAGTACGGAAAAGTCGGGACTCCCGAACGGGATGCTTTCCACCGTGAGGCTTACGCTTATTGCGTGGGGCAGATAATCCTTGACGCAAGGAAGCAAGAGCATATGACCCAAAGCGACCTCGCAAAGAAAGTAGGTACAGACAAAACCTACATCTCACGCATTGAGAAAGGCTCGATTGAGCCAGGAGTGGGACTTTTCTTCCGCATTATGGATGCGCTCGGGCTCAAAGTAGACATCGTGCGCCCACTGATGTAGGAAATAGCCCAAATTTTGACACACCCCTCCCCAATCCGACCGAAATATCCACAATCCGACCGAAAATCCGACCGTTTTAAAATATTCCGACCGATATTTCACAGAAGATAAGGAAAGTTGGCAATCTGTTGGCTGCCATGAAGAAAGACAGAGTGATACAACTTAGTAACGGGAAACGATGGATTTTAGTCGAAGTTTAGTCGAAGTTTTAGTCAAACTTAGTCGAATTTACGGCTCACAAAGCCACTAACTACCTGAATATCCGATATTTTTATCAAGAAAGAAGTTAGTCAAACTTTAAAGTGAGTAGTCGAACTTTACGGATGTTGTAACCTGTTAGAGGCATCTAATGAGGAGAAACTGATATAGGAATTATAAAACGCGACAGGGTGCTGAAAGCCACGGCTTTCGGCACCCTGACGGTGTTTATGCGGTTGCGCTATTACTGGCGACCTGAAGTTGCTACTTCGCGGTTGATTTTGCGAATCAAGCCTTGAAGCACTGCGCCCGGACCGAGTTCGGTGAAGTCGTCGGCACCGTCGGCAATCATCTGTTGCACAATCTGTGTCCAGAGCACTGGAGCAGTAAGTTGCGCGATGAGGTTTTTCTTGATTTCCTCAGGGTCGGTGTGAGGCTTTGCGTCAACGTTTTGGTATACAGGGCAAACTGGTGTTGCAAACTGAGCCTTGTTGATGGCTGCTGCGAGTTCCTCGTGGGCTGGCTGCATCAACGGAGAGTGGAACGCACCGCCAACCTTGAGTTTCAATGCGCGGCGTGCACCAGCAGCGAGAGCCTTCTCGCAAGCGGCGTCGATACCTTCCTCAACACCTGAAATTACCACCTGTCCTGGGCAGTTGTAATTGGCAGGAGCAACAACAGCATCGATTGATGCGCAGATTTCCTCAACTTGCTCGTTGGTCAAGCCAAGCACGGCAGCCATTGTCGACGGCTGTGCCTCGCAAGCCTTCTGCATAGCCTGTGCACGAGTCGAAACCAGGCGAAGACCGTCCTCAAACGAGAGAGCACCGGCAGCCACGAGGGCAGAAAATTCGCCCAATGAGTGACCTGCTACCATATCAGGCTTAAACTCGTCGCCGAGAGTCTTGGCGAGGATTACCGAGTGAAGGAAAATCGCTGGTTGTGTAACCTTAGTCTGACGGAGGTCCTCCTCTGTGCCAGCAAACATCAGGTCAGTGATGCGGAAACCGAGCACTTCGTTAGCCTTCTCAAAAAGTTCTTTTGCTACTGCATTGTTGTCGTACAGGTCCTTGCCCATACCCACAAACTGAGCCCCTTGACCGGGGAATACAAATGCTTTCATCTTTTCTATTTTCGATTAAATTACTTTTCTATATCAAAGTCAGCGGCAAAGTTACTGCTTTTTTTAATTTCCAAAACATAATTCTTGAAATTTTTCCGTAATTACAACAAAGCAGGTCCTGTAGAGTCCAACAGCAAGTGCAAAATTAAGAGAAATGTTGGAAAAAGCGTTTAA
>CAVAPE010000064.1:0-13296 GCA_963590405.1 Eubacterium sp. CAG:180 | reverse complement strand
TACGCACAATCTTTAATTATGCAAGCAAAATCTCAACTTTTGTTGCAAATTTTTAATTCTTAAATCTGCTGCGAGGGGGTGGGTTCGGGCTCGGGGGCGGGGTCGCCGTCGAGTTCGATTTCCTCGTCGGGTATTTCGATGAGGTCGGGGTTGGTGCTGTCGTTGAAAGTGGTGTCGACCGGTGCGACATAGCCTTGGCAGTTGTACGGGCGCGATACGGTGAACGGCGCTTTGTCGGAAATCTTGCCGCGGTATTTAGCCAGTTGCGGGTCGCGCAGCACCTTCTCCATAAAGTAGCCAAACACAGGCAACGCGGTGTGGCTACCCTGCCCCATGCGTCCGCTGCGGAAGTGCACACTGCGGTATTCGCCGCCTACCCAGCATCCTGCCACAAGGTTCTTGGTCACACCCACATACCAGCCGTCGCTGTTGTTGCTCGTGGTACCCGTCTTGCCGCCAAAGTTGGTGTCGAAGTGGTGGATGTCGTAGCCCCACAGAGCCTGCGACGTGCCGCCCGGCTCGGTCATACCTGCGAGCAGCATCTGCTGCATCAAGAATGCCGACTCCTCTGTGATGGCCTGTCGGTTTTCTGTCTCAGCCTCGTAGAGCACCTTGCCGTTCTTGTCCTCGATGCGCGTAACAAATTCCGGTGGATTGTGGCGACCGTTGTTCATCACCGTGCAGTAAGCATCCACAAGTTCGAGCAACGTCACGTCGTTCGAGCCCAGCGCCATTGCCGGCGTTTGCTTCTGCGGCGACTGGATGCCGAGGTTGCGCGTCACCTCAGCCACACGGCCGAGTCCCACCTCGTTTGCCACAGCCACAGCCACGGAGTTGATGGAGTTGGAGAACGCATGTTTCAGCGACATTGCGCCGCCAGTGTAGTAGCCATTGGCGTTGCGCGGTGCCCATTTCGTAGGCTTGCCGTCGCTGTCGTAGGCATCATATTGCTTCCACTCGTCAACACGGTCGTCGCACGGACCGAGCCCAGCCTCCATCGCTGCCGTATAGACGCAGAGTTTGAAGGTAGAGCCTGGCTGGCGTTCTGCCGTCACCTTGTCGTATTGCCAGTGGTTATAGTCGATGTCGCCCACCCATGCCTTGATGGCACCCGTTTCAGGCTCCATAGCAAGGAATGCGCAGTGCATAAATTTCACCATATAGCGGATTGAGTCCATCGAACTCATTATTTCCTGACGCACATGGTTCGGAGCGGTGTAGTCAAAGAGTTTCACGCTGTGCGGAAGGTTCATAAAATAGTTAACCGAATCGGGGTCGTCGGGATAGCGAGCCGACAGTTGCTTGTAGTAGTCGGTGCGCTTGGCTATGTCCTCAATGAAGCCCTTCTTCTCCTGACGATTCTCGTCGCGCCATGGGTTCTCGTTGCCCCAGTCCGACTTGAAGTTGCGTTGCACCTGCTGCATGTGCTTCATCACAGCCTCCTCGGCATACTCCTGCATGCGCGAGTCAATGGTGGTGTAGATGCGCAGACCGTCGCCGTAGAGGTCGATGCCGTTGTCCTTGCACCAGCCCTTCTGCAACTCATCGGCGAGCACGTCGCGGAAATAAGGCGCACGGCCGTCGGTAGGCTTTTCGGGGCTATAGTTCAGTTTCAGAGGTATTGCACTCAGCGAGTCGTATTGCTCACGGTCGATGTACCGCTTGCGGAGCATATTGCTCAGCACCACATCGCGGCGCTTGCGGCTGTTCTTAGGATTGATGCGAGGGTTGTAGGTGGTAGTGGCCTTGAGCATGCCCACGAGCACTGCCGACTCCTCAACCTTCAGTTTCGACGGAGTGGTGTTGAAATATGTCTTTGCTGCGGTGCGGATGCCAAACGAGTTGCTGCCGAAGTCCACAGTGTTGAGATACATCGTTAGGATGTCCTTCTTGGAGTAGAACATCTCAAGTTTTATGGCGGTGACCCATTCCTTGGTCTTCATCACAAGCAGACGCACTCCAGGGATGAAGCCAGTAAGACCAGTGGAGTATTCCGTACGAGTGCGGAACATGTTTTTCACCAACTGCTGCGTGATGGTACTTGCACCGCGGGCTTCGTGGTGCAGAGCCATATCCTTGACGGCAGCCACGACGCCTTGGAAATCAATGCCGAAGTGGCTGTAGAAACGCTCGTCCTCGGTGGAGATGAGGGCGTTGATGAGCATCGGCGAAATTTCGTCGTATTCCACAGGGATGCGGTTTTCGCGATAGTAGCGGCCGAGCACTTTGCCGTCGGCGCTATATACTATTGAGGCTTCCTCCTGCTTCGGGTGCGCGATGTCGTGCAGACTCGGCGACCGTCCGAAAAGCCACAGGAAGTTGATGTCGACCATTATGAGGTAGAGGATGAATGCCACGATGAAGGTGGCAAACGCGATTCCTATTTTTCCATACCAACGCGCATTCTTATAAGTGCGTTTGTACCATTTCCAGAATTTGACGCACCCGCGCCAAATGTAGCGGAGCAGCACCAATATGCGGTTGAGCAACCCCTTGAAAAAATTTGGTTTCATCCTGTTCAGAATTAATTCTCTGCAAATGTAATGCAAGCCATTGGAAAAACGGTGCACGAGGGGCTGAAAAAATGTTGTGCGGACGGATTTTGTGCCAAATCAGAGCCTACTCCACGAGCAATGCGCTCCCCATCTCGGAGTTCGGCGCTGGGTCGAGCACGATGTCGCTATTGTTGCGGTCGAGTTCGCATTTGGCGAAAGTCTCTTTGCCGTTGAGCGACTTGTAGCGGACAATGAACCCTTTGAGAGAAGAGTCGGCAAGGTATTTGGAAATGTCGAACGACGCAATGCCCACGAAGTTGGTCATCGGGGTGTTGCCATTAAGTCCGTGGCGCAGTTCCAAATACTGGTAGCCGTCTTCCTTCTGCTTGGGGGCAGCGACCGTGACAAGTTCCAGATTGTGGGTATATGTGCCACTGGTCATAATGATATATTGGATGTTGAGAAAGTTACGCGAGTTCCAGATGCGGAGGGCATCAATAGGGTCGTCTGCCATGTTGGAAGTGGCGACGGCGATGTCCTTGACAAGGACAGGATAGGCGTAGGTCACCTTGATTGGACCAACATAGGGCACTTGCATTACGGCGCCGCTAAACTCAGCATAAATGCGCTGCCCGGGCGTGAAGCCGTTGTTGAGCAGGTCGGCGGCGTTGGTCACATACAACTTGTTGCCTTTGTCGCTGTCGATGAGATATGCGGAGTCCGACTCTTTGAGGAATGTGCCTATCGTAGTGTTGATTACCGACGACGAATTGGCTGAGTTCATTTCGTCGCTACCCATGTCGCACGCGGAGAACATAAGCATGGCGGAAATCATGCCGATCATCACGATAATCAAGTTGCGTTTTGTTTCGTCCATTTTGATTTGCTTTGTCTAAGAAACGGCAGAAATTACAGATTACTGCGCCGATGTGCGATTTTTTTTGGCATGATGCAGTATTTTTGTGCCATCTGCGTTATTAAGGTGAAAGGAGATGATGACCGAGGAAGAGATATACGAAGGCTGCCGGCGGGGCGACGAGAGGTCGCGCCGGGAACTGTATGTACGCTATGGCAGCGCTATGCTTGCCATCGGCGTGCGCTATCTCTCCGACAGGCAAACCGCCGAGGACGTGCTCCACGACGTGTTTGTCAATGTGCTGACCAACTTCGGCAAGTTCACCTACCGCGGCGAAGGCTCGCTGGCGGCGTGGCTCAAGAGGGTGATGGTCAACGGCGCACTCGACTATCTGCGCCGCAACAAGACGCTCGACACGGTGGACATCGACCTCGTGCGCGACAACGACATCGAGGATGAAGCGCCCGAAGCATCGGGAGTACCTGCATCGGCAATACTCGGCATGATTGCCTCGCTGCCCGACGGCTACCGCACGGTGTTCAACCTCTACACCTTCGAGCGGATGAGCCACCGAGAGATTGCCGAGCAGATGGGCATCAACGAGAAATCCTCGTCGTCGCAACTTTTCAGGGCGAAAGCCTTGCTTGCAAGAAAAATCAAAGATTATCTGAGAAAGGAAAACAATATATGAAGATAAACGATGACAAATGGCTTGAATCGCTTCGCAATGCTGTCGACGGCATGGAGGTAGAGCCGAGTGCCGACCTGTGGCAACGCATCGAGGCTGACGTTCCGAAGCCTCGACGGCGCATAATGCCGATGGTGTGGCGCGCCGTTGCCGTGGCGGCTTGCCTGGCGGTGGTTGTCGGGGCGTATTTTCTGATGTCGCGCACCGACGGCAACGTTGCCGTGCGTCCGTCTGCTCCGCTTACGGCGAAGGACAATGCCACTGCAGCATCCGATGAGCCTGCAACTTCGCTGATTGCCTATGCCAGCGAGACTGAGGCGCACACGCAAAGTGCTGCCGTGCAGGTTGCCGCATCGGAGGTGGAGGAGAAACCTTTGCTGGTGTCGGTCGACGAAGAGCCGGTATGCGAAACCGCACCGACAGACAGCATCGCCGACAAGCGTCCGATGGGCACTACAAGCGAATTTCTCGACGCAAAGCCGACAGCAACCGAGGGTTCTTCTGTGCAGACGCACAAATATCAACCGTCATCGAAAAGCAAGAATACTGACGGACGGATGCAGGTGGCTTTGTCTGCCAACAACACTTTCGGGCAAGGCAGCAGTTCGTCGTCGAGCGGCTTCGCACCGCTACGCGGACAGAGCACTTACCTCCTCTCCGCTGACAATTCCGACTTCGGCAACACTTATCTTGAAGCGACGGCAAACAATATTGACGTGGCGACGGCTACCGACGAGACGGTAAGTTTTCCTGTGAGTTATTCGGCATCGTTCCGCTATATGCTCACCAAGCGTTGGGGCATCAATGCGGGCATCAGTTACACTTCCGCCACCTCGGAGCGCCGCTCGGGCTCTGCCAGCGACTACTATCTGACGAAAACCAAGATGCACTACATCGGCGTGCCGGTCACGGTAAGTTACAACTTCCTCGACACGCGCTACGTCACTCTCTACGGCCTCGCCGGAGGCACAGTGGAGAAATGCGTGTCGACCTCTAAGAAAGAGACCGTCGTGGCATCAGGCGTGGAGCAGAAATCGGCATCGCGCAGTTCGCGCCTCGACACCCGTCCTTGGCAAGGCTCCATCAACGCTGGCGCCGGTGTGCAGTTCAACATCACCGACCGCTACGGCATCTTCGCTGAGCCGCAGGTGGTCTACGACCTCTCCGACGACAGCAAATCGCCTGCCCGCCGCCGCAACGACTGGAGTTTCCAACTTGCCGTAGGCCTCCGCCTCAGTTATTGACAGTGAATACCGCACAATCGCAGTTCTTAAAATTTCTTAAATCAAAGTATACGGTTTGGTATTTGCAAAACAACTCCTTATTTTTGTAAGTAAACCAAAAGGAGAGAGGATATTACCACATGATTATTTACAATGAGTTTAAAGCACAGACAAAAAACGAAGAGTTGCAAGGCGATGTGCCTATAAAAATCATTGACAGGAAAACGGAATCGGATGTATTGTTCATTGAGGAAAAGTTGTTGCATTCAAAACTGTTTTTTGTACTGGAAGGAAAGACAAAACTCAAAATCAACAAACTCGACGTACTTGTAGTGGAGCATGGCAACATTGCTTTGGTACCGTGCAATTCCGCTCTGATTGCATCCATTGAGCCCGGCAGTTTCGTAATGACCGTGTCCTTCTCTGAGAAGGAGCCATTCGGCGCCAACTACTCGCTCGTCAATCTGATGCACGACAGCAACCTTGAGGAGGGCAAAGCCTACGAATGTATTTCTCTGCCCATCAATGAACGCGTGATGGATTTTGTACACTCAACCCTTGACTGCATCAACGACGGAATGACTGAACAGGCATACTTCAAAACGAAAAAGCAGGAAATGTTTTTGTTGATGTTCTCATATTACCAAAAGGACGAACTTGCGCAGTTCTTCTATCCGCTGTTCTGCTTCAACCGCAAATTTGAACAGATGGTGCTGAGCAACTATGAGAATGTTACCGACGTGAAGCATTTTGCAGCGATACTCCACATGCCAGTGACCACGTTCCAGCGCAAGTTCAAGCGGCATTTCAAGACCTCGGTGAAACAATGGCTTCTCGACCGCAAGGCGGAACGGATGCTCACCGACATCAAGACCACCAACCGCTCGATTACCGACCTTGCGCAGCGCTACGGCTTCTCGTCGGTGTCGTATTTCTCCAATTTCTGCAAGCACTACTTCGGCAAGACGCCTACGGAACTGCGAGCAGAGGGTAATCAAGAAGAATGAATTGAACGACAATAGATTTCATACGATAGAGGGCGACATCTCTGGCATTACGGTGCCGGAGATGTTTACTTTCCCGTTTTTCTACGTGCCTCATCCGTTGGTGCGCCTTGCGGCAACGTCGTTGCGGCGCTATCTCGACGGTCGCAAGGAATGGCAGGAGGAGTTGGAAGCGGGCAAGATGATGGGCGTGCTTGTGGCGCGCAACGGAGAGGGCGACCTTGGCTACCTTGCCGCTTTTTCGGGCAACCTCGCCCACTCCAACGACCATGCGTTCTTCGTGCCGGCGGTCTACGACATCCTGCAGCCCGATGGGGTGTTTAAGACCAAAGAGGCGGAAATCACAACAATCAACCACCGCATTGCGGAGGCTGAGCAGTCTGCCGAGCGAAAGGCTATGGCGGAAGCCATGGCATCGGCTCTCGCGGAGCGCGACCGCAAAGTGGAGGACTACAAAGCCTTGATGGCGCAGAGCAAGCAGGAGCGCGACCGCCAGCGTCTTGCCGGCGGCGACTGTAGTGCTCTGATTGCGGAGAGCCAGTTCCAGAAAGCGGAGTTGCGCCGCATAAAGCATCGCTATCAGGAGCGCATTGATGCTATCGCCGACCGCATTAGGGTGTTCGATGCCGAGGTGGCGGCGTTGAAGGCGAAGCGCCGCGCTATGTCGGAGAACTTGCAGCGGTGGATTTTCGACCAATTCGTCATGGTAAATGCACTTGGCGAGCGGCGCACGCTCACGCAGATTTTTGCCGATGCACGAGGCGAAATGCCGCCTGCTGGTGCTGGCGAATGTGCTGCGCCGAAGTTGCTGCAATATGCCTTGCTCAATGGCTACAAGCCCATTGCCATGGGCGAATTTTGGATTGGGAAATCGCCCGTAGGCGAAGTGCGCCGCGACGGATTTTTCTATGGCGCATGCAAAAGCAAATGCGAACCTATCCTCAACTTTATGATGCAGGGAATGGCGGTAGAGGCAAATCCTCTTAAAGCAGACGACAATATAGAGAACCACCTGCACACGGTCTACGAGGACGACTACCTGTGGGTGGTTGACAAGCCGTCGGGAATGCTATCGGCACCGGGGCGCGACGGCAGCACATCAGTTACCGACGTGGCGCACCGCAGATTTCCGCAGTCGGAGGGCTTGATGGTGGTGCACCGGCTCGACCAACACACGTCGGGACTTCTCATCGTGGCAAAGACCAAGGAGGCATTTGCCGCCCTACGCCGCCAGTTTGAAAACCACGAAGTGGAGAAGGCTTATGTGGCGCTTCTCGACGGCAATATCACTGACAACGAGGGCGTTATCAATCTTCCTCTTTCAGCCGACTATCTCGACCGACCGCGCCAACGTGTGGATTTCGACCACGGCAAAGAAGCGGTGACGCGCTACCGAGTGGTCAGCCGCTTTGGCGACACTACGCGCGTTGAATTTCGTCCGCTCACGGGGCGCACACACCAATTAAGGGTGCATTCTGCCTACAGCCACCCCGAGGGACTTGGCGCACCAATCCACGGCGACACCTTGTATGGCTGCGCTGACGTAAGGCTCTGCCTCCACGCCAGTTACATCAAGTTCAAGCACCCCATCACAGGCGAAACCGTCACCCTTTCGTCCGCCCCGGAGTTTTAATTAACAGTGTTAAATCGGCAAAAATGTGTTATAAAACATATTTTTATAGCACATATTTCAAATATTGTATTTATATTTGCGGCGTAGAAAAGATTTTAAGTGTATTAATAGAGTTTTTTGTTAGGTTTGTTTTTAAAGGTAATTGATTATGAAAAAAGTTGTTATGAAGGTAATTATGTGGTATTTTTCCACAACATCGCAAGCCTACGAATAGGTCAGCGATGATTTATGAGTAAATAAGAAAAAAGTGGTTTGGAAGCGACATCAACAGATGATCGCTTTCTTTTTTATTCGATGCCAGCGAATAAAATTAGCCCACTTTATGGTATCAGACTGTGAGCACCCACTTCCATACTGGCTTCAACTCGATTTCCAGTCCTTTGTAGTTTACAGTCCCTTCGTCCTCATAAGTGATGATAACCGCCTTACGGAGCGGTTCAATGGAATTTAAAGTTGCAAGGGCATTCATTTCTCTTTCGAGGGTTGCATCGCTATTCATCCTGTAACTTGCCTGAATGGCAAGGTCTTCCCCTGGAACGTAAAAATCGACCTCCACGTCTTTGTTGAAATAATACAGCCCTTCGGCATATTTCTTGTACAAGGTAATGGCACAGAGATTTTCAAGCAAGGCTGTCTCGGGATTGTTGATAAACAAGTGCAACAGACCGTTGTCGACAAAATAATGCTTCTTGACAGTTTCTTTTTCTACGAACTTAGAAGCATAGTTATGCAAGGAAATCAGTAGGCAGGATTCTTGCAGATAGCGGACATACTCCATAACGGTAGACGGGCTGCACGATGTACCAGTTGACTTAATCAAATGGCACAGGCGGTTGAGCGAGCACGGCTGCATCACGCACTCTGCAAGTCTGCGCACACAAAGGCGCAAAGCGTCCTCGTTTTTAATCTTGTGGCGCACCACCAAATCATTGAAAAATATGCGATTGTATAGGCTGTTGAGCCAAATGCGTTTTTCTTGGAAATTCACCAGTTCAGGAAATCCACCCCATTCAAAATAAGTGCGGAAATGGCGCTGCAGTTCGTTGGCCTTTCGTCCATATTGCCAACCCTTTGTCAACTCCACCCCATTAGCCTTCAGGAACTCTTCAAAACTGTAAGGAAACACCAATTTGTCTAAATATCTGCCGCCAAGAACGGTCTCAATGTCGCGGCTAAGCATCTTGGCATTACTGCCTGTTATATAGACTTGATATTTGCGGTTGACAAGTCGGCGAGCAAAGTTAGCCCATCCGTCAACATTCTGGATTTCGTCAAAGAAAAACACTGGAACACCTTCATTCATACTGTGGTAAGCCTGAATTATAAGATCGAAGTCCATTGCCGTCATTCCCTTCAAACGCTCATCGTCGAAATTGACATACACAATATCCTCCAATTTGGTGCCGGCTTCTATCATCTGCTGCATGCGCTGGTAGAGCAAATAGGATTTGCCAGCCTGCCGCACGCCCACAAACACATAGTTTCCATTTCTCTCCAACTTGAAAGAACGGCTTACCAAAGGAATGGTTCCTATGTATTCCTGATTTTCCGATATGATAGTTCTGAATAGTTCGGTGTCCATATTTGCCTCATTTTGTTGCAAAGATGGCATTTTTATTCGATGCCACAAAATAAAATCCGCATTTTTTATTCGATGCCAGCGAATAAATTAAGCGCTTTTTATTCGATGGCAGCGAATAAATTGACATCGTTTTAGCAAAATCGCATTCTTTTTATTTACTTTGCAGTGCTTTGGATAGGAAGATTATACATATCGATATGGATGCGTTTTTTGCGGCGGTGGAGCAGCGCGACAATCCTGAGTTGCGAGGTAAGCCCGTGGCAGTGGGGCACGACGGTCCGCGGGGCGTGGTGGCGACGGCAAGTTACGAGGCACGGCGGTACGGAGTGCACAGTGCAATGTCGTCGGTGACGGCACGCAAGCGCTGTCCGCAACTCATCTTCACTCCAGGCCGTATGGATGTGTACAAAGCCGTCTCGGCGCGCATACACGAAATTTTTCAGGACTATACTGACATCATCGAACCCCTGTCGATCGACGAGGCATTTCTCGACGTGACCGACAACAAGAAAGGCATCACCCTCGCAGTCGACATCGCCCGCGAAATCAAGCAGCGCATCGCCGACGAACTGCATCTGACGGCATCGGCTGGAGTGTCGTACAACAAATTTCTCGCAAAGATTGCATCCGACTACCGCAAACCCAATGGGCTCTGCACCATCCACCCCTCGCAGGCACTCGACTTCATCGCCAAGTTGCCCATTGAAGCATTCTGGGGCGTGGGTGCGGTGACGGCGCGCAAGATGCATGCGATGGGCATCCACAACGGCGCTTTGCTGCGCTCCTATTCGCGCGGTGGACTGGTTGATGCCTTCGGCAAGATGGGGACGGTGTACTACGACTTTGCACGCGGCATCGACGACCGCCCTGTGGTGGTGGACCGCGAGCGCAAATCTGTGGGCTGCGAGCGCACTCTCGACACCGACCTATCGCGGCGCGCTCTCCTGTCGGTGCATCTCTATCAGTTGGTGCTCGAACTCGTGGAACGCTTGCGCAAAAGCCGTTTTGAGGGGAATGTGCTCACACTGAAGGTGAAGTTTTCCGACTTCACGCAAATCACCCGTAGCCGCACTGTCGATACGTTACTCACCACAAAGTCGCGCATCCTGCCAATAGCCAAGTCGCTGCTTGCCGACGTTGATGTGGAACATTCGCCCGTGCGGCTGTTGGGGCTATCAGTAGGTAAGTCGGCGGCAGGACCACACAAACCAGTTGCTGTGCAGTTGGAGATTGAGTTTTAGCCGATGCGGATTGTCTGTCCACTGATTTTGTCGCTGTCGGGAAGCGAAAGAAAGATGCAAGTGTTGGCAACTGTGAGCGTATCGGCGTCGCTGCAGGCAATACCGTTAACCGTGTGGTGCTGCACCGACGGAAGTTCGAAGTCCTCCCCCACCACGATGATGCGTCCGTAGTCGGGCGCCATAGGCAGCGACTGCCGCAACGCCTCAAAATGCTGGATTAAAGGTTGCGCATTCCGCGCATCGCAGACGAGAATTTCAATGTCGCGCCACGCCTTCATTGCCTTGTCCATTGCGAGGCAAACGGTATCGGTGTCGGCACAGTTCACGTCGTGGCACTGCGCGCCGACGCTCTCAGCAAACTGCATAGCATCCGCCGCTCCATTGGCACAGAAAGCCGTCTGGCAACACGCATTGCAGAACGCCTCCACCACCCTTCGCGCATCAACGGCGACAAACACCCGTCGGCGCGGAAATTTCAGTTCCACCACGCCCTGACGGCTGCCCGACGGAGCAATGCGGCGAGCCGTGCGCTTGCCAGCCTTTGCGGCGGCATATTCCTCAAATTTCTTTTCAAGATAGTTGTCGGCCATAAGCAGAGCGGATTAATGACGGAATGTGATTTGATTAGCAGTGCGAAATTAGTCATTTTTCTTGAAATGAGCACTTTTGGCACGGCTTTTGTTTTTAACATAGCGCTTGCAGGTCTACTCCAAAGGTTGTAACTTTGCAAGCGATTAACAAGTTAATTCAAACAAAAAAACAATATTGAAATTATGGCAAAAAAAGCATTGTTGATGATTCTCGACGGTTGGGGAATCGGCGACCACAAGAAAGACGACGTGATTTACTGCACCCCAACTCCTTACTGGGACTATCTTTTGAACACCTACCCTCACTCCAAACTCCAAGCCAGCGGCGAAAACGTGGGTTTGCCTGACGGACAGATGGGTAACTCTGAGGTTGGTCACCTCAATATCGGTGCCGGTCGTGTGGTTTATCAGGACCTCGTGAAAATCAACAAGTCGATTGCCGACAAATCAATTTTGAAGAACAAGGAAGTGGTTTCGGCATTCACTTACGCCAAGGAGAACGGCAAGGCCATCCACTTCATGGGCTTGACTTCTAACGGCGGCGTCCACAGTTCGCTTGAGCACCTCTTCGCCCTCTGCGACATCGCCAAGGAATACGGCTTGACAAAGGTTTATCTGCACTGCTTCATGGACGGTCGCGACACCGACCCGAAGAGCGGCAAGGGCTTCATCGAGCAGGTGCAGGAGCACTGCAAGCAGTCGGCTGGCGAAATCGCTTCAATCGTGGGTCGCTTCTACGCAATGGATCGCGACAAGCGCTGGAACCGCGTGAAAGAAGCCTACGACCTACTCGTTGAAGGTCAGGGCAAGAAAGCCACCGACATGGTTCAGGCAATGCAGGAGTCGTACGACGAAGACGTTACCGACGAGTTCATCAAACCTATCGTCAATGCCAACGTCGACGGCACAATCAAGGAAGGCGATGCCGTAATCTTCTTCAACTACCGCAACGACCGCGCAAAGGAACTCACCATCGCGCTCACCCAGAAGGATATGCCTGAAGAGGGAATGCACACCATCCCTGGTTTGCAGTACTACTGCATGACGCCTTACGACTCGTCGTTCACTGGCGTTCACATCCTCTTCGACAAAGAAAACGTAAAGGACACCCTCGGCGAATACCTCGCAAACAACGGCAAGAGCCAACTCCACATTGCAGAGACTGAGAAGTATGCTCACGTAACATTCTTCTTCAACGGCGGTCGCGAAACCCCATACGAAGGCGAAGAGCGCATCCTCGTGCCGTCGCCAAAGGTTGCCACCTACGACCTCAAGCCTGAGATGAGTGCCTTTGAGGTTAAAGACAAACTCGTCGACGCCATCGCTACTGAGAAGTACAACTTCATCGTGGTCAACTACGCCAACGGCGACATGGTTGGTCACACCGGCATCTACGAGGCCATCGAGAAGGCCGTTGTGGCTATCGATGCCTGCGTGAAAGATACAGTCGAGGCAGCCAAGGCTCACGACTATGAGGTAATCATCATCGCCGACCACGGCAATGCCGACCACGCCATCAACGAGGACGGCACACCAAACACCGCCCACTCGCTCAACCCCGTGCCATTTGTCTATGTCACAAAGCAAGAGGGCGTAAAGGTGGAAGACGGCATCCTTGCCGACGTGGCACCTTCAATCCTCAAGATTATGGGCATGGCTCAGCCAGCCGACATGACAGGCAAGGCATTGTTCTAAGCCATAACATCACATAAACAGCACAGACTGCGCTTTGGGCATCCCCCACAGCGCAGTTTTTTTGCTGCCTAACAGATTCCCGACTTTGCAAGAACAGCAATTAATTATTGTTAACATCTGGAGAACAATTTAACTCAATTTCATCGAAATATGACTTAAATTGTTTGGCAAATAGGAAAAAATTACATACATTGCGGTCGAAAACACAAAGCAACCTAAATATAAACCCATAAAACCTTATTTTATGAGAAAACATTTATTGTTATTTCTGCCGATTATTGCGGCAACA
>CAVAPE010000063.1:7388-13687 GCA_963590405.1 Eubacterium sp. CAG:180 | reverse complement strand
TAAGGCTTTCAGCCTATTAAAAAATAAATATCAGAATATTTGCAAGTTGGCTGGAAAATCGCTACTTTTGTGCGCTAATTCCGAACAGGCTCTGAAAAGAGGCTCGCCTCGGGTGGGTCCGCCTCACGGACATAATTGTAAAATATTTCTATTTTAAATGTACGCAATTGTAGAAATTCAGGGACAGCAGTTCAAGGCCGAAGCAGGCAAGTTCTTGTATGTTCACTATCTCGGCGAGAACGTGAAAGAAGGCGATTCAATCGACTTCGACAAGGTTCTCTTGATTGATGCCGACGGTGCCGTTAAGGTTGGTGCTCCTACCGTAGAAGGTGCAAAAGTTGTTTGCGAGGTTAAACGTCCCCTCGTGAAAGGTGACAAGGTGCTTGTCTTCAAGAAGAAACGCCGCAAAGGCTATCGCCGTTTGAACGGTCATCGCCAATGCTTCACCCAAGTTGAGATTAAAGACGTAGTTGCATAACCACTAAAAGTTTAAAGAAATGGCACATAAAAAAGGTGTAGGTAGTTCTAAGAACGGACGTGAATCGGAAAGCAAACGATTGGGCGTCAAAATCTTCGGTGGTCAATTTGCTAAAGCAGGCAACATCATCAAACGTCAACGTGGCACTGTTCACCATCCGGGTTTGAATGTTGGCATGGGTAAAGACCACACTTTGTTCGCATTGATCGACGGTACTGTCGTATTTACTGAAGGTAAAGGCGGTCGCAAGTTCATCAATGTAACTCCAGTAGAAGCAGCCAACTAATTTGGCGGCGCAACTGGCCCGACAACAAGCATAAAATGGCGGTTGCCTTTCGGCAGCCGCCATTTTTTTAGGCTGCCACCACAGCAGCACCACAAAACGTAATGACTTATGGCTAAGACAAAACCGACATACTTGTATCACCTACTGGCAATCTTTGCTGTGTGCGTGTGGGGCACCACCTTCGTGTCGACCAAGACGCTGCTCAACAGCAGCCTCTCGCCCACGGAGATTTACATCTACCGCTCGCTACTCGCCTACGTGTGCATCGTGTTTATGGCGTGGGGACGATGGTTCGCTTCGTCGCTGCTCGACGAACTGAAAATCATCGCTGCGGCACTCTTCGGCGGCTCGGTGTACTTCATCGCCGAAAACACCGCCCTCGAGATGATGCAAGCCTCCAACGTGGCTATCCTCATAAGTCTCACGCCGCTGCTCTCCACCCTCATCGGCATGGCGTTCTACCGCTCGGAGCGCACCAAGCGCCCAGAGAGGGTAATCCTCGGCTCGCTTGTGGCGCTCATCGGCGTGGTGGTCATCCTGTGGGAAGGCAGCAACATGATGGCGTTCAACCTCCACGGCACGCTGCTCTCGTTTGTGGCGGCGCTGACGTGGGCGGTCTACAGCCTGCTGGTCAAGGACTTGTCGAAGCGCTACAGCGACGTGTTCATCTCGCGCAAAGTGTTCGGCTACGGACTGGTTTCGATGGCCATTTGGGTGCCGTTTTTCCATCCCATAAGTTTCCATTTCGAACAACTCGTAAAGCCGACCGTGTTCTTCAACCTGCTCTTTCTCGGCATCATCGCCTCGATGCTCTGCTTCACCATCTGGAACGCCGTGGTGCGCCGCATCGGTATGGTCAAGGCTTCCAACTACATCAATTTCAACGCAATAGTAACATTTATCGCCGCCTATTTCCTGCTTGGCGAAACCATCACCACCATAGCCCTCATCGGCTCTGCTGCCGTGATTTTCGGTGTATGGCTGGCGGAAAGCAAATAGTGGTCAAATTTACCACTAAAATGGCACTGGTCGCTATTAGACCAATTTAGTTCCTTTTTGGAACAATACTGAATGGAAAAGTTTCTGCTACTTTGCAGTGCAAAAAAAGAACAGAAACAACAAACTCATTCAGCGATTATGGTAAAGACAAAGATGTTCAACCCCGGCGATGTAAAGGTGGAGTGCATGTCGTACAAAACCGACATCACGCTCTTCCAGAAAATCCAGGATTTCAACCTAAGCGTCCCCACGCAGATGGACTTCTTTGTGCTACTCGTGTGCCTGAAGGGTCACGGCTCCATCTGCATCAACGGCAACAACTACGAGGTCGGAGCCAACGACATGCTCATCGGTCGACCAGACATCGTAATTGAGAAGAGTACGGCGACACTGGATTTCGAGACCAAGGGCATCGCCCTCTCGAAGAAATTCGTGGAGCAACTGTCGTCAATCGCCTACGGCGGATGGGACTTGCTGATGTTTCTTTCCAAAAACCCCGTTCTGCCGCTGCAGCCCGACGAGATGGCTCTGTTCCAGCAGTACTACGACCTGCTGCAGTCGAAAATCGAGCGCAGCCCGTGCCGCCATCAGGATGTGGTCATGGAGTCGCTCTTCCGCGCCTTCATGATTGAGTTGCTCGACCTGTTTGAGCGTTTTGTCAACGTTGCGCCGCCCAACTACTCGTCGGCGGAGACGCTCTTCCGCAAATTCTACGAGATGATGTCCACCACCTATCCGCGTCCGCGCTCAGTCGATGCCTATGCCGACCGCCTGTGCGTCACGCCAAAATATCTGTCGGCGGTGAGCAAGAAAATCAGCGGACACACGGCTTCGGAACTCATCAACCACGCCATCGTGGCGGACATAAGGCGATTACTCCAAAAACGCGAGTTGAGCATCAAGGAGGTGGCAAACGAACTCGACTTCCCCAATCTGTCGTTTTTCGGAAAATATGTGAAGCGCATGCTCGGCATGTCGCCTAAGGCTTACCGCGAGTCAATGGCGGATGATGCCAGTGAACACGCGTCCGGAATTGACGCCGAGGTTGCGGGCTGAGAAGAACTGACTGGGGCGGCACTTGGTGCATAGCCCCGACAACAAGATATTTTGCCTTGGCACGCCACTCTGCTCCATCTGATGGCAGTTGGCTGCTGCAAGGTCAATATGGGCTTTGAAGGTGGCGGAATTGCGCACTATAATGCTATTGAGAGAGAGGGCATGACGTGCAAATTCCGCCACAACTTCGTCCCCTACCTCAAAGCATTTCTGGCATATCGACGGTCCTACGACCGTCTCTATCCTATCCACATTTGCGCCGACGCTTTCCATCGCCTTCACGGCATTACAGACGATGCCAGCAACCGTGCCGCGCCAACCAGCATGCACGGCTGCAATCACGCCCGCCGCAGGGTCGCAGAGCATGATGGGCACACAGTCGGCGGTAAACACTCCAAGCGCAACGCCCGGCAAGCGCGTTACGAGTGCATCCACGCCTACAAGCGGTTCCGTAGGCACGCTGTCAATCACCGCTACCTCAGCGCTATGCGTCTGCCGCGCCGTGACAAGATGGTCGGCATCGATACCAAGGCTGCGGCACAGTTCCTCGCGACACTGGGCAATGTGGCTGGGCTCGTCGCCAGTGTAGTCGCAGCAGTTGAAGCCGGAATAAGGCAAAACAGCGTCGGCAGCGCCGCGCTCCGTGGTGAAAGCGTCGATGCTGCCGACAGTATGGTTGAAATTCAGCGGTTTAATCATCTTGGAAATCCTCTTCCCAATATTCGTCAGGCCATTCCACTTCCCAAGTTTCTTCCTCGTCGTGGCTTTCCTGCTCGATGATGAACTCATCTTCCTCAGCCACGCGGTGCTTGATGTCGAGGTCGCGGTGCGTGATGCGCGTTGGGATGCGGTTGTCCTCGTCGTTGATGGTGCGCCAAAGCACATCCTTGAGTTCTGCCAGACCCTGTCCAGCAACCGACGAGATAAACACCGTCTGCACGCCCTCAGGCAGATGCTGACGCATCTCGGCTATGAGTTCGTCGTCAAGCATGTCGCACTTGGTGATTGCCAGCACGCGACCCTTGTCCACGAGGTCGGGGTTGAAGCGCTGCAACTCGTTGAGCAGCACCTCATATTCGTGGCAAATGTCGTCGGCATCGGCAGGCACCATAAACAGGAGTACGGCGTTGCGCTCAATGTGGCGGAGGAAACGCAGTCCAAGGCCCTTGCCCTCGCTCGCACCCTCGATGATACCGGGAATGTCGGCCATCACAAACGACTGTGCGCCACGGTAGCCCACGATGCCGAGGTTCGGCTCAAGGGTGGTAAACGGATAGTCGGCAATCTTTGGTTTTGCAGCCGAAATCGACGACAGAAGCGTAGACTTACCAGCATTAGGGAAGCCTACAAGTCCCACATCGGCAAGCAGTTTCAATTCGAGGATGACAGATTTCTCAATCGCCGGCTCTCCTGGTTGCGCATAGCGCGGAGTGCGGTTGGTGGGCGACTTGAAGTTCCAGTTGCCAAGACCGCCGCGACCGCCGCGGAGCAACTTAATCTCCTGACCGTCGTCAGTCACCTCACATAGGAACTTGCCATCGTCGGCATCGTAGACCGCCGTGCCGCATGGCACTTCGATAATCTTATCCTCGCCGTCCTTGCCGAAACTGCGGCACTCGCCGCCCGGCTGCCCGTCGGTGGCGAAGATGTGGCGCTGGTATTTGAGGTGGAGCAGCGTCCACAGGTTGCGGTTGCCACGAAGGATGATGTGTCCGCCACGGCCGCCGTTGCCGCCGTCGGGACCTCCTTTGGGCACATATTTGGCACGGTGGAAATGGCATGAGCCAGCACCGCCTTTGCCGCTGCGGCAAAGGATTTTCACATAGTCTATAAAGTTTGAACCAGCCATAGGTCTTGTTTTCGTTTAGTTGGTTAGTTGTTTGCCGTGGGCGAAAAGGTTATTGCCCGTTGGCGGCAAATTCCATAAGGTACGCCTTGATGAAGCCGTCGATGTCGCCGTCCATCACGCCGTTCACGTCGCTTGTCTGGAAGCCGGTGCGGTGGTCCTTGACGCGGCGGTCATCGAACACGTAACTGCGTATCTGCGAGCCCCATTCGATTTTCTTCTTTCCTGCCTCTATTTTGGCTTGCTCTGCCATACGGCGCTGCAATTCCATGTCGTAGAGTTGCGAACGGAGAAGGCGCATGGCGTTCTCGCGGTTGTCGAGTTGCGAACGCGTCTCGGTGTTCTCAATGAGAATTTCGCGCGTCTCGCCGGTGTCAGGGTCTTTGTAGTTGTAGCGCAGGCGCACACCCGTCTCCACCTTGTTGACATTCTGACCGCCAGCACCGCCGCTGCGGAAGGTGTCCCACGACACGTCGGCAGGGTTGATTTTCACCTCTATCGAGTCGTCGACAAGCGGAGTGACAAAGACGGAGGCAAACGACGTCATACGCTTGCCCTGGGCGTTGAACGGCGACACGCGCACCAATCGGTGCACACCGTTTTCGCTCTTGAGGTAGCCGTAAGCCAAGTCGCCTTCCACCTGGATGGTAACCGACTTGATGCCTGCCTCGTCGCCCTCTACAAGGTGCACAATCGAGGTCTTGTAACTGTGCTTTTCGCACCAGCGCAGATACATGCGCATCAGCATCTGTGCCCAGTCCTGACTCTCAGTGCCTCCAGCGCCGGAGTTGATTTTGAGCACAGCACCCAGTTTGTCCTCTTCGCGGCGGAGCATGTTGCGCAACTCCACGTCCTCGAAGCGTTCTATGGTTTTCTGATACATCTCGTCGAGTTCCTGCTCCGTGACAAGTCCTTCCTTCACGAAGTCCATGCCCAACTCGAGTTCCCCGACCATCTTTTCTATCTCATTGTAACTGTCAATCCAGTAGTGCAGTTCCTTGACCTTGCGCATCTGCTTCTCGGCGGCCTTCTGGTCGTCCCAAAAATTCGGCACATGCGTGCGCAGTTCCTCTTCTTCGACCTCTATTTTCTTCGAGTCGATGTCAAAGATACCTCCTCAACGCCAACTTGCGTTCTTCTGTCTCTTTTAATTGTTCCTGCGTAATCATCTAATTTTCAAATTTTCTGCGAAATTACTACTTTTTTGCCCCACCTGCAAACGCGCGCCCTTTTCGGCTGCTGATTTCTTTGTTTTTGCGAAAAAAGCATTAACTTTGCATCCGCAATGCGGTAGTAGCTCAGTTGGTAGAGCATCAGCTTCCCAAGCTGAGGGTCGCGAGTTCGAGCCTCGTCTACCGCTCTAAATTGGGTTTTTGCTGTGCTTCGCTTCGGGGCGCAGCTTTTTTATCTCGCTATTCGGCTGAAAGCCTAATTTTTTCAGTCTGATATTCAACCGAATGACCGACAAATCGGATTTTTTTGAAAAAATATTTGCCGGAAAATTTTGCAGATACGAAAAAAGCCCTTACCTTTGCAACCGAAATCAACAAAACGTTGACTCCGTAGCTCAGTTGGTAGAGCAAATGACTCTTAATCATTGGGTCGAGAGTTCGAGCCTCTCCGGGGTCACAAAA
>CAVAPE010000063.1:0-6459 GCA_963590405.1 Eubacterium sp. CAG:180 | reverse complement strand
ATGACGTAGCCGCCGTTGGCGGGAACGACCGACAGGCGCTGCAGGCCGTAGCGGTTTTCGAGGGCGCTGCCTTTGATGGGTACGCCGTCGGCCTCGCAAACATTGAAGCGCGAGCCGCATTTGGCGCAGAACGCCTCAAGAGTCTCGGAATCGAAATAGAGCGGCACATTTTTGTCCACTTCCACGGGACACGCGCGGTCGTAAGCCACAGGTCCGTTGATGCCATAGACGAGAAGCACGCCGCCGAAGCCAGTATAGGTGCGGTCGGTGAAGGTGAAATCTGCCGGGATGCGCTGGTTGCGGTCGAAGATGCGGCACTGACCATAGCCGCTCACGCCATACACCTGCCACAGTCCGGCATTACTCAAGTCGATGTTGACGTTGAGCGCTGGGATGCGCTGGCTGTCGACCGACTCGCAAGCCGTTGCAACGGCGAGCAGGAGGCAGAGCGACAAGAGTTTGAGAACGCGTTTCATATCCCCTATTTTATCAGTTCGTCGATGGCGCGGTGGTAGTCCTCGAAATGGAACGATGCGAGAGTGTCGGCAAAGAGTTTCTCGATGCGGTCGTTGCAGAGGTTGCCGATAGAGCCTTCGTGGGTGTGGTGCACTTCCTTGACGGGCTCAAAGCGTCCTGCCTCGATGTCGAGACCCACTTTCTTGTAGGCGTCGCGGAATGGCATCCCTTCGCGCGTGAGGCGGTTTACTTCTTCCACAGAGAACATGAATTTATAGCGGTCGTCGCTCACCACGTCGGTGTTTACCTTGATTTCCGAAAGCATAGCGTTGACCATGGTCAGGATGGACTTCAACTCGTCGAATGCAGGCAGGAATGCCTCTTTGATGAGTTGCATGTCGCGGAAATAGCCCGACGGGAGGTTGTTGAGTATCAGCGTAATCTGATAGGGCAACGCCTGAAGTCGGTTGCATTTGGCGCGTGTCAGTTCAAACACGTCGGGGTTTTTCTTGTGGGGCATAATCGACGAACCTGTGGTATATTCGTCAGGCAACTTGATAAAACCGAAGTTCTGCGAGTTGAACAGGCAAGCATCAAAAGCCAAGCGCGACACCGTAGAGGCAATGCCAGCAAGGGCATTAGCCACCGTTCGCTCTGTCTTGCCGCGTCCCATCTGAGCGTAGACCACATTGTAGTTCATCGACTCGAAGCCGAGCAGACGTGTGGTCATGCTGCGGTCGAGCGGAAACGACGAGCCATAGCCGGCTGCGCTGCCGAGGGGATTGCGGTTGGTTACACGATAGGCAGCCTGAAGTACCATTAGGTCGTCGGCAAGGCTCTCGGCGTATGCGCCAAACCACAAGCCGAACGACGATGGCATAGCCACCTGCAGATGGGTGTAGCCCGGGATGATGACATCCTTATAGCGGTTGCTTTGGGAGATGAGCGTGGCGAAGAGTTTCTGCGTGGTGAGAGCCACGGCTTCGATTTCGGAACGCATGAAAAGTTTGAGGTCGACCATCACTTGGTCGTTGCGCGAGCGTCCGGAATGGATTTTCTTGCCGATGTCGCCAAGGCGGCGTGTGAGCATCAGTTCCACCTGCGAGTGCACGTCTTCAACGCCCTCTTCAATCACAAATTTGCCTTCGGTGGCTTCGTGGTAGATTTCCTTCATCTCGGCGAGTAGACTTGCCAACTCGTCCTTAGTGAGCAGTCCGATGCTTTCGAGCATGGTGATGTGTGCCATTGAGCCGAGCACGTCGTAAGGCGCAAGATACAAGTCCATTTCGCGGTCAAGACCTACGGTGTAGGTCTCCACATCGTGGTTCACTTCCACGGATTTTTCCCAAAGTTTAGATGCCATAGTTTGCAATTATCGTAATTATGCTGCAAAAGTAATAATTTATTGCCAAAATCGGCTACAACGCGCCTTTCGTCGAGGGCAATTCGTAGCGTAGCACGTCGCGGCGCGAGGCTGCCCGCAGGGAGCGCGCAAAAGCCTTGAAGATTCCTTCGATTTTGTGGTGCTCATTGGTGCCGTCGGCGTGGATATAGAGGTTCATCGCGGCAGCATCGCTGAGGCTCTTAAAGAAGTGCAAGAACATCTCCGTAGGCATCTCGCCGATGCGCTCACGCTTGAAGTCTGCCTCCCACACCAGCCACGGGCGTCCGCCGAAGTCGAGCGCCACCGTGCAGTCGCAGTCGTCCATGGGCAGCACAAAGCCGTAGCGCTCAATGCCGCGCTTGTCGCCGAGTGCTCGGCGCAGCGCCTCGCCGAGTGCGAGAGCGGTGTCCTCGATGGTGTGGTGCTCGTCCACGTAGAGGTCGCCTTTCGCCTTTATCGTGAGGTCGAAGCCGGCGTGACGGCCAATCTGGTTGAGCATGTGGTCGAAGAAACCCAAGCCAGTGGAGATGTCGCACACGCCGTGACCGTCGAGATCAAGGCGCACGAGGATGTCGGTTTCCGCCGTGGCGCGGTGCACCTCAGCCGTGCGACTACCGCCACGCAGGAAGTCGGCTATGCGGTCCCACGAGTCTGCCACCAGTGCGCAACTCTCAGCCAGCCCAGCGTTTTCCAACTCGTCCTTACCCATCCCGTCGGTGCGTAGCAAGATGCCCTTGCAGCCGAGGTTTTTCGCCAACTGTATGTCGGTCAGTCGGTCGCCGATCACAAACGAGCCAGCAAGGTCGTAGTTGCCTGTCATGTATTTGGTGAGCAGCGCCGTGCCAGGCTTGCGCGTGGGCTTGTGTTCATGTTCGAAAGTGCGGTCAATCACGATGTCGTCGAAAGTCACGCCCTCGCCCTCAAAGGCTTTGAGCATCTTTTCGTGCGGCGGAAGGAAGTCTTCCATCGGGAACGACGCAGTGCCGAGTCCGTCCTGATTGGTCACCATCACGAGTTCGAAGTCGAGCGTCGTGGCGATGAAGTGCATATTGCGGAACACGCCTGGAACAAATTCGAGTTTCTCCAACGAGTCGAGTTGATAGTCGACCGGCGGCTCCACAACGAGTGTCCCATCGCGGTCAACAAAAAGTATTCGTTTCTTATTTTCCATATTCGTCAAGTGCTGAAATCAGAGCGTTGTTTTCTTCTTCCGTGCCGACGGAGAAGCGGAGGCAGCCCTTGCAGAGAGCCACGCGGTTGCGGTTGCGCACCACGATGCCTCGCCCTTGCAGATAGGCATAGACAGCATCGGCATCGGTCACGCGAACAAGCAGGAAGTTGGCATCGGAATCAAACACCTTTTCCACACAGGCAATCGCTGGCAGACGCTCGGCGAGGCGTTTGCGCTCTGCAACGAGCCGCGCCACCCATTCCGCCACCTGCTCCTTGCGGCTGAGCATGTCGATGGCATAGCGCTGAGTGAGAAGGTTGATGTTGTAGGGGTATTTCACCTTGTTGAAGATGTCAATAATCTCTTTCGAGGCGAAGGCGGCTCCGAGGCGCACCGACGCACTCGCCCACGCCTTCGACAGTGTCTGCATCACCACAAGGTTTGGATAGCGATAGAGTTGCGTTGCCATACTTCCCTTGGTCGAGAAGTCGACATACGCCTCGTCGACCACCACAATGCCGCTGAAACCAGCGCAGACAGCCTCGATGGCGTCGCGCGAGAAGGCGTTTCCCGTAGGGTTGTTCGGCGAACAAATCCACACCACCTTTGTGTTGGTGTCAATCTTCTCGAAGATTTTCTCTATGTCGATGGCGAAATCAGCCGTCAATGGGGCGCGGCGATACTCGATGTCGTTGACGGCAGCGCAAACCTCATACATGCCGTAGGTGGGCTCGATGGCTACCACATTGTCGACGCCGGGGCGGCAGAACACGCGGTAAACCATATCAATACATTCGTCGCTGCCCACGCCGAGAAATATCTGGTCGGCAACCACGCCGCGCTGCTGGCTGATGAGCCGCTTCACCTCCAACTGCAGCGGGTCGGGATAGCGGTTATATGGTTCGTTGTACGGACTTTCGTTGGCATCAAGCCACACGGATGCTTCGCCGCTGAACTCGTTGCGGGCGCAACTGTAAGGCTCAAGGTTATAAATGTTTTCCCTGACAATCTTTTTCAAATCCATAATCTTACCTCCTATTTTTTAGCGTTGACTTGCTCAATGCGCACTGTCGCAGCGAGTTTGTGGGCATCCAGACTTTCGCCCTCGGCAAGGGTCTCAATGACTGGTCCGAGGGTGGCAATGCCTTGCGCCGTGATGCTCTGGAACGTGATTTTTTTGGTGAAACTGTCGATGTTCACACCGCTATAAGCGTGGGCGTAGCCACTCGTGGGAAGGGTGTGGTTGGTGCCTGAGGCATAGTCGCCAGCGCTCTCGCAGGCATATTGTCCGAGGAATACGCTGCCAGCGTTCTCTACCATCGCGGCAAGCCTCTCGGCATCGCTGTGGTTGATGATGAGATGCTCGGGGGCATACTGGTTTGCCACCTCCATCATCGCTTCGTCGCTATCGACCACGATGATGCTGCTCTTCGACAGAGATTGCTTGATGTGCTCCTGACGTGGAAGGCGTTCGAGCAGGGTGTTGACTGCCGACGCCACCGCCGATGCAAGACTTTCGCTGGTGGTGACGAGGATGGACTGGCTGTCGGGACCATGCTCCGACTGCGAAAGGAAATCGGCAGCGACAAACGTTGGGTTGGCTGCGCCGTCGGCAACAATCATCACCTCCGACGGACCGGCGGGCATGTCGATAGCCACATCGCCCACTTGCGCCAGTTGCTTGGCTACCATAACGAATCTGTTGCCCGGACCGAAAATTTTATTGACGCGCGGCACGGTGGCGGTGCCGTAGGTCATGGCGGCAATGGCTTGTGCGCCGCCTACCTTAAACACCTTGTCGACACCTGCCAATCGGGCAGCAAAGAGGATGGCGGGATTGATCTTGCCGTCCTTCCCCGGAGGTGTGCAGAGCACCACATTGGCGCATCCAGCAATGTTGGCTGGCACGGCGAGCATCAGCACCGTGGAAAACAGCGGTGCGTTGCCGCCGGGTACATACAGTCCCACATTCTTGATTGCCACGGCTTTCTGCCGGCACACCACGCCGGGCGTTGTCTCCACTTCGATGGGGGTCATCACCTGCGCTGCATGAAACTTGCGTATGTTTCTTTCCGCCACCTCGATAGCCGCCTTTAGTTTAGGGTCGACGAGTTGTTCTGCCTCGTCAAATTCAGCCTCACTCACAATCAGGTCGCTGAGCGACGGACAGTCGAAGCGGCGCTCCAGTTCAAACAGTGCGTCGTCGCCGCGCTGCTTCACCTCGTCCATTATGCCGCGCACGGTGTCGGCTATGTCGGCAACGCCTTTGGCATTGCGGCTGAGCAACTCCGCAAGCCGTGCGGCATCGGGATTTTTGTATATCTTGATTTCCATTGCCATTCCTTACAATACCATTTTTTCGATGTTCAGCACGAGGATGCCTTCTGCGCCAGCAGCCTTGAGTTTGTTGATAATCTCCCAGAAGAATTTCTCCTCCAGCACCGTGTGCACGGAGCACCAGTTGTTGTCGGCGAGCGGAAGGATTGTAGGGCTCTTGATGCCCGGGAGAATTTCGAGCACGGTGTCGAGTTTGGCGCGCGGCACGTTCATCAATATGTATTTCTTTCCCTGCGCCGCCTTGACTGCCTCGAAGCGGAACAGGAGTTCGTCGAGCACCTCTTTCTTCTCTGCGTCGAGAGCCTTGCCGCCGATAAGCACGGCTTCGGAGTCGATTACCTTTTCCACCTCCTTCAGGTTGTTGCTTATGAGCGTGCTGCCCGACGACACAATGTCGAAGATGGCATCAGCAAGACCGATGCTCGGCGCAATCTCCACGGAGCCGCTGATTTCGTGGAGTTCGGCGGAGATGCCCTGTTCGGCAAAGAATTTTTTGAGGATTACGGGATAGGACGTAGCGATTTTCTTGCCGTTAAACCACGAAAGATCCTTATAGTCGGCTGCATTGGGCACGGCGAGCGAGATGCGGCAGCGGCTGAAACCCAAGCGCTTGATAATCTCCACCTCGCGTTGCTTCTCCAGCACCTCGTTGTAGCCCACAATGCCAAGGTCGGCAGTGCCCGTGGCAACCGAGTCGGGGATGTCGTCGTCGCGCAGAAAGAGGAGTTCGACTGGGAAATTGCGACTTGGCACGAGAAGCGAACGCTTCACCGCCGTGAGTTTGATACCAGCCTCCGAAAGGAGTTCCATCGTCTCATCGTAGAGACGACCTTTTGATTGTACAGCAATTCGTAGCATATCTTTTCTGTTTTTTTTATTTGTCGATGAAAAAAAGAAACCGGTCACACTCAGAAGAGGGCAACCGGTTTCGTAGTCAATCATATATGAAACTTACGCAATGGCCAATCAGCCAACCTCTTCAAGCGGAAGGACGGCATGGTGATGATGATGTGTAAGTTGCATAGTTAGCATAAAGTGTTTATTTGTTTGCAAAGTTACGCACAATCTTTAATTATGCAAGCAAAATCTCAACTTTTGTTGCAAATTTTTA
>CAVAPE010000062.1:2134-13793 GCA_963590405.1 Eubacterium sp. CAG:180 | reverse complement strand
TCGTGAAAATCGGCATCAGTTTCGACAGCACCCAGCGCACCATCAGCGACTGGATTATTAAGGAAGAATAAAAAATCACGAACCCAATGCGCCTGCAAAAATAGGCAATTAGAAATCTCTGCCTTGATTATTGCTGGCCTGAGTCATAGTGTTATATTGTCATTTCATACAAAAGTATGAAAATACTTTTCCTTCGCCAATATAGTGTGCATAAAAAACAACCGCGACGTTTTAGTGAGAGAGAGAATCGTCGCGGTTGATGAATTAATAGGGCTTATTAATTGTCTTGTTTATTTCCTGAAGCGCAGCACTTGCACCGTGCGTGCCGGCAGGTAGAGTTTGAGCCAGCCGATGCCGTGGGGCGCATAGAGCGGGTCGTGGACGGTGAGGTGCTCAACCTTGCTGTCGATGTTGTCGAAGCCGCCGTAGATGCTCTGGTCGGAGTTGAGCACGTGGGTGTAACTGCCTTCGGGAGCGAGGATGCCGTAGTCGGTAAACGACTGCGACGGGTTGAAGTTGAACACAAACACGAGGTCGCCGCGCTTGAATGCCAGCACTTGGTCGTCGTCCTTGTCCCAGAGTTTCTCAACCTGTGTGGCTTGGAAGTTGCGCTTGGAGCGAATCAGGTGGATGATGTCCTCGTCAAACTTGCCGAGGAACTTGTATTTTAGGTCTTCGCGGTCCACGAGGTCCCATTGGCGGCGGGCGTACTTATACGACCAGCCGTTGCCCTCGCGTGGGAAGTCGATCCATTCCGGATGTCCGAACTCGTTGCCCATAAAGTTGAGGTAGCCGCCGTTGATGGTGGCGAGCGTAACGAGGCGAATCATCTTGTGCAGGGCGATGCCGCGTTCCACGGTCATGTTGTGGTCGCCCACCATCATATGCCAGTACATCTCCGAGTCGATGAGGCGGAAAATGATGGTCTTGTCGCCCACGAGCGCCTGGTCGTGGCTTTCGGCGTAGTTGATGGTCTTCTCATCGGCGCGGCGGTTGGTCAGTTCCCAGAAAATTGCCGTAGGCTTCCAGTCCTCGTCCTTCTTCTCCTTGATGGTCTTAATCCAGAAGTCGGGGATGCCCATCGCCATGCGGTAGTCGAAGCCAATGCCGCCGTCGCTCACCTTGTTGGCAAGTCCTGGCATGCCACTCATCTCCTCGGCAATGGTGATTGCGTGAGGGTTCACCTTGTGGATGAGTTTGTTGGCAAGCGTAAGGTAGGTGATGGCGTTGGTGTCCTGACCGCCGTTGTAGTAGTCGTCGTACGACGAGAACGCCTGTCCGAGACCGTGGTTATAGTAGAGCATTGAGGTCACGCCGTCGAAGCGGAAACCGTCAAATTTGTATTCTTCGAGCCAGAATTTGCAGTTCGACAAGAGGAAGTGCAGCACTTGGTTCTTGCCGTAGTCGAAGCAGAGCGAATCCCATGCAGGATGCTCGCGGCGCGAGTCGCCGTAGAAGTAGAGGTTGTAACTTCCGTCAAAGCGTCCCAGACCCTCCGTTTCGTTTTTCACAGCGTGGGAGTGCACGATGTCCATAATCACCGCAATGCCGCGGCTGTGGGCGTCGTCGATGAGGCGTTTCAGTTCGTCGGGCGTGCCGAAGCGGCTCGACGCAGCGTAGAAACTCGACACGTGGTAGCCAAACGACCCATAGTAAGGGTGCTCCTGAATAGCCATTATCTGGATAGCGTTGTAGCCATCCTTGTCGATGCGCGGCAACACCTGTGTGCGAAACTCCTCGTAGGTGCCCACACCCTCCTTATTCTCCGCCATGCCGATGTGGCATTCGTAGATGAGCAACGGGTTGGTCTGCGGCTTGAAATCAGTTATCTTGAACTTGTATGGGCGTGCTGGTTGCCACACCTGTGCTGAGAAAATCTTAGTAGCCTCGTCCTGCACAGTGCGAGTGGAGTAGGCAGGGATGCGCTCTCCGCAACCGCCGTCCCAGTGCATTTTCAGTTTGTAGAGGTCGCCGTGCTTCATCGCATCCTTCGGCAGCGTGATTTCCCACACTCCGCCGTCGATGCGTTTCAGTGCGTAGGCATCGGTTTCTTTCCAATCATTGAATGTGCCGATGAGGTAGATAGCCGTAGCGTTAGGCGCCCATTCGCGGAATGTCCAGCCAGAGCGTGATTTGTGAAGACCGAAATATTTGTGGGCATTGGCAAAGTCTACGAGTGTCATGTCCTTGCCTGTGAGTTCCTTTTCTTTGCGCACAGCGTCTTCGTGCCGCCCGTTGATAGCGTCGGCATACGGTTCCAGCCATTCGTCGTGGCGGATTAAAGCCAGGGTCTTTTTCATCGGTAATTGTAAGTTTTTTATGATCAGAAAATTTTAATAGTTTATATTAAATCCACTATAGTAGACAAGTCGGCACGGCATTGCCTGCCTTCTTGTTGCAAAAGTAAATAAAAATTATGGATTATTACGCCCGCTACACCATTTTACCCCTAAAATACAGATAAAAAAATAAGCCTGGCAGCAGACCCGCCAGGCTTAATTACAAACGATAGTGCTTGAAGATACTATTATCGCTAACCGACACCTTCCGCGTTCTATCAAACGATCACCTTATTCACCTTGCTTAATTGCGATTTTTTGAATTACATACCCTTTCAACATTTTTCGAAGTGTTTTTGTTTGCTCGCTTCTGTGTTATTTAACATATTTAACAAGTAGCGGCTACCTTTCCTCCGAAGGGAGGGCAAGGTAGCCGTGTAACTTATGCTGTCGTTGGTGCGCCTACAGCGATTTGCTGATGCGCTCCATCGCTTCTGTGCAGTCCTCGTGGGTGCCGAAGGCTGTGAGACGCAGATAACCCTCGCCCGACGGACCGAAGCCGCTGCCAGGGGTGCTCACGATGTTGACGTCGCGCAGCAGATGGTCGAAAAATTCCCACGACGTCATGCCGTCGGGCGTGCGCACCCAGAGATATGGCGAGTTGACGCCGCCGTAGACCGTCAGCCCGGCTTTCGTCAAAGCCTTGCGCATAGTCTTCGCATTGTTGAGGTAGTAGTCAATCGTTTCGCGCACCTGAGCCTTGCCCTCGGGAGAATAGATGGCTTCCGCACCGCGTTGCGTCACATACGATGTGCCGTTGAACTTGGTGCATTGGCGGCGGTTCCAGAGTTGGTTCAGTTGCACGGTCTTTCCGTTGGAAGTCTTGACTGTGAGCAGGTCGGGGATTACGGTGTAGCCGCATCTCACGCCCGTGAAGCCAGCCGTCTTCGAGAAACTGCGGAACTCGATGGCGCAGTGCTTTGCCCCTTTAATCTCGTAGATGGAGTGAGGCACATCGTCCTCGGTGATGAAAGCCTCGTAGGCTGCGTCGAAGAGGATGATGGCATCGTTGGCAAGCGCATAGTCCACCCATTTCTTCAGTTGGAAGTGGGTGAGCGTGGTGCCTGTCGGGTTGTTCGGGAAGCAGAGGTAAATCACGTCAACGTGGCTCTTCGGTATTTCGGGCACAAAGCCGTTTTCGGCGTTGCACGGGAAATAGGTGATTTCGCTCCAGAGCCCACGGCTGTCGACCGTTCCGGCGCGACCAGCCATGGCGTTGCTATCGACATACACCGGATAGATTGGGTCGGTCATGCCGATGGCGTTGTCGCCAAGGATGTCAACGATGTTGCCGCAATCGCTCTTCGCTCCGTCGCTCACAAACACCTCGTTGGCGTGCAAGCAGATGCCTCGCGAGGCATAGTCTTCGCGGATGATGGCCTGACGGAGAAAGTCGTAGCCCTGCTCTGGACCGTAGCCGCGGAACGTGCGTGCATCGGCAAGTTCGTCGACGGCGCGGTGCATAGCCTCAATCGAAGCCTTGGGTAGCGGACGCGTCACGTCGCCGATGCCCAGACGTATCAATTTGGCATCCGGGTTAGCCTCTTTGTAGTTTCTCACCTTTTCGGCAATGTCGGCAAAAAGATAATTGCCCGGCAGTCGGAGGAAATTCTCGTTGATTTGCATTGTCAGTTATTTCTTGTAAGCGTCTTCGTGTACTCCTGCCACAGCGCGACCGCTCGGATCGTTGACATTCTTGAACGAAGCGTCCCACGCCAGTGCCTCGGCTGTTGAGCAAGCCACACTCGGCACGCTCGGCACACTCTTTGCGGCACTTTCCGACGGGAAATATTCTTCAAAAATGGTGCGGTAGTAGTATTCTTCTTTGTTTTGTGGCGGGTTGATTGGGAAACGCTCCGCAGCGTGAGCCATCTGCTCGTCGCTTACGGCAGCGGCAGTGACCTCCTTCAGAGTGTCAATCCAACTGTAGCCCACGCCGTCGGAAAACTGCTCCTTCTGGCGCCATGCCACGCTTTCGGGCAACATGTCGGCAAAGGCTTCGCGCACGATACGCTTTTCGATGGTCTTGCCCGGACACATCTTTGCCTCGGGGTTGAGGCGCATTGCCACGTCGAGGAAATCCTTGTCGAGGAACGGCACACGACCTTCAACGCCCCATGCCGACAGAGATTTGTTGGCACGCAGACAGTCGTAGAGGTGCAGTTTCGAGAGTTTTCTTACGGTCTCCTCGTGGAACGCCTTTGCATCTGGTGCCTTGTGGAAATAAAGGTAGCCGCCAAACACTTCGTCGGCACCTTCGCCGCTGAGCACCATCTTGATGCCCATACTCTTGATTACTCGCGCAAGGAGATACATCGGGGTGGATGCACGGACGGTGGTAACGTCGTATGTCTCAATGAAGTAAATCACGTCGCGCACGGCGTCGAGACCTTCCTGAATGGTGTAGTTTATTTCGTGGTGCACGGTGCCGATGTGATCAGCCACTTCGCGCGCCTTAGCCAAGTCGGGAGCACCCTTCAGTCCCACAGCAAACGAGTGGAGTTGCGGCCACCATGCCTCTTTGGTGCTGTCGGTTTCGATGCGTCGTGCAGCAAATTTCTTGGCGATGGCTGAAATCACCGAACTGTCGAGACCGCCAGATAGGAGCACTCCGTAAGGCACGTCGCTCATCAACTGGCGCTTCACTGCGTCTTCGAGTGCGTCGTGGAGTTGCTTCACATCGGCAGGGTTGTCCTTCACAGCGTCGTATTCCATCCAGTCGCGTTTGTACCAGCGCACCATCTTGCCTTCACTGCCGCGGTAGTAGTGCCCCGGAAGGAATGGCTCGTAACTCTCGCAAAATCCTTCCAGCGCCTTCAATTCGCTGGCGCAGTAGACCTTGCCGTCGCTGTCGCGACCGATGTAGAGCGGAATTACGCCAATCGGGTCGCGTGCAATGAGGAAATCGTCAGCCTCCTCGTCGTAGAGAGCGAAGGCATAGATGCCGTTCAACTCTTCGAGGAAGTTGATGCCCTTGTCGCGGTAGAGGGCGAGAATTACTTCGCAGTCAGAGCCCGTGGCAAACTCATATTTGCCCTCGTAGCGCTGACGGATTTCGCGGTGGTTATAGATTTCGCCGTTGACGGCGAGAATTTGTTTGCGATCGGGAGAAAACAATGGCTGTCCGCCGCTCTCTGGGTCTACAATCGAGAGGCGTTCGTGGGCAAGAATTGCTGTCTTGCCGCAGTAGATGCCGCTCCAGTCCGGTCCGCGGTGGCGTATCTTTTTCGACATGGCAAGAGCCTTGCTTCGCAGTTGCTTGGTGTCGTCGCTGATGTTGAATATCGCTGCTATTCCACACATAGTGTTGCTCGTGTTTAGGTTTCTTTATTTTTTAGTTAGGTATGAATCAATCTTGGCAGCCGTTTGTCGTCCGGAAGCGATGCAGCGCACCACGAGGCTTGCGCCCGTTGCGGCATCACCTGCTACAAACACGTTGCTTGGCAGTTCAGGTTGCTGAGGCTTGAGAAATCCCATGGCAAGGAGCACAAGGTCGGCCTTGATGGTCTCGGTCTTGCCGGTGGACTTCATCAATGGGCGTCCGCCATCGGGATTAGGTTGCCATTCCACTTCTTCCACCTCTACGCTCACTACCTTGCCGTTCTTGCCGTTGAATTTGGTCGACGACAGGCACCAGCGGCGCTCGCAACCTTCTTCGTGGCTCGAACTTGTGCGCAACACCTGCGGCCACATTGGCCATGGTGTGGCTGGGTTGAGTCCTACCGGCGGTTTAGGCATAATCTCGATTTGTGTTACTGCAGTTGCGCCTTGGCGGATGCTTGTGCCGATACAGTCGCTACCCGTGTCGCCACCGCCGATTACGAGCACTTTCTTGCCCTTGGCAGTGATGCGCTCTGCGTCGGAGAATGTCTGTCCGGCGAGCACACGGTTCTGCTGTCCGAGCAACTCGAGGGCAAAGTGGATGCCTTTGAGGTCGCGACCAGGGATGTTGAGGTCGCGCGCTTGCGGAGTGCCGGTGCAGATGGCGTAAGCATCGTAGCCTTTCGGAAGGTTGAGGATGTCGATGTCGGCATTGGTTTCAAACTTGATGCCTTCTTCTTCCATCACCTTCACGCGGCGGTCGATGATAGCCTTGTTCAACTTGAAGTTAGGGATGCCGAAACGCAGCAGTCCGCCGATGTATTCAAGTTTTTCGTAGACCGTAACCTCATATCCGCGGTGGTTGAGTTGGTTGGCAGTGGCAAGACCTGCAGGTCCGGAGCCGATTACTGCCACACGCTTGCCGTTGCGCTTCGGTTGGCGCGGCACGACATATCCCTCACGGAATGCCACCTCAGCCACTGCTGCCTCATCCTCGCGGATGGTTACAGGTGCGTCGGCTGTGAGTTTAAGCACACAACTTTTTTCGCACAGCGCCGGACAGATGCGACCAGTAAATTCCGGAAAGTCGTTGGTAAGCGACAAAATTTCGTATGCTTCATGCCATTTACCTTTGTAGATGGCATCCTGAAATTCTGGAGGGCGGTTGCCCAGCGGACATGCCCAGTGGCAGAACGGCACGCCGCAGTCCATGCAGCGCGATGCCTGAAGTTTGCGCTCCGAGGTGTTGAGCGTCTGCTCAACCTCTCCGAAGTCGCGTATACGGTCGTGGATGGGGCGATAGCCAGCCTCTTGGCGCGGGACGGTAAGAAAAGCCTTTGGATTACCCATTATGTTGTTTCGTTTTAATCTGTTGTGATGAATCTGTTAATAATCGCGTTGCACTTCGGCAATCTTCTGCTGGAGTTTGAGCATCTGCTCTTCGGCAAGCACTCGCTTGTACTCAATCGGCGTAACTTGGATGAAGTCGTCGACGAAGCGGTTCCATTCGTCAAGCATCTGGCGTGCAAGGGCAGAACCCGTGTAGCGGTAGTGCTGACGGATGAGTTCGTGCAACTCCTTGCGTGCGGTAGAATCCTCGATGAGCGAGAGTTCCACCATCTCCATGTTGCAGAAATAGTCAAACTTGCGGTCTGGGTCCCAGACGTATGCCACGCCGCCACTCATACCTGCGGCAAAGTTGCGTCCGGTTTCGCCAAGCACAACCACGCGTCCGCCGGTCATATACTCGCAGCAGTGGTCGCCAACGCCTTCAACAACGGCAATGGCGCCTGAGTTTCTCACTGCGAAACGTTCGCCGGCGCATCCGTTGATGTAGACTTCGCCGCTTGTCGCTCCGTAGAGGAGGGTGTTGCCAGCGATGGTGTTCTTCTCGGCAGCAAAGTTGCTTCTCACTGGCGGCATCACTGCGATGCGTCCGCCGCTGAGGCCCTTGCCGAGATAGTCGTTTGCTTCGCCTTCGAGTTTGAAACTGATGCCGTGGGCAAGGAATGCTCCGAAACTTTGTCCGGCTGAGCCTTTGAACTTCACAGAGATGCTCTCGTCGGCAAGTCCTGGGTTGCCGTATTTCTCTGCCACGATGCCCGAAATCATTGCACCAACGGCGCGGTCGGTGTTGCCGATGGCATATTCAAGCGACACCTCTTTGCCGCACTCCAATGCTGGCTTTGCCGCTTCGATGATTGCGCGGTCCATCACATGGTCTATGTCGTGCTGCTGCTCTTCGGTGTTGTGGATGGCAGCCGTGCTCTCCTCGCGGTGAAGCATGCGGGAGAAGTCGAGCAGTGCAGCCTTGTCGTTGTATTCGGAATGGGTAGTCTCGATGAGGTCTGTCCGTCCGATAATGTCATCGAATTTGCGGAAGCCCATCTCTGCCAAGTATTCACGCACTTCTTCTGCGAGGAAGCGGAAATAGTTGACCACATAGTCGGCATGGCCGCGGAAGTGGGCACGCAATTCTGGATTCTGTGTAGCAACACCCACAGGGCAGGTGTTGGAGTGGCATTTGCGCATCATCACGCAGCCGAGCACGATGAGCACCGTTGTGCCGAAGCCGAACTCTTCTGCTCCGAGAAGAGCCATACTGATGATGTCGTGTCCGGTCTTGAGTTGACCATCAGTCTGCAGACGCACTTTGCCGCGCAGTCCGTTGCGCACGAGGGTTTGCTGTGTCTCGCTCAAACCGATTTCAGGCGAGATGCCGGCGTAGCGCATCGACGATGCTGGCGACGCACCTGTGCCGCCCTCGGCACCAGAAACCACTATCAAGTCGGCTTTGGCCTTTGCCACACCAGCGGCGATTGTGCCCACACCGCTCTCTGCCACGAGTTTTACGCTGATTTTTGCTTTCGGATTGACGTTCTTCAAGTCGAAAATCAACTGTGCGAGGTCCTCGATGGAGTAGATGTCGTGGTGAGGTGGAGGCGAAATCAGGGAGATGCCTGGGATGGAGTGACGCGTGCGTGCAATCACTTCGTTTACCTTAAATCCAGGCAACTGTCCGCCCTCGCCAGGCTTCGCACCTTGTGCCACTTTTATCTGTATCTCTTCGGCGTTGACCAGATATTCGGTGGTCACGCCAAAGCGTCCGGATGCAATCTGTTTTGTCTTGCTCGACAGCGAAACTCCGTCGACTTCTGCGTGGAAGCGCTCGCTGTCCTCGCCGCCTTCGCCGGTGTTGCTTCGTGCGCCAAGACGGTTCATCGCCAAGGCGAGTGCTTCGTGTGCCTCCTTGCTGATGGCGCCAAACGACATTGCACCGGTCACGAAGTGCTTCACGATTTCTTCCACTGGTTCAACCTCGTCGATGGAAATCGGGTTTTTCTTGAATGTGAAGAAGTCGCGCAGGAATATCGGTTCTGCCTTGTGGTCAACGGCGTTGGTAAATTCCTTGAACTTCTTGTAACTGCCCAAACGTGTTGCCAACTGGAGTGTGGAGATTGTCTCTGGGTTCCATGCGTGGCGCTCGCCGTCCTTGCGGAATGAGAACTGACCTACGTTAGGCAGGATTGCTTCATCGTCTTCGAGGGCAAAGCCTTCGTCGTGGAAGCGTTTATAGTTTTCGGCAATCTCTTCCAAGCGGATACCGCCGATGGTCGATGTAGATGTGCCGAAATATGCTTTAAGCAACTCTTCGCTCAAGCCTACAGCCTCGAAAATCTTGGCACCGCGGTAGGAGCGGATGGTGCTGATACCCATCTTGCTCATCACCTTGTACAAGCCTTTGCGCAGAGCCTTGATGTAGTTCTTCTCGGCGGTCTTGTAGTCCATCTGCACCTCGCCGCGGCGCACGATGTCGTCGAGCACGGCAAATGCCATGTATGGGTTGATGGCGCTCGCACCATAGCCCAGCAGTAGGGCTGCGTGCATCACTTCGCGGATCTCACCGCTCTTCACGATAAGTGCTGTCTGCACACGTTTCTGCACGGAGATGAGGTGATGGTGCACGGCGCTCACCGCCAGCAACGACGGGATGGCTGCGTGTTCGGCATCAATGTCCTCATCAGTGAGCACGATGTAGTTTACGCCCTCGTCGACCGATGCTTCGGCTTTGCGGCACAGGTCGTGGAGTGCTTCCTGCAGTCCGGCTTTGCCTTTCGATGCTTCAAAGAGCATAGGCAACTTCACGGTGTTGAAGCCTTTGTAGCGGATGTTGCAGAGTATGTCGAGTTGGGTGTTGTTGAGCACTGGGTGTGGCAGACGCACCATCTTGCAGTGCGACTCGTTGGGCACGAGGATGTTCATACCCACCGCTCCGATGTATTCGGAAAGCGACATGACGAGTTCCTCGCGGATTGGGTCGATAGCAGGGTTGGTTACCTGCGCGAATTGCTGGCGGAAGTAGTTGAAGAGCAACTGCGGGCGGTTGCTCAGCACTGCCAATGGGGTGTCGTTACCCATCGATGCGGTCGGCTCGGCGCCGTTCTGGCACATCGGCATGATTGTGCGCTCAATGTCTTCGCGGGAGAAGCCGAAGGCGCGCAGGCGTTGACCGAAATGGCTCACTGCGTTGTCCACCTTACGGCCGCTACGCAAGTTGTGCAGTTCGATGCGGTTGGTCGACAGCCATTGGCGGTAGGGGCGTGCCGTGGCAAGTTGCTCCTTGAGTTCGCCGTCGTAGAATATTTTGCCCTCCTGAGTGTCGACAAGCAATATCTTGCCTGGTTGCAGGCGGCCTTTTTCCTTGATTTCAGAAGGTTCGAAATTGATAACACCGGCTTCACTTGCCACCACCATCATGTCGTTGTTGGTGATGAGGTAGCGCGCCGGACGCAGACCGTTGCGGTCGAGCATTCCGCCGGCGTAGCGGCCGTCGCTGAAGAGCAACGCTGCTGGACCGTCCCACGGCTCCATCAGGATGGAGTGGTACTCGTAGAATGCTTTCAGGTCTTCGCTGATAGGGTTTTTGTCGTTGAAGGATTCAGGCACGAGCATTGCCATGGCGTGCGGCAGGCTCAGTCCCGACATCACGAAGAATTCCAGCACGTTGTCGAGCGAAGCGGAGTCGCTCATATCGGGTTGGATGATTGGTCGGATGTCCTTCACGTTGCCGAGTGTTGGGGTCGATAGCACGCTCTCTCTTGCCTCCATCCATGCGCGGTTGCCGCGGATGGTGTTGATCTCGCCGTTGTGAGCCAAAAGGCGGAACGGCTGGGCAAGGCTCCATGTAGGGAAGGTGTTGGTGCTGAAGCGTGAGTGCACGAGGGCAAGACCGCTCGTGAAATATGGTTGTGTCAAGTCGGGGAAGTACTCGCGCACCTGTGTCGACGAGAGCATTCCCTTATAGACTATATTTTTGCTTGAAAGCGAAACAATGTAGAAATCATTGTCTTTGATGCGTCGCTCGATGCGTTTACGGATAAGGTAGAGTGTGCGCTCAAAGTTGTCAACGTCGGTCACGCCCGTGACAAACAGTTGCTTGATGTCGGGCTCTGTCGCCAAGGCATCCTTGCCGAGTATCTGCGAGTTGACAGGCACGTTGCGCAAGTGCATGAGGGTGAGGCCCTCGCGCTCGATTTCTTCAATGATGATGCTCAGGATGGCTGACTGGCGCTTCTCGTCTTTAGGCAAGAAAACCAAGCCGGTGCCGTATTTGCCTTTCTCAGGCACTGGGATGCCCTGCAGAAGGATAAACTCGTGTGGTATCTGCAAAAGGATACCGGCGCCGTCGCCTGTCTTGTTGTCGGCTCCTTCTGCGCCGCGGTGCTTCATGTTTTCGAGCACCTTCAGTGCAGAGTCGACCAGTTCGTGCGATTTGTCGCCGTGGATGTTGACAAGCATGCCCACACCGCATGCGTCGTGTTCGTAAGATGAGTCATACAGCCCCAAGGGCTGTTGGCTTTGTCCGCTTTTTTCGTGCGTTTCCTGTGTAGAACGCTGTTGCTGGTTTAATTGATTTGTCATAATCCCGCTTATTACATCTATTTACTTACAAATTGATTGCAAAGTTAACAAAAAACGGAAGAATAACAAACAAATGT
>CAVAPE010000062.1:0-2036 GCA_963590405.1 Eubacterium sp. CAG:180 | reverse complement strand
TAACAAAAAACAGAAGAATAACAAACAAATGTTAGAAAAAATCGGTGATTTTGTAGTAAAACGATTGTTTTGCCCCTAATTTTTAGAAATTTGTAAGTAAAGACCTCCCCACTTTTCATATTTGTTAGCCTTTTTTCAGAATCCCCCCGAGTGCAACTTATGAGTGGCAAGGAGAGGAATTTTGTGTTGAGGAAAAGGCTTTTATGCCTTGCCTTTGCGAAAGCGTTTTTCGAGTTCGCACATTTGCTGTAAAAGTTCTTCGAAGGTAGGTTTGTTGCCAAAAATCATCGAATCACACATGCTTTTGTAGTCTTGTTCCCATGCTGAACGGATGTCACTGCGAGGTACAAGGCAGATGCGTTTGCGGACATCTGGCGTGTAGTCCATCCCACGAACGCTTGTGAAAACTTCACGGTGATGGCTGATGGAGTTCCACAATTCATCGTCGCTTATGGCTGCCATTGCGAAGTCTTTGTCCATCATCCGAGACAAATCGTACAAGTGTCTAGATTTCCGTTCTGCCGTTTCGCCTCGACCTTCAACCGAAAACAATTCATGGAGTAAGAATACCTTCTCAAGGAATGTCTTGTTCGCTAATGCTGTTGATATATTGCTATCTACAAGTGTGGTGCGGATGGATGGAAACAAATCCTCGACCATACTGCTGATATGTGTCTGCTCGTTAGGCTCTAGCAACGACCTTGCTCCAATTTCCAGCATTACCATCGGTGGTAGATATTCAATAGGCTCTGCCCATGCACTTCTGTATTTCACAAATATTTTTCGTGGTTCAGGATATGTGCTGTCTCCATCACCGTCTGGCTCTGCTTTAATTGAGCATAGAGTGGACAGCCCTAATTCCTCAATTCTGCTTTGAAGAGCTGGCGTAAATTCTTCCTTTACAAATAAGGAAGATGCTTTGCGAAGTCTTTTGATTTGCTTCTTGGTTAAGTCACCTTCCAAACCAAACAATGAGCGGTCAACCGCCAAGTCTATGTCTTCTGAAAAACGTTCAATATGATGCCAAACTTTGCTTAATGATGTTCCGCCTTTGAAGATCATCTTGTCTGCATAGGTCAATGTGAATACAATCTGCAATATTGTAGACACCCACAAATCTTTTTCAATGGCTTGAGGTGGCAGTCCTAAGCGGGCAGAAGCCTGTTGGAGCACTCGCCTTTGATCTTCTGGTGAAAGTTTGAAATAGTTATTCATAAGCCTTTGTTACAATTTTTCTAATCCATATTGGCATGAGAGCCAAGTCTGTCAGTACAGACTCTTTGTCCTCTTTCCGAAGCAATTTTTCAATATGTTGAATTTGTTCTTGGGTTATGTTCTCGCGCTTGACTGATTTCAATGCGGATGTTATGAGCATCGCCAACCGATTTTTGAATGCCAAATTTTTCGGGGCTGTCTTTTTGAATACAATACCTCGATCATCGGATATTACTATTTTGCGAGGACTGCCATCGGTAAGATAAATGCAGTTCAGAGGCACTTGTGTCGACAATCCTAATACATTCAGGGCATAGTCGCCCGATGGCACAATTCTGGCGTGTGAACGTTCTGCAATGGCATGGGCTATTTGGTCGTACGATGGCATTATTATGCCAAGTCCTAATTTCTCGTCCTCTTCTGGATAATAATATATGCCGTTTGCCACACGCACAATTTTCTCGCTTTTGGTAAAACGACCTAATGTTTGCCGTATGTTTTCTGCAGAACCAATGCTCACAAAGTCATCAGCAAAGAATATTTTCCCTCTGCCGTAATCCTCTATAGAATGACATATTTTCTTTGCAACACTGATCATCTCAATTTTAGTTTGTCACAAAAATAGTAATTTTATGTGACATAAAAAATAAATGATAAAAAATATCATTTTTAATACGGTGTCACAAATATAGGAAAAATATGTGACAAACGGTGCTGTTTTGTGTCCTTCCAAAAGATTGTGGGTGATAATCAATAAAATTCTCTCGGCTTGCACTATCTTTGCAGACAAAACAACGTTATGGAACGGAAATTCAAGACTT
>CAVAPE010000061.1:0-14461 GCA_963590405.1 Eubacterium sp. CAG:180 | reverse complement strand
GGCTTGCACTATCTTTGCAGACAAAACAACGTTATGGAACGGAAATTCAAGACTTCGGCTAAGTGCGCTGGTTGCGTGAAGGCTATCGGCGACAAGTTGTCTGCTGTGCTCAATGCCGGCGACTGGTCAATCGACCTCAATTCCGCCGACCGTGTGCTCACGGTGACGGCGGCACAGCCTGAGGATGCAGTCATCGAGCAACTTGTGCGCGAGGCTGGTTTTAAAATCGAGAAACTCTAATCTCAAACTGTTATGAATAAATGCTTTGCGGCAGTTGCCGTGTGCTCTCTTGCGCTCCTTTCTGCTTGCGGAAACGGTGGCGGCAAATCTGGTGAATCTACGGCTGCCGACTCTACGTCTGTCGGGGAAATGGCAAATGCTGAGGGCGGTGAGGCTAAGGTGACCGACCTCACGCTCGATATGTTTGGCAAGCAGGTGATGAATTTCGATGCCGACGTGCCAGAATATCTCGGCAAGCGTCCGTGCGTAATCGATTTCTACGCCACTTGGTGCGGTCCTTGCTCGCAGATGGCTCCGGTTGTGGAGAAACTCTCAGGCAAGTATGCCGGTCAGGTGGATTTCTACCGTGTGGACATCGACAAGGAGGAGGAACTGGCGTCTGATATGTTTGGCGTCACTGCAGTGCCTACGTTTGTGTATATCAACAACGACGGCGCAATCAACACCTCTATGGGTGTGTCAACGGAGTCGGAGATGATTAGCAATATTACCAAGTATTGCCTTGATAAATAGCACTATGGGCGACGAATCTGCCTATATCGCAAAACTCGAAGCGCGGGGCATCAAGCCCACGGCGATGCGCATCCTCATTTTGCGCACCATGATGCAGACGCGTCAGGCAATGTCGCTCATCGACATTGTCGACACCCTTGTCACGGCAGAGAAGTCGACCGTGTCGCGCACGTTGTCGCTCTTCCTTTCGCACCATCTTGTGCACAGCATCGACGACGGGAGCGGCGCGCTGAAATATGCCGTCTGTGGCGATTTGTGCTCGTGCGACGTGGACGATTTGCATGTGCATTTCTTCTGCACCCGTTGCCAGCGCACGCTATGCCTCCGCGGATTGCCAGTGCCTGTGGTGCATCTGCCCGACGGATTTTCGCTCGACAGCGTGAACTATGTGATGAAGGGCGTATGTTCGGAATGCGCCCACAGAAAATCTTAGATTTTGATGCCCTCGCCAGTGTATTTGTTGCCTACGCCAATGCCGAATAGGGCAAAGTCGTAGACCACAGGGTCGTCGGGACGCAGACGGCGGAGCAGCGCAGTGAGTTGCTCCACGGCTTTGCGGTCGTTGCCGCGCCGCGTGAGTAGTCCGAGGGCGCGGGCGGTGTTGCCCACGTGCACATCAAGGGGAATAAACAACTGCGCCGGGGTGATTGACGACCACACGCCGAGATCCACGATGCCGTCGTTGCGCACAAGCCATCTCAGAGCCATATTTATGCGTTTCAATGCCGTCGTGTCCAGCCCCGACGGTAGGCAGCGGCTGTTCGCTTGTCCGCCGTTGGCTTCAGCAAACACCTGCGACAGCAGCCTTACAAGTTCCCACGCTGGGAAAGCGTTGTCGCCCACACGGTTGGCTGCCGCGAAGGCATCAATCGATGGGTGTCGGCTGTACACGGCGTGAAGTCCGCGGAGGAAATAAGCAAAATCGTCGGAAAAGAACGTGCGGTGGATATTGAAGCGTTCACCGAGTTCTTCGTAGCCTTTATCCATAACGTAGTTGTATGGCTGATAATCCATCAGCCGCAGCATCTTGTTGCAGTTGTTGCAAATCATCTTGCGGTTGCCCCATGCTATTGTGGCAGAGAGCAGTGCCGCAATCTCGATGTCGGGCAGTGAAGAGAAACGCCGAGGAAACTGCACAGGGTCTGCATCAACAAATTCTGGTGCGTTGATGCGCTTGGCTTCCGCATCGAGCAGATAAGCCACATCGTGATTGATTATCTCGGCATCCATCGGTCGAGTTCCTCCATTGTTATGCCGCGGCGCTCCGCATAGTCTTTGCGCTGGTCGGTAGCCACATTGCCAATCATGAAATAGTGCGACTCCGGATGGGAGATGATGAAGCCGCTGATGCTGGAGGCTGGTTTCATCGCACCGTTGCTTGTCACTTCAATTCCCACATGGCTGAAATCCACAAGGCGCTGTAATGTAAAGATAGCCCACTGGTCGGGCAGTTGAGGATAGCCGGCAGCCGGACGGATGCCCTGGTACTCGCAGCGCAACGCGCGTTCGCAGTCGCATTTCTCGTCGGGTGCATAACCCCAAAACTGCCGTCGGGTGCGCATGTGCAGCAGTTCGGCGGAAGCCTCCGCCAACCGGTCGGAAAGCGACTGGTAGAGCAGTTCCTTGAAATCGTCTTTGCCGTGGTAGCCGCTGATGATGTCCTCTATCTGATGCCCGATGGTCACGGCAAACGCGCCGATATAGTCTTTGCCCTTGCCCAATGGACGCAGATAGTCGGCAAGCGACAGGCATTCCTTTTTGTCGGACTGCTGACGCAACACGGGCAGCGTGATGTCGCCGTCGGCGGTGTGGATAATGATGTTGTCGCCGTCGGAGTTGGCTTCCGACAGCACTACGCGTGCCTTGATGCTGTGGTCGGCGTCGCGCACGAGGCGGGCAAGCGCCGCGCGAGCCTCCTTGAGCAGTTGCATCGCTTCGGTGGCTTTCTTGCGGTCCTTTTCGGGCTGGGCGGCAAGCCATTGCGCCTGGCAATGGTCGCAGCCGTGTACCTCAGCCAGTGCGGCATATCTGGCTTCCAGTTGCCACACGGGGAAGAACGCGCGCCAGTTGATATATTCAATGGCTTCCCTTACGGTTATTTCCACATCGGTCGTGCCCATGCAGCAAGGCTTTGGCGAGACGTAGCCGTCCCAGTCAAACTCAGGCGCACGTCGGCGTGCCTCGTCGATGGGAAGCATTGGTTTCTTCGATTCTTCGTAGGCGATGCGTTGGCTCTCCTGCTGCTTGCGTATGCGACTTTCTGCAGCCTCGGGGTCGACGGCTATCTCCTGCATCAGCGACGGCAGCACAGCGGCATCGCGGGTGTAGGCAACGATGTGGTCGTAGCATGGCGCAATCTTCACTGCGGTGTGCACAGCCGATGCCGTTGCACCTCCCACGAGGATGGGTATCGAAAGTCCGCGCTCGTTCATCAGTCGTGCCACGTTGCACATCTCTTCGAGCGACGGCGTAATCAGTCCGCTAAGTCCGATGTAGTCGGCATTTTCGCGCACGGCGGTGTCGATGATGTCTTCAGCCGGCACCATCACGCCCATGTCGATCACCTCGTAGCCATTGCAGCGCATCACCACGCCGACAATGTTCTTGCCTATGTCGTGCACGTCGCCCTTCACAGTGGCAATCACAATCTTGCCGACCGATGTCCTGCCCGAAGCCGACTGCTCCTTTTCGATGTAAGGCTGGAGCCATGCCACGGCGGTTTTCATCGCGCGGGCACTCTTAACTACTTGTGGCAGAAACATCTTGCCCTCGCCGAAGAGTTCCCCAACGCGGTTCATGCCGCTCATCAGCGGTTGCTCGATTACGGCAATCGCCGAGCCGTGCTCCTGCATCGACCGTTCAAGGATGGGTTCGATGCCCTCGGTGCGTCCCTTCACGAGCATCAGGCTCAGGGCATCGTCGGCGGGCATACTCGCAAAGTCGGTTTCATTAACCTGCGCCGTGGTGGCTTTCGCCTCTTTTAGTTCCACGGCGAGTTCGAGCATACGCTCCGTGGCGTCGGGGTGACGACAGAGGAGGGCATCCTCGATGATGGTGCGCCGCTCCACGGGAATGTCCTCGTAGGGCATCATCGCTGCGGCGTTGACAATGCCCAGGTCCATGCCGCGCGCTATGGCGTGGTAGAGGAACACCGAGTGCATTGCTTCGCGCAGGTAGTTGTTTCCGCGAAAGGAAAACGACAAGTTACTCACGCCGCCGCTCACTTTGGCGTAGGGCAGGTTCTGCTTTATCCAGCCCACCGTCTCGATAAAGTCGAGCGCATAGCGGTTGTGGCTCTCAATGCCTGTGGCGACGGCAAGTACGTTTGGGTCAAAAATTATGTCTTCAGGCGGAAATCCCACCTTTTCGGTAAGCAGTTTGTAGGCACGGCTGCAAATCTCAATGCGGCGCTCGAAAGTGTCAGCCTGTCCCTGTTCGTCGAACGCCATCACCACCGTCGCCGCTCCCATCTCCTTGATGAAGCGAGCATGGGCGAGAAATGGCTCTTCGCCCTCTTTGAGGCTGATGGAGTTGACGATGCCTTTGCCTTGGATGCACTTCAATCCGGCTTCGATTACCTCCCATTTCGACGAGTCAATCATGATTGGCACGCGAGCCACATCGGGCTCAGAGGCGAGCAGACGCAGGAAATGCACCATCTCGGCCTTCGCGTCGAGCATCGCGTCGTCCATGTTTACGTCGACAATCTGTGCGCCGGCTTCCACTTGCTTCAGCGCTATCTCGATGGCTTCGCCGTAGTTCTTTTCGTTGATGAGGCGTAGGAATTTGCGGCTACCTGCCACGTTGCACCGTTCGCCCACGTTGGTGAAGTTCTGCTCGTGGGTCACCACCTTGAGGTCGAGTCCGGCGAGGCGCATCTCGCGCTTCACTGGCTGCGCTTTCCTTGGGGTGTGGCGGCGTGCAGTCTCGGCTATGGCGGTGATGTGGGCTGGTGTGGTGCCGCAGCATCCGCCGGCTATGTTGATAACCCCGGCATCCATCATCTTGGCAAGGTGCGATGCCGTGATGTCGGGCGTTTCGTCGTATTCGCCCATGGCATTTGGCAGTCCGGCGTTAGGGTAGAGCATCACTGCCGACTCGGTGAGCGTGGCGAGTTGCTTTACGTAGGGCTCTAGGCTCTCCGCTCCGAAGCCGCAGTTGAGGCCAATAGCCAGTGCGTTGGCGTGCGCCGTACTTGCCACAAATGCCTCTATAGTCTGTCCGGCGAGCATACGTCCGCCCGTCGACGAGAGTGTAGCCGACAGGGCTATCTCCACCTCACGACCCTGCTGGCGCATGGCTTCGCGCGCGGCGGCGATGGCTGCCTTTACGTTGAGTGTGTCGAAGATTGTTTCGCAAAGAAGAATGTCGGCACCGCCCGCAATCAGTGCGCCCATCTGTTCGAGATAGGCGGCGTAGAGGGTGTCGAAATCGAGGTCGCGCGACGCAGGGTCTTCCACGTTGGCCGACATCGACAGAGTTTTGCTCGTAGGACCCACACTTCCTGCCACCCAGCACATTCGTCCTTGGGCAATGCGCTTGTCGCATTCCTTACGGGCAATCTCCGCTGCGGCGCGGTTGATTTCCGCCACGTGGTCGACAAGTCCGTAGTCAGCCATCGAGATGGCGTTGGCGTTGAACGAGTCGGTCTCGATGATGTCGGCGCCAGCATCGAGATAGTTGCTGTGGATTTCGGCAATGACATCGGGACGCGTGAGGCACAACACGTCGTTGCACCCCTTCAGTTTATGCGGATGGTCGGCAAAACGGCTGCCGCGGTAGTCCTCCTCCTGCAGCCCGTATTGCTGTATCTGTGTTCCCATAGCGCCGTCGAGCACAAGGATGCGTTGCGACAGCGCTTTTCTCAAATCTTCGTTCATCAAAAAATCTTATATATATGTTTTCGTAGAGCGGCATCATCGCCGCAGTTGTAGGGGAATTACTCCGGCTGGATGTCCTCAGCCACAGGAAGCGGTTTCCAGCCTTCGCCGTAGGTGTCGTAGGCATCGGTCACGATGACAAACGCATGCGGGTCGGCCTCCTTGATTTTGGCTTTCACAATGTTGGCTTCCTTGTAGTTAACCACGAGCATAAGCATCTGCTTGTCGGCTTTGGAGTAGAGACCAGAACTCTTGATGCAGGTGCCTGAGCGGTCGAGGTCGTTGAGGATGTATTCGTGGAGCAGCGGCAGACTTTCGTCGCTGATAATAAACAGCAGTTTGTCGTTCTTCGCGCCGGTGATGGTGAATGCCACTACGCGCGACTGGATAAAGATGGCAATCAGTGAATAGAGCATCAACGTGAGCGACGGGTTTTCAGCCGCTACCGATGAGTGGCTGCCCACGCCGAAGCAAATCACGATTACACCGAAAATCATCACCATCGAGTCAACCATGAAAATGGCTGTGGAGAACTTCAAGTGAACGTATTTTTGGAGAATCATTGCCACGATGTCGGTGCCGCCAGTTGTGGCTTGGTTGCGCACCACGATGCCGCAGCCAACGCCGATGAGCGTTGCACCAAGCAATGCCGCAAGCATCAGGTCGTTGGACAGGTCAATCAGTCCGCCGGCTATTTTCGTAGGGTCGAGTGTCATGAGCGAAGTCTCGTCGGGATAGGCGAGCCACGACAATATGTTCATAATCAACGGCTGGATAAGGCACGCCACGATGGTGCGGATGCCGAGTTTCGCGCCAAGCAGAAGGAGCGACAGAAGCATCAACGGAATCTCAAAGCAGTAGCCGAACGTACCCACCTGAATCGAAGGGAAAATGTTGTGGAGCACAATGCTGGCACCGTAAACGCCACCAGGTACCATGTTGTACGGGTTGATAAAAAACACGAAGCCGGCACACATGATTGTGCATCCAAAGACTATGAGAAGCCACGACTTGACTTTGTCCAATACCATTTTGTTCTTTTCGTTGAGCATATACTATAAGTTTTTGTTTCGTAATAGGAAAAGCGCACTGCGCATCGTGGCACAAAATTACGCATTTTCCCACCACTCCCCAAAATTCCCGCCAGCAAAAAACTTTAAGTCCCGTCCCTCCGCATCAAAAGCCGCGGAGGAGCGGGACTGTTAGTCTGTTTTAGCGAAATGTCGCTTAGTATTCGGGTTATGGCAAAACCACTGTGCCTGAGATGGTTTGCTCGGCGTGGTTAGGCTTTGAATAGTACGTCAGCGCCTTTGCGTTGGTGAGTGTAAACGATGTTACTGACAGCGACATCGTAGAAGCGGCTTTCGACGTGAGGTTGTAGAACGATGCTCCTACTGACGGGTTGGCTACTTTCACCTTCGCATCCTGGTCGAGGGCTGCTGCTTTCTCGTTGTCAATGTTGAGTTTGAGTGTCGCCTCATATTTCATGTCCTTGGTGATGCTTGACACTTTGTAGTAGTAGAAAAAGAAATCGTTGGGGTCGATGCCGCTCAGCGACAGGATGGCACACGCCGTGCGGTAGTCGCTGATAAAGTCGGCGGCATTGTGATTGTCTTGGTCGAGCGTAAGGGTAACGTCGACAGTCTGTTTCGTCGACGGGTTGTAGAGCGACAGTGTAGGGCTTCCGAAATTGAATGCGCTTACGGGGATTATAGCGCGGTAGAGCATCATGTAATTCGGTTCACTCGGAGCGTTGTTGCCGTTGTTGTCGTTGCCGCAACTTGCCAACGAGGCAACCAGCATAATTGAAAAAATCGCGGTTAAAATTTTCTTCATTTTGTTAGGGTTTAAAGTCGTTATTATAAAAATAAGATTTGGTTTGCTGATTATCAATGCGCTTCGAGCCAGTTGGCGCCAGTGCCGCAGTCGGCAATCAAGGGGACAGTGCCGCTGTAGGCGGCTTCCATCTCTTCCTTGACGATGCGCGCCACGGCGGCTTCTTCGCCTGGAACAACGTCGAAGTTCAATTCGTCGTGCACTTGCAGTATCATCTTCGACTTGATGCCATCTGTGCCGAAACGCCTCCAGATGCGGTTCATCGCAATCTTGATGATGTCGGCTGCAGTGCCTTGGATAGGCGCGTTGATGGCGTTGCGCTCAGCATAGCCGCGCACCACTGCGTTGCGCGAGGTGATGTCGGGCAGCAAGCGTCGGCGGCCAAAGAGCGTCACCACATAGCCCTTCGCCTTGGCTTGCTCGATGCTTTCGTCCATGAACTTACGCACGCCGGGGAAGGTGGCAAAATAGTCTTCGATGAGTTGCTTTGCCTCGCTCCGTGGTATTTGCAGGCGTTCCGACAAGCCGAAGGCGGAGATGCCGTAAATCATACCGAAATTGGCGGTTTTGGCCTTGCGACGCTGGTCGTCGGTGACAGAGGCAATGTCTTCGTGGAAAATCTTGGCGGCGGTGGCGCGGTGGATGTCCTCGCCAGCGAGAAACGCCTCCACGAGTGAGGCATCGTGGCTGATGTTTGCCACTATGCGCAGTTCAATCTGTGAGTAGTCGGCGGAGAAGAAAGAGTTGCCGTCGGCAGGGATGAATGCCTTGCGGATTTCGCGGCCGTCGTCGTTGCGGATTGGGATGTTCTGCAGGTTGGGGTTGGCAGACGACAGGCGACCCGTTGCCGTCACCGTCTGGTTGTAGGTGGTGTGGATGCGTCCAGTCGTGGGGTTGATGAGTTCGGGCAGGGCGTTGACGTAGGTCGACAGCAGTTTCTTGATTTTGCGGAACTCGATGATTTTTTCCACGATAGGATGCTTGCCTTTGAGTTTTTCGAGCACTTCCTCCGTGGTGGAGTATTGCCCGGACTTCGTTTTCTTCGCTTTCTCGTCGATTTTCAGGCGGTCGAAAAGCACTTCGCCCACTTGTGCTGGCGAACCCACATTGAACTGCGTCCCAGCCAATTCGATGCAACTGCTTTCGATGTCGGCGAGGCGGTGCGTGAGGGTCTCGGAGTAGGCTGCGAGCGCGTCGGTGTCGATGCGCACTCCCGTATATTCCATATCGGCGAGCACCTTGATGAGCGGCAACTCGATGTCGGTGAGCAGATGTTTCATGCCCTCGGCTTCGAGTTTGTCGTCGAAGATTGGCTTCAGCGCAAGGCACGCAGCAGCGCGGGCGCATGCCACGGGGGCAATGTCTTCTATTTCGAGTGCCAGGGCAGGGTTAAACTTGCCTATTTTCGCCGTCAATGGTATTTTGTACGATGGCAACGTGGTCTTGAGATAAATCTCTGCAAGGCGGTCTATCGTATGGCTCATTTCGGGCTGCAGCAGATAGTGTGCCACGGCAACGTCGTAGTATGGCTCGTGCACTTCGCTGACGAGTTGGGTTAACACTACCATGTCGAACTTCAGGTTGATGCCCACTTTCTCAACATCGGACGAGAGCAACCGCAGAATTTCGTTTGCCGACTCTTCCGTCGCTTCGATGTAGAATGCCTCGTCGGGGCTGAGTGCCACGGCGATGCCTGCCGGAACGGCTTCCATAGCGTTTTGTGAGGTGTGGACCATATAGATGCCCACCGATTTCTGCGCCAGTGCTTTGTCCACGAGTTCTACCACGTCGGCTTCGGTGGCGATGGTCACATGGCAATGGTGCTCGGTTGGCGCCGTGGCGGTTTCTTCTGTGTTGGCAAACAGACTGCCATCGTCGCCAAAGAGCGAGAGTTCGCCGTAGGCTGGCGCTGCCGCTGGTGCTGGTTTTGACTTCGCTGCCGCTGGCTTTGCCGTGGCTTTGTCGCCGAGAACGCGCGAAAGTAGCGAGCGGAATTCCAGTTTGCCGAAGATGTCGCGGATGGCATCTGCGTCGATGTCGTGCCGCTTGTAGGCTTCTTCGTCGAAGTCAATGGGCACTTCGGTGCAGATGGTAGCCAATTTCTTGGAGAAGAGTATGTTGTCAACGTTGTTTTCAACCTTTGTCTTTACCGCACCTTTGAGTTTGTCGGTGTTGGCAATGAGGTTTTCCACACTGTCGAATTCGAGGATTAGTTTGGAAGCGGTCTTTTCGCCTACGCCTGGGCAGCCGATGATGTTGTCCACCTTGTCGCCCATAAGTGCAAGGATGTCAATCACCTGCGACGGACGGTTGATGCCGAAGATTTCGCACACTTCCTTCTCGCCGCGCACCTCTGCGGGCGCTCCCTTGTAGCCAGGGCGGAACACCTTGACCGTTGCATCGACGAGTTGGCTGAGGTCCTTGTCGGGCGACATGATGAATGTGGAAAATCCTCGCTCGCGGCTCTTCACGGCAAGCGTGCCTATCACGTCGTCAGCCTCGTAGCCTTCCTTTTCGATTACGGGAATGCCATAGGCGCGGATTATATCCTTGATGTATGGAACTGCTACCTTGATGTCCTCCGGCGTGGCTTCGCGCCCGGCTTTGTACTCGGGGTACATCTCGTGGCGAAAGGTCTTGCCGGCGGGGTCGAAGCACACTGCTATGTGGGTCGGGTTTTCCTTGTGGAGCACCTCCTCAAGGGTGTTGACAAATCCGAAAATAGCCGATGTGTTCATGCCGCTGGAGGTGAACCGCGGAGAGTATTTCATTGCGTGGTATGCACGGAATATCAGCGCATAGGCATCAAGTAAAAACAGTTTTTTATCTTCCATATATTGTCTATGAATTATCCTAATAAATCCAAAAAATGGGCGAATTGCAATTAATTCAAACGTGAAATTACAATAATCGAAGAATAAATGATTACTTTTGTGACTTAAAAATCGTTTTTATGACGAATTTTGACGAAATAAGACAACTCATATCACCCGAACTTCAGCGGCTGCAGACAATCATCAAAGAGTCGCTGTCGAGCAATAGCCACCTGCTGAACGAAATCGTTGACAAATATCTTGAGACGAAGGGCAAACAGATACGCCCCATCATCGTTGTGCTGAGTGCGAAGTTCTTCGGCGAGGAAGTAACGCGCAAGGTGCTTTGCGGTGCTGCCGCCGTGGAATTGCTCCACAACGCTTCGCTCATCCACGACGACGTTATCGACGAGACGAAGCAGCGCCGCGGACGCGACACCATCAACAACACGTGGGACAACCACATTGCCGTGCTCGTGGGCGATTTCTTTGTGAGCAACGCTCTTGCATGCGCCATCCAGACTGGAGATTTCCGCGTAATCCAGACGGTGAGCGACCTCGGCAAGGAGTTGTCGACAGGCGAAATTGACCAAATCGACATCGCTAAGCACCACTCCATCGACGAGAAGAGTTATTTCGAGATTATACGCAAGAAGACGGCTTCGCTATTCCAGACTTGCGTGAAGGTGGGTGGCTACGCTGTGGCGGCATCCGATGCGATGATTGAACGCCTGTCGCGCTTCGTCGAACTCCTCGGCTTGTGTTTCCAGATTAAGGACGACATATTTGACTATTTCAAGGACGATGCTATCGGCAAGCCTACTGGCAACGACCTGCGCGAAGGCAAGGTTACGCTGCCGCTGATTTATGCGCTGTCGAAGGCTGATGCTCCGGCGCACGACGAGATGCACCGTCTTGTAAACTCTGACAATCTCACCACCGAGCAAATCGAGACGCTTATAGAGTTCGCCAAGAATGAAGGTGGCATCGACTACGCCTACGACACTATGGAGCGTCTGCGCGCCCAGGCTTACGAAGTGCTTGAGCCGTGTCCCGACAACGAGGCTAAGTCGGCTTTCATCTCTCTGTTTGATTTCATCATCAAGCGTCACAAATAACTCCCCTCAGTGATGTTGATGCCATTTCTCGAAGCCGGTCGTTTGGAGGCTGGATGCGACGAAGCCGGCCGTGGATGCCTTGCTGGCCCGGTGTTTGCCGCCGCCGTCATCCTCCCAGAAGGCTACAGCAATGACCTGCTCAACGACTCCAAAAAACTCTCCGAGCACCAGCGCGACGCCCTGCGCCCGGTGATTGAGCGCGACGCCTTGGCGTGGGCAGTAGGGGTGGTAACAAATGAGGAGATTGACAAAATCAACATTCTTCAGGCATCGTTTCTTGCCATGCACCGCGCCGTCGACGGCTTGAAGGTGCGTCCCGACTTCCTACTCATCGATGGCAACCGCTTCCGTCCCTACGACGGCATTCCGCATCAGTGCATCGTGAAAGGCGACGGCAAGATGATGAGCATCGCCGCCGCTTCTATCCTCGCCAAGACCCACCGCGACGAGTTTATGCGACGCATCCACGAGGAATATCCGCAATACGGCTGGGATGTGAACAAAGGCTATCCCACCAAGGCGCACCGCGAAGCCATAGCCCGCTACGGCGCCACGCCCCACCACCGCATCACCTTCCGCCTCCTCGCCGAGCCATCCCTCTTCCCCGACCTCGACGCAGAATAATCCCCCATCAACTGAACATAGGCTGAAAGCCTTACACCACCATATTCCAAGGCAACGCCGTGGGAATGAGTGTATTAGTGGAAAAACGTCCTGTAAGGGCAACACTAAAACAGCAACGATGGTGATTTGTGTTGCGCTTATAGCAATTTTTTTAGGGTGGGGTAGTCGGTGGGGGAGAGCCAGTGCACGGTGGGGTCTTTGGCGAACCATGTGAGTTGCTTTTTGGCATAGACGCGCGTGTTTTTCTGTAGGCGTGCTACGGCGGTGTCGAAGTCCATCGTGCCGTCAAACCATGCAAACATTTCCTTGTAGCCCACGGTGTTTAGTGAGTTGAGGTGCCGTAGCGGATACACTCGGCGCGCCTCGTCGATGAGACCTTCTTCAATCATCATCTCCACGCGTCGGTTGATGCGGTCGAAGAGTTCGGGACGCGGAAGATTGAGCCCGATTTTCACGATGCGGAACGGGCGCTCTTTGACGCTACCCGTGCGCAGTTGAGAGTAGGGGCAGCCTGCCTGAAGGCAGATCTCGATGGCGTGAACCACGCGCTTGAGGTTGTTGCGATCCACCTGCGCATAGTATTCTGGGTCAAGCCGTTGCAACTCGGCAAGCATACTCTCAGCGCCCTCTTCCTCGTAGCGGCGTGCCACGAGCGAGCGCACTTCCGCCGAGATGGTGGGCAACTGGTCGATGCCTTTGCACACGGCATCGACATACATCATCGAGCCGCCGCACATCACCACATAGTCGTGGGTTTCAAATAGGTGGTCGATCACAGCCAGTGCGTCCTCTTCAAACTGTGCTGCGCTGTAGTATTCCTCAAGTCCGAGAATGCCCACAAAATGGTGGCGCACAGCCGCTTGCTCCTCTGCTGTGGGTGCGGCAGTGCCGATGGGGATGTCACGAAAAATCTGGCGCGAGTCCGCCGACACGATTTCCGTGCCGAGGTCACGCGCCAGACGTATGGCTACCGCTGTCTTGCCCACGCCCGTGGGGCCTGTAATCACTACGAGAGTCTTTTGGGGCATGGTGCGGTGTGGTTTTTATCGTTGAGCCACGAGTTTGCAGATTTCCACAACCACATCGGTGGCTTTCTCCATCGATGGGATGGGCACAAACTCATAGCGGCCGTGGAAGTTGAGTCCGCCGGCAAAGATGTTAGGGCAAGGAAGACCCTTGAACGACAGTTGCGCACCGTCTGTTCCGCCGCGGATAGGCTGCACCTTCGCTGGCACGTCGGCATTTTCCATTGCCTGTTTTGCTATGTCGACCACATACATCACAGGTTCAATCTTTTCGCGCATGTTGTAGTATTGGTCCTTGATTTCGATTGATGCGCAACCCGGATACTCGTTGTTGATTTTGCGCACGAGGTGTTCCAATTCCTTCTTGCGGCGCTCAAAGCGGTCGCGGTCGTGGTCGCGGATGATGTAGGTGAGTTTCGACTCCTCAACAGAACCCTCGAAGCCGATGAGGTGGTAGAAACCTTCGTAGTCCTCGGTGTGTTCTGGAGTTTCCCAGCGTGGCAACATGATGCAGAACTGGTTGGCAATGCGGATGGAGTTGATCATCTTGTGCTTTGCGTAGCCAGGATGCACGTTGCGACCCTTGAATGTTACCTTTGCCGAAGCGGCATTGAAGTTCTCAAATTCAAGTTCGCCGATGGCGCCGCCGTCCATGGTGTAAGCCCAGTCGGCAGCGAAACGCTCCACGTCGAACTTGTGAGCGCCGAGACCAATTTCTTCGTCGGGGTTGAACGCAATGCGGATGTCGCCGTGCTTGATTTCTGGATGAGCCTTCAGGTAGTCCACTGCCGAGATGATTTCGGCGATGCCCGCCTTGTCGTCAGCGCCGAGCAGTGTTTTGCCGTCGGTCACAATGAGGTCTTGTCCCTTATAGTCGTTGAGTTCTGGGAAATCGGCTGGTGAAAGCACCACGTTGCTGTCCTTGTCGAGCACGATGTCGCCGCCCTCGTAGGCTTTGACGATGCGTGGATTTACGTGGCGACCCGACATGTCGGGCGATGTGTCGAGGTGGGCGATGAAGCCTACCGTAGGCACTTTCTTATCCATGTTGCTCGGGAGGGTGGCCATCAGATAGCCGTTCTCGTCGAGCGAAATGTTTTCCAGCCCCATGCTTTGCAACTCTTTTTCAAGTGCTTGTGCAAAAATCATCTGACCGGGTGTTGACGGTGTCAAGTTGGTGAGTTCGTCACTTTGAGTGTCAAACTTCACATAGTTTAAAAATCTGTCGACAACATTCATATTGTTAGGTTTTTCGGATTCTAAAATAAATTCTATGTAGTGCCTTTCGGCAATGCAAAGTTACAACATCTGTCGCATAAATCTGCCCTTTGGAGGGCATTTTTCGCACGGAGCTCCTACCAGCCGCCGCTTGCACCGCCGCCACCCGTGGAGCCGCCGCCAAAACTGCCGCC
>CAVAPE010000060.1:0-14515 GCA_963590405.1 Eubacterium sp. CAG:180 | reverse complement strand
ATTGAAGGCGATGGCAATGTCAAGATTTCAACATATTCGAAAATAGAAGAAGCACAGGAAGGCTCTTTGTCTTTTTTGGCTAATCCAAAATATACTCATTTCGTATACTCAACCCATGCCTCTGTTTTGCTGGTAAGAAAGGACTTTGTGCCCGAACAGCCAGTAAAACCGACGCTGGTAAAAGTCGACGACCCATACGCTACTATCGCTTCGTTGCTCAACCTCGTAAAGGCTTCCGAGCCAGAAAAGGTGGGCGTGGAGCAACCAGTGTTTGTTGCCGACGGCGTGGAGTTGCCTGAGAATCTTTATTTGGGAGCGTTCTCCTATCTGGGTAAGGGCGCAAAGATTGGCAAAAACGTGAAAATCTATCCGCAATGCTATGTGGGCGACGGCGTGACGATTGGCGACAACACTGTGCTGATGCCAGGCGTGAAGATTTATCAGGGATGCGTTATCGGCAGCAACTGTATTCTCCATTCCGGCGTTGTCGTTGGTAGCGACGGATTCGGTTTTGCTCCTCAGAAGGACGGCAGTTACCTGAAGATTGCGCAGATTGGCAATGTGGTTATCGCCGACAATGTGGAGATTGGCTCAAACACAACTATCGACCGCGCTACTATGGGCTCAACGCTCGTAGGACAGGGCGTGAAACTCGACAATCTTATCCAAGTGGCGCACAATGTGGAAATCGGTGAAAACACCGTCATCGCTGCGCAGACTGGTATCGCTGGCTCTGCCAAGATTGGCAAGCAGAACATGATTGGCGGACAGGTGGGCATTGCCGGACACATCAAGATTGGCGACCGCAACCAAGTGGGCGCGCAGTCGGGACTTCACTCAAAAATTGGCGACGGCAACGTGCTGCTTGGCTATCCAGCCGTTGAGGCGCGTGAGTTTATGCGCGAGGCTGCCTATCGCCGTCGTTTGGGCGAAATGCTGTCCGACATCCGATTGATGAAGAAAGAAATACAGAATTTAAAAGACAATAAATAACAATAATTCGATATGAAACAGTGCACGTTAAAACAAGCATTTACCGTTAAAGGCAAGGGCTTGCATACAGGCAAGGAGATTGAGGCAACATTCAAGCCGGCTCCTGACAATTTCGGCCGTAAATTCCTCCGCGTCGATGTTGAAGGCGCAGCCCCTATTGAGGCCGTTGCCGAGAATGTGGTGGAAACTTGTCGTGGAACAGTAATTGCTTCCGGCGATTTGAAAGTGTCAACGATTGAGCACGCAATGGCTGCGCTTTATGCTTCAAATGTCGACAACTGCTTGATTGAACTCAATGGTCCTGAAGTGCCTATCCTCGATGGTAGCGCCAAAATCTTCATGGAGAAGATTGAAGAAGTGGGCGTTGAGGAGCAGACCGAAGATGCTGCTGTTTATGTTGTGCGCAACCGCACCACTGTAAAGAATGAAGAGACAGGCGCATCAATCTGTGTAATCCCTGACAGCAATTTCTGCGTTGACGTGATGATTGAATTCAATTCAGTTGTTTTGTCAAACCAGTTTGCAACACTCGATTCGCTCGACGACTTCAAGTCGCAGATTGCTGCAAGCCGCACATTCGTTTTTGTTCGCGAAATCGAGGCTTTGGTCAAGAACAACCTCATCAAGGGCGGCGATTTGGACAACGCCATCGTAATCTACGACGCTCCAGTTGCTCAGTCGGAACTCGACAGAATTGCTGACATGATGAACGTGCCAAGAAAGAAAGTTTCGGAATTTGGCTTCATCAACAACGAAGAACTCGTGTTTAAGAATGAGCCAGCGCGCCACAAGTTGCTTGACGTGGTTGGCGACGTAGCCCTCATCGGCCGTCGTGTGCAAGGTCGCATAATTGCTACTTGTCCGGGGCACACAATCAATACGACATTCTCAAAGAAGGTTAGACGCGAACTCAAGCGTCAGGATGTTCAGGCTCCAGTCTACAATCCTAACAAGGAGCCGATTATGGATATCAACCGCATCCGCGAACTCCTTCCGCACCGTTATCCGTTCCTGTTGGTCGACAAGATTATCGAAAAGTCCGACAAATATATCGTAGGTGTAAAGAACGTTTCAGGCAACGAGCCGTTCTTCCAGGGTCACTTCCCAACAGAACCTGTAATGCCGGGTGTGCTTCAAGTTGAGGCTATGGCTCAGACGGCCGGCCTGCTCGTGCTCGGCTCGGTAGAGAATCCAGAATGTTACTCTACATATTTTATGAAGATTGACAATGTGAAGTTCCGCCAGAAAGTCGTTCCTGGCGACACTCTGATTTTCCACGTTTCGTTCCTCACAGAATTGCGTCGTGGTTGCGCCAACATGAAGGGTTATGCCTTTGTCGGCGACAAAATCGTTTCGGAGGCTGAGTTTATGGCTCAAATTATTAAAAACAAGTAGGTCTATCTTATGAAACAACCATTAGCATATATTCATCCGGACGCAAAGATTGATCCCAGCGTGGTCATCGACCCGTTTGTGACAATCGACAGAAATGTGGAAATCGGTGCCGGCACACGCATCGCAAGTAATGTAACGATTATGGAAGGTGCACGAATCGGCAAGAACTGCAACATCCTTCCGGGTGCAGTTATCGGTGCAATTCCGCAGGATTTGAAATTTATGGGTGAAGACACACTGGCTATTGTCGGCGACAACACCACAATCCGCGAGTGCGTGACCATCAACCGTGGTACCGCCTCGAAAGGCAAAACCGTTGTGGGCAGCAACTGCTTGATTATGGCTTATTCGCATATCGCCCACGATTGCGTTGTGGGTGACAATGTGATTATCGCCAATGCTTCGCAGATTGCAGGCGAGGTGCAGGTAGACAATTTCGCCGTAATCGGCGGCGGCACATTGGTTCACCAGTTCTGCCATATCGGCGCACATGTAATGATTCAGGGTGGAGCATTGGTCAACAAGGACATTCCGCCTTACGTCAAGGCTGCTCGTGAGCCAATATCCTATGCCGGAGTCAACTCAATCGGTTTGCGCCGTAGAGGCTTCACAAATGAGCAGATTCGCGACATTCAGGAAATCTACCGTTACCTCTATCTTTCAGGCTACAACAACAGCGATGCCGTTGAGCATATTGAGGCAGAATTGTCGGCTACGAAGGAGCGCGACGAGATTATCCTGTTTGTTAGAAACTCCAAGCGTGGAATTATCAAGGGATACCTCTAAAATAAGAGACATAGATAAAAGCAAAAGCGGCAAGATTTCTAAATCTTGCCGCTTTTGTTTAGCATCGACATCATTGTGTCCGCCTTTATTCCAGTTTCCCGCCATTCGCTTTCGAGGCAGGAGTCGGTTGTGAGTCCGCCGCCAGTGTAGAGTATCTGCGATTGGTCGTCAAACTGTAGCGAACGCAGATTTACGAAATAGTCGAACCCATTCGGCGAATACGGACCGATGTAGCCGCCGTAATATTGCCGGTCGTGGCGCTCAATCTGGGTGATTGCTGCTTTGGCTGCATCCTGCGGTATGCCGCATAGCGCTGGAGTGGGGTGGAGATGCTCAAGTAGCCGCTCTGCCGTTGTGACATCGTTGACGAGAGCCGTATAGTTGTTGCATAGGTGCATCACTTTGCCCGCTGGTTGTGAGAACAATGGCGATTTCTTGAAAGCAGTTCCACTTGATGCAAATACCGACTCGATGAAGTCTGCCACAAGGCGTTGCTCTACGATTTCCTTTCGCCCCCATGCCGATTGGTCGGTGGCGATTTTTGTGCCTGCCAAAGCCATTGTCTGCAACTCGCCGTTGTGGTATCTTGCCAAGGTCTCGGGCGACGCTCCTGCCCAGCAGCCTGTGTCGGGGGAGTTGAATATAAAGACAAACGCGGTGGGATATGCGGCTGACATATTATCGAAAAATCTGCCCCAATCCACGTCCTTGAATTTGCAGTTGGTGATGCGCGAAAGCACAATCTTGCTCAGTTCGCCACTGTTCAGCAAGCGCATACACGCTTCAAATTCCGAACTGTATTCGTCATACTCGGTAGTGCACTGCGTTGCCATCTTGTGGGTCGGCTGGCATAAGTATGATGACGCATCGGCATCCAGAAAACTCCTCGCATTAATGCCCTGTGGAATGCAAACCTTGGGCGCGTTGCCGACGACAAACGGCACTATCGTAAAACCGCTTTCGTTATTGCATTCGCTGCGGCTCGCTGCCGAGAAAACGGCGCAAGATGCATCGGGCATCCTATATGCATAGAATGTCGCATTGCAGTGTATGGCTTTGTTGATTGCTCTGCAGATTGTGTCCATTTAATCAACCAACCTCCCCATCAATTCAAACGGAAGGGCATCGGTAATCTCCACATTGAAAAATTCACCGACTTTCAGGCTCGGATGTTTCTCAATCAGCACTTCGGGGTCGACTTCTGGCGAATCGAACTCGGTCCTGCCAATAAAGTAGTCAGGCTCTTCGCGGTCGACAATAACCCTAAATTGCTGTCCCACTTTCTTCTGGTTGGATTCAAGCGCGATTTCTTCCTGAATGCCCATCAGTTTTTCGAGACGCTGGTCCTTTACCTCCTGCGGAATGTCGTCGTTATAGTTCTTTGCGCCGTAGGTGTCCTCCTCCTCGCAGTAGGCAAACGCACCCATTCTTTCAAACTTGGCGGTGCGCACAAATTCGCACAACTCCTCAAACGCCTTTTCGTCTTCTCCTGGGAAACCTACCATCAGTGTGGTGCGGATGTGGATGCCAGGCACTTTCTCGCGGAGCGTTTCAATCAGTTGCAATGTTTCCTCTTTGGTGATGTGGCGGCGCATATTTGTCAGCACAGTGTCGCTGATGTGCTGAAGAGCGATGTCGAGGTATTTGCATACATTCGGGTGCTTAGCCATAACGTCGAGCACTTCATATGGGAACTCCGAAGGGTAGGCGTAGTGCAGACGAATCCATTCCACGCCAGGGATGTCAGCCATACGGTCGATGAGTTCCGGCAACATCAGTTTGCCGTAGATGTCCTTACCATACGACGAAAGGTCCTGCGCAATGATGTTGAACTCCTTCACGCCGCGCGAAACCAGAGTGGTGACCTCTTTCAGAATGTCCTCAATTGTGCGCGACTTGAAACGTCCCGTAATCAGAGGGATAGCGCAGAATGCACAGAAACGGTTGCATCCTTCGGCAATCTTGATATAGGTGTAGTGCGATGGGGTGGTGATTACCCTGTCGTAGGGCATCGTTGCCGGGTTGCGTTTCACAACGTCGGAAACGAGGTTCACCCAGTTGAATTTGCCGTAGAGTTTGTCGATTTCGGGTATCTCATTTAGCAAATCGTCTTTATATCGTTCAGACAAGCAGCCCATTACGTACAACTCCTTGATGATGCCTTCGTTCTTGGCTTCGGCGTAAGTCAGTATGGTGTTTATGGATTCCTCCTTGGCATCGCCGATAAATCCGCAGGTGTTTACCACCACGATGTCGCCTTTCACATCGTCAGAGTTGTGGTGCGCTTCAAAGCCGCATTCTTCAAGTTGTTTCAATAGCCGTTCGGAGTCGACAAGGTTTTTCGAGCATCCGAGCGACACTACGTCAATTCGTTTTCTATTCATCAAAAAAATAGCCTCAATTAAGAAAATAATGAGTCGACAAATTCCTTCTTGCGGAAGATTTGCAAATCTTCAATGCCTTCTCCCAAGCCGATGTATTTCACTGGAATCTTGAACTGGTCGCTGATGCCGATTACAACGCCGCCCTTCGCAGTGCCGTCGAGTTTGGTGATTGCCAACTCGTTGACCTCCGTCGCAGCGACAAACTGGCGTGCCTGCTCAAACGCATTCTGCCCTGTAGAGCCGTCGAGCACCAAAAGCACTTCGTGCGGAGCATCGGGAACAACCTTCTGCATCACGTTCTTTATCTTCGACAATTCCTTCATCAGTCCCACTTTGTTGTGCAGGCGACCTGCCGTGTCGATAATCACAACATCGGCATTGTTGGCTTTCGCCGAACTTACCGTGTCGAATGCCACAGAGGCCGGGTCTGAACCCATTTGTTGCTTTATTACAGGCACATCAACGCGCTCGCCCCAAATCTGCAACTGCTCAATGGCAGCCGCGCGGAATGTGTCGGCGGCACCGAGCACCACCTTGTTGCCGGCTTTCTTGAACTGGTATGCAAGTTTGCCGATGGTCGTGGTCTTGCCAACGCCGTTGACGCCAACCACAAGGATAACGTATGGCTTCTTGTCGGCAGGCACGGTGAAATCTGGAGTGTCGGCGTTGTTGTTTTCTGCCAGCATCTCAGTGATTTCTTCGCGGAGCAACCCGTTGAGTTCGGCGGTAGAGACATACTTGTCCTGAGCAGCACGCTTCTGGAGTCGGTCGATAATTTTCAGCGTGGTTTCAACACCAACGTCGGAAGTGATAAACACCTCTTCCAGATTGTCCAGAAAATCATCGTCGATTTTCGATTTCCCGGCTACAGCCCTTTTGATTTTGTCAAACAGTCCCTGCTTGGTTTTCTCAAGACCCTTGTCGAGTGTCTCTTTTTTCTCTTTCGAGAAGAAATTAAAAAGTCCCATATATTGCTTTGTTTTATTCTGTTATTTGCTGTCACCCTGAATGTTGGTGGCAGTTTGCTTGATTTGTTTCCTCGCCAGGTTCAGCCGTTTGGCAAATTTAAGCCTGTTCATGTTGGCTTCCTGCATCTTTGTCAGGGCTTCTGAGTAGGCAACAATGTTTGAAAAGCCGGTCTTGTCGGCGGCAGTTAGTGTGATTTTCTGCTTTCCCGACTGTCCCACGAAAGTGATGCTCACAGGGGCACTTGCGTTTGCAACATATTTGCAGAGCGAGTCGCATTCCTGCTGGTTGAACGTAACCAGTTCAACAGGTTTTCCGTCGTCCTTGTATCTGTAGTTGCGGGAGTTGCTGAGTGGCACAGCGGAGGTTTCGATAGTAGCCGTGTCGGTGTGGATGACAAGTTTTGTGTGGCGGATGCTATGACCGCGGAGCGACGAAAGTACGGAAATCTCGCCTTCCTCCGAAACTCGTGGGATGATGCGCGTAGTGGTCGGCATACCGTCGCTTGGAGCGGATTTGTCAACGTAGTAGCCCTCCACCATCTCCTTGTTTTTCACAAACTTGAGACTTTGCTTTATTGAGTCTGCCACGGCTGCGCTCGAGACAAATACCTGCTCGTTGGCAATGCTGTCGGCAAGAGCCCTCTTTTCGGTAATCTGGGTTTGCACGTGAAGCGCCTGTCGCTGGATGTCGGTTTGCCCAGGATAGGTCTTCATCAGCGAGTCGATGGCAAGCAAAGCCTTGTCGTAGTTCTTGCTTGAATATAGCGATTTAATTTCCGCCATCAGGTGTTCGGCGGCTTCACTGTCGTCCGCTTTCTTGCTGCTGCACGAAAAGCATAAGGCAGACAAGAGTAGAGCGCACACGATTGTGGCTGACAGTTTATTAATTGTTGCGTTGTACATCTTTTACGCCCTTTATCGTTTTAATTTTCTTAATCAAATTGTTGAGCGACACGATGTCGTTGACACCGACAACAAGCCGCCCTTGGAACAAGCCATCGTTAGAATCGATGGCAATGCTACGCAAAGATACGTTTTTTTCTTTAGTTATTATAGAGGTGATGTTGTTGACAATGCCAATATCGTCGTGTCCCACAATGCTTAGCGGCACTGCAAATTGGTTACTGCCCGTAACACCGCTCCATGCCGTCTTGATTGTGCGGTACGGATATTTCGAAGCCAAATGCCGCGCGTTGGGACAGGTGGATTTGTGTATCTTTATCGCTCCGTCGCTGGCAATGAAGCCCATGATGGTGTCGCCCTGGATTGGCATACAGCATTTGGCAAGTTTGTAGTTGATGCCCTTGATGCCTTCGCCGATAATAATCACGTCGCCGGAATCGTTGGTCACCTCCTCGACTGGCTGCATCACAAAGTCCTGCGCCGAACGGTTGTTTACAATCGTTTGTGGCTCGTCCTCCTTCTCCTTGATAGCAAGGTAGGCATCTACGATGTGGGCAACGTCAAGTTTCTCGTTGGCTACGTCGTTGTAGAAGTCGGTCGCGGTCTTGTAGTTCAACCGTTTGATTACCTTTGTGAGGATTGCCTCCTCAATGTCAATCTTGCGGTTCTTGAATCGGCGCTGAATCAGTTCTTTGGCGTATTCAGCCGAACGGTTGTTGATTTCGTTGAGCGACTGGCGTATCTTGTTCTTCGCCTTCGAGGTGGTTACAATGGTGAGCCATTGCAGTTTCGGCTGCTGCGTGGTCGACGTGAGGATTTCAACGGTGTCGCCGTTTGCCAACTTGTAGTTGATTTTCTGCGTCTTTCCGTTGACCTTTGCGCCGATGCAGGTGCATCCGATTTTGGAGTGGATGGCAAAGGCAAAGTCGAGGATTGTAGCGCCCAGCGGCAACCGGAACAGGTCGCCCTTTGGAGTGAAGATGAACACCTCTTTGTCGTAGACGTCCATATTCATCTTCTTCATGATTTCGGGAGTGTCCTTGCCCGATGTTTCCAGAATGTCGCGCACGTTCGCCATCCAGTCATCAAGGTTCTTTTCGCCCTTCACGCCCTTGTATTTGAAATGGGCGGCAAGACCCTTTTCTGCGATTTCGTCCATCCTCTGTGTGCGAATCTGCACCTCCACCCAGCGCGAGCCAGGGCCAGTCACTGTGGTGTGGAGCGATTCGTAGCCGTTGGATTTCGGGATGGTAATCCAGTCCTTCATTCTCGAAGGGTTGGCCTTGAACATGTCGGTCACGATGGCAAACACCTTCCAGCAGTCGCGGCGTTCATACTCCAGCGGCGTGTCGATGATAATGCGGATGGCGAAAAGGTCGTAGATGTCCTTCAGGTCCGCATTCTGCTTCTTCATCTTGTTCCAAATCGAATAGATGGATTTGGTGCGCCCCTTGATGTCAAACTTGATGCCCTCTTCTTCGAGTTTCTTCTTGATTGGGGCAATAAATTCGGCAATGTATTTGTCGCGCTCTTGCTTCGATTCGTTCAGTTTGTGCGCAATCTGCGTGTAAAGTTCGCGGTTGGTGTATTTCAGCGACATGTCCTCCAACTCCGATTTGATTTTGTACAAACCGAGTCGGTGGGCAAGAGGCGCATAGAGATAGAGCGCCTCGGTGGCAATGTCCCTAACGAACTTTTGGTTCGGATGGTGGTTGATGGCCTTCATCAGCGCCAAACGGTCAACAATCATGATGATGATCACACGGATGTTTTCCGCAAATGCCATCATCAGTTTGCTGAAATTTTCGTCGCGCTGCGCAGATTGCCGCTTATAGAGTTCAGAAACCTTCTTCAGTCCATTGGTTATGGAGCAGATATCCTCGCCAAAATCTTCCTTGACTGCCGACAATGGATAGTAGTCGTCGGAACAAAGATGATAGAGTAGGGTGGCGATAATCATATTTTTGTCGGCACCCACATATTTTGAAATGAGAAGGGCTGTGTTCAGATGGCGCACCGACGGATTGATGCCGTACTTGTCTCGTCGGGCTTTACCCGCCTCGATGCCATCTTTAAGTATCTTCTCAATTTTTTTAGTCTCTTCGAAAGTCAGATCTCCGGCAAGCGAATGCCTTAAAGACCTATATGCTTCGATAACAAAAAGCCGCTCTTTTTCGGTATAATATGCTTCCATTTTATCTAATTCCATAATTCTTTTCAAACTTACGAAATTTTTGCCTATTTGTGAACGATTTTAGATTAAAAATTAGTAAGTTTGGGATGCCTAATAAAACAAATTATTCAAGACTATGTTTACAGAACACGATTTACAACAAATTAAAGACCATAATCTGACCGTCAAACAAGTTGAACATCAACTGGATGATTTCAAAAACGGGTTCCCTTTTTTGAAATTGGTCGGTGCGGCTACCATAGGTGACGGAGTCCAGAAACTGGACGAAGGCAAGGAGGCTGAACTTATCGGCGAGTGGGAAAGTTATCTGGCTGCGGGGGGCAACATCCTTAAATTCGTTCCTGCCTCGGGCGCTGCCAGTCGAATGTTCAAGAAACTCTATGAATTTCTTGATTCCGACGATGCTGCTCCTGCTGGCGATTTCGTGGATAAATTCTTCGCGCAAATCCATGATTTTGCATTCTTCAAGGCGCTGGATGAGAAGATTAAGCAATGCGAGGGTAAGGGCATTGACGAACTGGTAGAGGCTGGCAAGAAAAAGGTGGTGGTTGACTATCTACTTAATGCCAAAGGCTTGAACTACGGTAATTTGCCAAAGGCTTTGCTGCAATTCCATAAGGACGGTGCCGACGTGCATACTGCTCTTGCTGAACATCTCGAAGAGGGTGCGCAATATGCCAAAGGCTTGGGCGGAAAGGTGAAGGTGCATTTCACTGTTTCCGAAAACCATAAGGCTCTCTTTACCGAGGAATTGGAAAAGACTTTGCCACTGATGGAAAAGAAGTTCGGCACTCACTACGACGTTTCGATGTCGACCCAAAAGCCGTCGACCGATACCATCGCTGTCAACAAGGATAACACTCCATTCCGCGAGGACGGCAAACTCCTCTTCCGTCCAGGTGGTCACGGCGCATTGATTCAGAACCTCAATGAGATTGAGTCGGATGTGGTGTTTATCAAAAACATCGACAACGTTGTGCCAAACGCAAACCGTGCCACGACAATCCGTTACAAGAAAATCCTCGGCGGCTTGCTGATTCAGACGCAAAAGCAAATCGACAAATATCTCAGCCTTCTCAACAGTGGCAACTACACGATGGATCAAGTGCTTGAAATCGTGCGTTTCGTGCAGCGTCAACTTTGCGTGAGAAACGAGGAGACGAAACATCTGGAAGACTCCGAGTTGGTGGTGTATCTAAAAACTAAACTCAACCGACCAATCCGTGTGTGCGGCGTGGTGAAGAACGACGGCGAGCCTGGCGGTGGTCCGTACATTGCTTACAGTCAGGACGGCACGACTGCTCCGCAGATTTTGGAGAGTTCGCAAATCGACTCCAACGACAAGCGTTCGGTAGAATTGATGACCAAGGCAACGCATTTCAATCCTGTGGATTTGGTTTGCTACATCAAGGACGTGGACGGCAAGAAGTTTGACCTTACAAAATATGTTGACCCGAAGACTGGCTTCATTTCGGAAAAATCAAAATCTGGACACGAAATCAAGGCGCTCGAATTGCCAGGACTTTGGAACGGCGCAATGAGCGATTGGAATACAATCTTTGTTGAAGTGCCTGCCGAAACGTTCAACCCAGTCAAGACTGTCAACGACCTGTTGCGCAAGGCGCATCAAGGCTAATAGGCGTGAATGTGGCTGATACAAAACACGTTGCACAAAACATGTTGTAAAGCATACTAAAATAATCGTAAGAAAATTTGGTCGATAAATAATAAATGTCTAAATTTATGACATCGAATTAAACAACAGAATTTCTAACAATTAAAATTATAGTATCATGACGAAGACTATTTCATTCAACGAGCTGAGAAGAATCAAAGATTGCTTGCCTGACGGTTCGATGCACAAGATTGCAGACCGTCTGAATGTCAACGTACAAACTGTAAGAAATTATTTTGGTGGTACCAATTATTCCTTCGGAAAGAACTGTGGACTCCATATCGAGCCAGGACCTGACGGAGGAATTGTAGTTTTGGACGACACCCAAATTTATGATATGGCTTTGGAGATATTGCAAGAGCATAACGAAGAGGCTGAAAAATAAATTTGTTGACAGAAAAAAGCGTCGGCTGAACGATTTGTTTAGCCGACGCTTTTTTCTGTCATTTCTGCCGTTTAGATGTCCTCGGGCACAACCTCGTCGGTCAGCGCCAAGTCGAGCACTTCCTTTATCGACGCAACGTAGTGGAACGTTACACCTTTAAGATATATAGGCTTTATTTCCTCAATGTCTTTCTTGTTCTCCTTTGAGAGAATGATGTCGGTGATGCCGGCTCTCTTTGCAGCCAAAATCTTCTCTTTGATTCCGCCAACGGGCAGTACCTTGCCGCGGAGCGTGATTTCTCCGGTCATGGCGATGTGGTCTTTCACCTTGCGGCGGGTAAACGACGAGGCGAGCGAAGTTGCCATTGTTACGCCTGCCGACGGTCCGTCCTTTGGAATTGCGCCTTCAGGAACGTGGATGTGCACGTTGCAGTTGTCGAAAGCCTCGTCGGCAATGCCGAGTTTCTTGTTGTTGGCTTTCAGATATTGGAGCGCAATCACAGCCGACTCCTTCATCACGTCGCCGAGATTACCCGTAAGCGTGAGTTTTTCGCCCTTGCTCTTGGAAAGCGATGATTCGATAAAGAGAATTTCGCCGCCCACTGCCGTCCATGCCAGTCCTGTGACCACGCCGATTTGGTCGTTGCCTTCATATTTGTCGGAGGTATATTCTACCGAACCGAGGTATTCTTTCAACATCTCTGGAGAAATGGTCTTGGTAAACTCCTTGCCGCTCGCCTTGAGGCGTGCAATGCGTCGGAGCACTTTCGCAATCTTCTTCTCCAGTTGGCGCACGCCCGATTCGCGGGTGTACGACTCTACAATCTTCACGAGAGTCTTTTTGGGGAACGAGATGTCCTTTTTGTCAAATCCGTGTTCCTCCAACTGCTTCGGCACAAGGAATTTCTTCGCAATCTCTACTTTCTCTTCGAGTATGTAGCCGGTAACGTCAATCAACTCCATACGGTCGAGCAACGGCTGCGACAGCGTTGACAGTGTGTTGGCTGTGGCAATGAACATCACGTGCGACAAGTCGTAGTCGATGTCCACATAGTTGTCGTGGAAATGGCTGTTTTGTTCAGGGTCGAGCACTTCAAGCAATGCCGACGATGGGTCGCCTTTGAAATCCTGACCGAGTTTGTCGATTTCGTCGAGCACAAACACGGGGTTCGACGAACCGCTCTTGATGAGACCTTGGATTATGCGTCCAGGCATAGCGCCGATGTAGGTCTTGCGGTGACCGCGGATTTCTGCCTCGTCGTGCAGTCCGCCTAATGACATTCTGACATATTTTCGGTGCAACGCGTCGGCAATGGATTTGCCCAGCGATGTCTTTCCCACTCCCGGAGGGCCATAGAGGCACAAGATTGGCGCCTTCATGTCGCCGCGCAGTTTCAACACTGCCAAATGCTCAAGGATGCGATCCTTAACGTTGTCAAGTCCGAAGTGGTCTTTATTGAGTTGCTTCTCGGCATTGTCAAGGTCGAAATTGTCCTCCGAATATTCGCCCCACGGCAAATCCAGAAGTGTTTCGATATAGTTGTATTGCACAGAGAAATCAGGCGACTGAGGCTGGAGGCGTTCCAACTTCTTCATCTCTTTCTCAAAGGTGGCAAACACCTCGTCTGACCAGTTTTTCTTCTCTGCGCGTGTGTATAAGTCGTTGATATCCTGCTCTTCGGTGTCACCGAGTTCGTCCTGAATTGTGCGGATCTGCTGTTGCAGGAAGTGGGTGCGTTGCTGCTCGGAGATGTCCTTTTGGGTCTTCGACTCGATGTCGGCGCGGATGTCGACCAACTGTGCCTCGCGGTTGAGGTACATAAACAGCGAGTAGGCACGTTGCTTGATTGACGGGTTCGACAGCAGTTTCTGCTTCACATTAGGCTCCAGCGGCGAGTTTGCACAAAGGAAATTGACCAGATGCACAGGGTTGTCGATGTTCTTTACGGCGAAGGTCAACTCTTGCATCTTGTTGCCGAGTTTGTCAAGCATCTTCAGCGTTATGTCGCGAAGGCTTGACACAAGCACGCGGAACTCCTGATCGTGTTCGTCGGGATAAATCTCGTCGATAGGGGTAATCTGTGCCTTTAGATATGGCGACATAGCGGTTACGTGCTCCAGTTGGAATGGATATTTACCCTGAAGGATTACGTTTGTCGTGTTGTCAGGAAATTCCAGTACCTTGATAATTTCTGCCACCACGCCGATAGGGTACAGGTCTGACTCCACCGGGTCGTCTACCTCAGGGTCTTTTTGGCAGATTACACCGATTGGCATCTTCCGCTTTTGGGCATAGTCAATGAGTTTAAGCGACTTCTGCCTGCCTACGGCAATAGGTATCGCAACGTCGGGGAACAGCACCATATTCCGAAGTGCCAATATCGGCACGTCGGATGTAAATTCCTGTCGGTCTATATCTTGTGCAGCATCATCATTGGTTTTTATGTCAGTGAAAATTGAACATATCTGAGGACTTGTTTCCTCGTCTACCAAGTTGCTGTCTGTGAAATCAATCATTTGCTATCAGTTTTTATTAGCGTATTAGCAAAAAAAATGCCAAACTATCGGTTAAAGAAAACCGGAACATTTTGTCGCTGTTGCGAATGTCCCGGCTTTGGTTGTTATTGACAAATAAATTCAGTCAATTGCTGATTTGTTGGATTAATAGCAACAATCTTACCTTCCTTGTTCAGTAAGAAACTATTTAATCCGCTGTCAAGGTGATAGTCTTTGTAAAGTTCAGAATTTCTACCACCATCATCATGAAATTGCGACTCTGATGCAAGTTGGTCAACTTTCAGAAGTTCTTTGTAGAGTTTCTCGCTATTGTCGA
>CAVAPE010000059.1:0-15419 GCA_963590405.1 Eubacterium sp. CAG:180 | reverse complement strand
GTGTTTTACCTCACTTATTTCCCTGTGCTGATAGCAGGTCCCATTGTCCGCGCCTCGGAGTTCTTTCCTCAGATTGAGGGCGACAGACGCATATTGCCGGCAACGCTCTACTCTGGGCTGTTTCTCGTGATGAAAGGACTATTGAAAAAAGCAGTCATAGCCGACTATCTGTCGCAGTTCAACAATCTTGTGTTCGACAATCCATCGGGTCACGACGGCACGGAGGCACTGTTGGCATTGCTTGGCTATAGCGCACAGATTTATCTCGACTTTTCTGGATATTCCGACATCGCCATCGGCTTGAGCCGCACCCTCGGCATCGAGTTGCCTGCCAATTTCCGCACGCCTTACAAGGCGGCAAGCATCACCGACTTTTGGCGACGGTGGCACATCTCGTTGTCGTCGTGGCTTCGCGACTACATCTACATCCCTCTCGGCGGCAACCGCTGCGGGCGGTGGCGCATGCGCAGCAATGTGGTAGTTACTATGATTGTCGGGGGCGTGTGGCACGGCGCAGGGGCTACATTTCTGGTGTGGGGTGCCCTCCACGGGGCGTTGCTCGTGGCGCAGAAAGCCATTGGGCGCTTGATTCCGTCGTTCCGAGGCGATAGAAAAGTCTATGTTGTGTGCACGTTTGTCGCCGTAACACTTCTGTGGCTGCCGTTCCGTTGCACGTCACTTGCCGACTGCTTCGTTATGTTGCGGCAAATGGCAACAGCGATGAGCGGAGCATCGTGGCTGGCGTTCCTTTCCGGGCGCACGCTGTGGGTTGCGATGCTCGTTGTGGCGTATCTGCTCATCTGCCTTCCGTCGCGCATCTCCGACTGGGCAGAGCGGCGGTTTGTGGCAATGCGGTGGATTGCGAAATTGCTTCTGTTCTGCCTCCTCGTGCAACTGATTGTCGAGTTCAGCGGCGCCTACGTCGCCCCCTTCATCTACGCCGCTTTCTAACTCTGGCGTTTGTAGCTTTTGATGGCGATGGCGGCGAGGACGATGGCGAAGATGCCGAGGGCGGCAAAGTTTTTCGCCACATCGGCAAAGCCGCTACCCTTGAGGTACACTGCTCGCAGTGTGTCGATGAAGTAGCGCGGCGGCACGAAATAGGTTATCACCTGCGCCCATCCTGGCATCGACTCGATAGGCGTCATCAGTCCGCTCATCAGCACATAAATCATAATAAAGAAGAAAATCACGAACATGGCCTGTTGCATTGTCGACGAGATGTTTGACACGATAAGCCCCAGGCTCGAAATGGTGAGCGTGAATAGGAAAACCATCGCATAAATTATCCATAGGTTGCCCGCCGGCACAAGTCCGTACACCCATTTGGCAATCAGCATCGCTATGCTTATGACCAGCAGTCCGATTAGCCAGTAGGGCACGAGTTTGGCGAGGGTGAAACTAACCTTGCCGATGGGCGACACGTTGATTTGCTCGATGGTGCCTACCTCTTTCTCTTTCACGATGTTGAGTGCCGGCAGGGTGCAGCAGACAATGATGATGAGCATCACCGTGAGTGCTGGTATCATAAAGTACTTGTAGTTCTCCGTTGGGTTGTAGAGATTGTGCACGGTTATCATATCCGTTGAGGCAGCAACACCCTGTCTTGCGCCACGCTCGGCAGCAGCCTGCGAGAGAATTTGCGACAGATAGCCCACACCCGACGATGCCTTGGAGGCATTGACTGCATTGGCAGCAATCGACAGCCCCGGCTTGTGCCCCATAAGCGCGTCTTTCTCAAAGTTGTGCGGTATTTCGAGCACAATGTCGATGCCGTATCTCTCCATCGAGGCGAGGGCAGCATTGTGGTCGGTAGGCATATCCTTCAGCACGAAGTTCGACGAATGGTCAATCTTGTCGGCGAGTAGCCGCGAGAACTGGCTGTTGTCGTTGTCCACGATGCAGATGCTGATGTCCTTGAAATCGAGGTTGGTGGCAAACGGCATCACCAGCATTATCATTACAGGAAAGAAGCAAATCATCCAAATCATGAACGGGTCGCGGCTTATTTGCCGCAGTTCTTTTTCAAAAAGGAACTTGAAGGTGCGCATATCGGTCAGAGTTTTTTATTGAGATTGTAAATGGCAAGACTTAAGAAGGCAACTGTCATGCCAGCGAGAATGCCTGTCTGCGTGAGTACTTCCTGTATCGGCAAGCCCTCAATCATCAGTTTGCGCATGGCTTCGATGTACCAGCGCGCAGGCACGATGGTCGACACATATTGCAATATGGCAGGAATACTCTCGATGGGGAACATCAGTCCAGACAGCATCATCACGGGCATCAGCAGTACCACGCCCGACACGACGATGGCTTGAGCCTGCGTGGTTGCAATCGTGGAAATCAGGATGCCAAGCGAGAGCGAGAGCACGGTGTAGAGCAGCGACACGCCGACAATCGACATCAGACTGCCTTGCATCGGCACTTGCAGCAGGAATTTAGACAACAGAAGGATTGACGCGAGGTTGAGGCACGAGAGAAGGAAATAGGGCACCATCTTAGCCCCAATCACGACCATAGGCCGCACAGGCGATACGAGCAGAAGGTCCATCGTGCCAGTCTCTTTTTCCTTGACAATCGACGAGGCTGTAATCATCGTGCAGATAATCAGAATGATGAGTCCGAGGATGCCCGGCACGAAGATATAACTGCTCTGCAGTTGAGGGTTGTAGAGCATGTGCACATCCACCGAAAACGGTGCGTCGGTAGAGGGAAAACATTGCTGAATGATTGACGAGACGTAGGTAGCCGAGGTGCGTGAAATCACTGGGTTACTCGCATCGCAGAGCAACTCCACAGGCTTGCGGTCGGTGGTGCTGCCGGCAATAATGCGGTCAATCTGCGGGTCGACAACCACGGCAATGTGGATTTCGCCCTTGCGCATCAATAGGTCTGCCTCGTCGGTTGATGCCAGTAGCCCTGGGCGCAACGAGGTGTAACTGTTGGCGTCGAGGCGTTCAGCCATGCGGCGCACCGTTTCGTTGTAGTGGGGCGCTACAATCGCCACATCGTTATTGTTTACCTCCGTTGAGATGGCAAAGCCGAAGAGGATAATCTGCACGATGGGCATAAGTATGATAATCAGCATTGTGCGCCAGTCGCGCATAATCTGGAGCATCTCTTTCCTTACAAATGTCAGAAATCTTTTCATGTCGTTCTGTTTTGCTAATTGCGTTTGGCAGTCAGTGCCAGGTGCTGGAACACATCGTTGAATGTTGTTGCGTTGTATCGCTGCTTGAGGTTCGCTGGGGTGTCGAGTGCGCGGATTTGTCCGTCGACCATTATCGACACGCGGTCGCAGTATTCCGCCTCGTCCATATAGTGGGTGGTGACAAACACCGTGATGCCCGAATGGGCAGCCTCATAGATCATCTCCCAGAACTTGCGTCGGGTGGAAGGGTCAACGCCACCCGTTGGCTCGTCGAGAAACACGAGTTTCGGGCGGTGGAAGACGGTCACGGAGAACGCCAGTTTCTGCTTCTCGCCGAGGGGGAGGGCGCCTACGAGGGTGTTGGCCTTGTCGGCGATGCCGAGTTTGTCGAGCAGCACTGTCGTGCGTGGCGCAATCTCCTTTGTGGGCACGCCGTAGATACCTCCATAGAGACGGATGTTCTCGCGCACGGTGAGATCGGGATAGAGCGAGAATTTTTGGCACATATAGCCAATGTTACGCTTGATTTTTTCCGACTCACGACAGATGTCGAACCCAACCACATGACCGCTGCCCGAGGTGGGGCGGCTCAGTCCGCTGAGCATGCGCATGGCGGTACTTTTTCCGGCACCGTTGGCACCGAGAAAGCCGAAAATCTCGCCTTCAGCCACGCTGAACGTGATGTTGTCGACGGCGGCAAACTCGCCGAAGCGTTTCGTCAGGTTGTTTACTTCAATTATGTTGCTCATTTGCTATCAAATTCATGAAACAGTCTTCAATTGTGGGGCGGATGCGTTCTGCCGAGGTGATGCCGAGGTCTTCGATCAATTTTTTTGCAAAGCCCTCGTCGCTAAACACCGCATGGATGCAGTCGCCGAAGGTGTAGCAGTCATCTGCCTTGCCGCTCGCCTTCACGCGGAGCAGAAGGTCGTAGAGGTTGTCGCTGTGCAGGGCATAGAGCACTGGTCGGTAACTGTCGGCTATTTCCTCAGGCGAGCCTGTCTGCATAAAATGCCCATGGTTGATAAGTCCTACGGTGTCGCAGAGTTCCGCCTCGTCCATGTAGGATGTGGTCAGCAGTATGGATATGCCGTCCTTCTTGATGTCGTTGAGGATGTCCCAGAAGTCCTTGCGCGACACAGGGTCGACACCACGCGTGGGTTCGTCGAGCAAAAGTAGCCGCGGCTGGTGGATGAGGGCGCACGACAGTGCAAGTTTCTGCTTCATGCCGCCCGACAGTTTGCCCGCCATGCGGTTACGGAAAGGGTTCAGTTGCCGGAACACTGGCTCGATGATGCTGAAATTCTGCTCGATGTCGACGTCGAAAAGTGAGGCATAGAACGAGAGGTTCTCCCACACCGTAAGGTCGGGGTAGAGCGAGAAGAGTTCGGGCATGTAGCCTATCGAGCGGCGGATGTTGCGATAGCCGCGGCGTATGTCGAAGCCGCACACCGAGGCATTGCCGCTGTCGGGCTTCTCAAGCGTGGTGAGGCAGCGTATCAGCGTCGACTTTCCGGCTCCGTCAGGACCGATGATGCCGAAGATTTCGCCTTCGTCCACAGTCATCGACACCCCGTCGAGGGCGGTAGTCTTGCCAAAGTGCTTGCTGAGATTGCTGATTTCGATGGTTGGCATTTCTGCTATTTGTTGAGTTTCACTTCTCCGTATGTACCAATTTTGATGCGACCGTCGTTGGTCACGGCAATCTTTGCGGCATAGACAAGTCCAGCGCGCGAGTCGTTGGTTTGGATTGACTTGGGCGTAAATTCGCTCTGCTCGGCAATCCAGATGATGCGACCCTTGTAGGCGTAGCGCGAATCTCCGCCGAAATTGGCTGTTACGGTCACTTCCTGACCGAGTTTCAGTTGCGCCACCTGCTCAGATGTGAAGTAGGCACGGAGCACCATGTTCTGCATGTCGGCAATCTTGTAGAGCGGCTTGCCCGTGGCTGCAAATTCGCCCTGCTCGGCGTATTTGGCCGTGACGATGCCGTTGACCGGCGCGGTAAGAATACTTTTCGCTATGCGGTCGTTGATTTGCGCAATCTGCACGTCAATGGAATTGCTCTGCTCGTTGAGGCTGCCCACGGTGTTTGTTAGCGCGGTGCGTTGCGCCTCCAGTTGACTCTTGAGCACGGCGATGGCAGAGTCGATGTCGTCCAGTTGCTTCTGCGTGGCGGCACCGTCGGCAAGGAGGTTGGCAACACGCTTGCGCTCGTACTCTTGCTTCTTTATTTGCTCCTGGATTGCAGCCACTTGCTTGCTGATGTCTGGGCGGTTGTGTAGCACCGACGACGCACTGCGCTGCAGTTGCAGTTTGTTGAGGTACAGTTGCGTGGTGTCGATGTAGCCCACCGTTTGCCCTGCGGCAAGACGGTCGCCCTCGTTGAGGGTGAGCGACATAATTTTGCCAGTGGCTTCACTTGAAACAGTCACTTCCGATGCCGATTCGAATGTGCCGGTAGCGTCGTAATCCTTCGTGTCGGTGCAACTTGCGAGGATTGAGGCTGTTGCTAAAACTAATGCTATGCGTTTCATTTTCAGTTGTTGATGTCTTGGTGTTCGTAGATTGATTTTAAAAGTTGGATGCGGTGTGACGATTGCGCCACGAGAGCCAGATTTTCGTCGGTGATTTTCTGCAGAAGGTCGGTCACGTCAATCACCCCGTTGTTGAGTTTCGACTCCGCTGCCTTGCGGATGCGAGTGCGCACGGCAATGATTTCGTTGTCGTCGGCTACGAGTTGGCGGTTGCGGCGGATCTCGTCCTCTTTCTGGCGGCTCTCGATGTTGTTGTTGAAAAGAAACACCTGTCGTGCCGTCTCCACTTGCTGCTTCTGCAGCGCGAGCGTTTTCATATCGTTCTTGCGAGTGTAGAGTGCGCCGATGTTCCATTTCATGCTCACGCCCACAATGTAGTTCCACGACCAGTGAGGGCTAACCATATCATCAAACATGTTCAACCCAGGATTGCCGGAGAAACCCGTAGCGAATGCATTGAACCGAGGCATCAAGGCTGCGTCGAGCAGACGACGGCGTGAGTCGATGAGACTGATTTGCGCATCATAACTTTGCAGTTCCGGGCGGTTTATGGTGCTCGAAACAGCGAGTTCGTCGGGCATCACGGTTGCGATTGAGTCGGTGTCTTCGCCGATGAAGATGCCTAACGCACGGCTATACTGACGACGCATAGCAGAAAGGCGGTTGTCCTGCTGGCGCACGGTGAGGATTTGGGCGTAGACGGCATCGGCATCAGCCTCCATCGCAACGCCGTTTCTCACGTACGACTGCACTCTCTCGCGGTTGCTGTTGAGTAGCGACAGTTGTAGCGCATTTTGCTTGCGCGTCTCGTCGATGGTGAGGATGCCGAAGTAGAGTTCGCGCACCGTGGCGCGCAGTTGGTGCATCTTCACGTCGGTTTGCTTGCTGTCGGCGATGCGCGAATTTTCGTTGATTTCACGCTCAGCCTTCATCTTTCCTCCGTCCCAGATGGTCTGGTTCACATCGAGTGCCACCTTGTATTGGTCGCGTTTAAGTCCTTTCATGTCGATTACCGTTGAAAACATCTTCTTCAGGTCGTCGGGATAGTTGGTCACGTCGCTTTGGTAGGTGGCTTGCGCCGACAACTGGATTTGCGGCAGCCATCCCTTCTTGATGTTGTCGAGCGAAAGCGCCGACATCTCGTCAGTGATGCCGTATTGCGACAGCAGGGGGTAGTTGTTTTGGGCGAGTTGCTGGCACTCCTCTATTGTCACTGCTCCAGATGCCGAGGCAATGCCCAATGCGCAGACAGTCAGTAGTTGCTTGATTTTCATTTTACACCGTATTTTAGTCTGTTCTTGATGAGGCGAATGTTTTCGTTCAGTCTGTTTTCGAGATATTGCTTTTTCTCTGCTTCGTTGAAAAGCAGTCCGTTGAACATCGGCTCAAAAATAAATGTCGAAACGTTCAGGAAAATCATGTCCTGAAGAATGTCGACGGCGGAAACCTTTGCAATTTCTCCTTTTTCGTGCAGATGGTCAAATTCAGCCTGCACTAATGGGATAAAACTGGCGATCATCGGTTTCAGTCGCTCTTGGAAGGCTTCGGTGCGCTCCTTCTTGCCGATGATTTCGGCGATGACAAATTGCGGCAGTTTGGCATTCTCCACAAGCAGTTGGAAGTGGGCACGGATGCCGCTCTCCACTCTGTCCATTATGGGCATGTCCTTTTCAACGAAGATTGAAGTAATCATTTTGTAAATCAATTCAATCTTGCTGTCGAACACCTTGTTGAACAAATTTTCCTTTGTGCGGAAATAATAGTGGAGCATGGCGTGCGTCACACCAGCCTTTGCTGCTATCGAAACCGTCTTGGCGCGGTCGTAGCCAACCGTCAGAAATTCGTCCTCAGCGGCTGCAAGTATCTGTGATTCTTTGTTTTCTTGACTCATAATAAGTAGTTAACATTGATGTTTAACAAAATTGTTAATGCAAAAGTATGGCAAGAAAACCAATCCACCAAAAAAATCTTTAAAAAATTTCATCCGTCAGAAAAAAACGATTTTCATAAAAAGCGAAATTTGTTTGTAAATTTTAGACGAATTTATACCTTTGCAGGCATATTTATATAAGCGTTTTCATGTTGTTGTGGGCGCAAAGGGGGACTTATGGTTCCTGCTCTTTCAAATCTACGGAATAATTGACAAACTAATAGGTTCGGCTTATGGACGTTTTTGAAGTAATGGTAATTCTGCTTATCATAGTGATAGTGGGTTACACAGCCCGTAAATTGGGCTATATGGACGACGATTTCGACAAGAAACTTTCTTGCATAGTAATAGATATCACCATGCCGCTACTCGTGCTGTCGTCGGCGATGGGTCACGATGTGCCCGACAGGAGGCTGATACTCCCGTTGATAGGCGTGGGTGTGCTGACTTACATAATATTGCTGTCGTTCGGCTTCCTTGTGCCGCGTCTCATCTCTAAGAACAACGACGAGCGAGGTATGATAGGCTTCGTCAACATGTTTGCCAACGTAAGTTTTATTGGCTACTTTATTGTTGATGCGATGTTCGGCCCGAAAGGCATCTTTTATGCAGCCTTGCTCAATGTGCCGTATTTCTTCTTTATCTTCACGATAGGCATAATGCTCATCCGAGGCAAGGTGCATCTCCATCAGTTTGATTTTAAGGTGCTCTTCAGCCCAGTGCTCATTGCCGCCTACATTGCCGCCATACTTGTGGGACTGGATGTGGAAACACCTGAACTCGTAGCGCGACCAATAGCATTGGTGGGCAACATTACCATTCCTGCTGCATTGCTGCTAATCGGCTCCAGCATGGCTAAGATACCGTTTAAGTCGGCATTCAGCAATAAAAAGGTATATATAGTGTCGGCGGTACGCCTGTTGGTGGTGCCGATGACCCTCTACTGCATCTTCCACTATCTGTTTGGTGTCAATCCGCTCATCAACCAAATCAACACGGTTGTTATAGCCACGCCAGCGGCAAGTCTCGGCACAATATTCTGCCTCAAGTACGATCGCGACCCGACGCTCGTCACGTCAATCACCTTCGTCACCATCCTTGGGTGCATCATCACGATGCCTCTCATCGCAATGTTCTTTGGCATAGAGATGTAAAATCCGCGATGGCGCTTCGGTTGCCGTTACTTTTTCGCAGCCCTTTTCCTACTTACGGAATTTTGGACTATATTTGCAGTTATGGAAAAAGAATTCTCATCAACACTGCTCGAGAACGCAGTGTCGGAGATGTCGAAGTTGCCCGGCATAGGGCGGAAAACCGCTCTGCGTCTGGTGCTTTATTTGCTCCGTCAGGACAAGAGTGTGGCGTTGGCTCTGGGCGACTCCATTGTCAAACTCCGTGAGGGCATCCGTTATTGCTCCGTGTGCCACAACATCTCGGAAACGGAGATTTGCCCGATTTGTGCCGACAGTCACCGCGATGCCTCGACGGTGTGCGTGGTGGAGAGCGTGAAGGACGTGATGGCTATTGAAAACACCCATCAGTTCCACGGACTTTACCATGTGCTCGGCGGACTGATTTCGCCGATGGATGGCATCACTCCGCGCGAACTCGAAATGCAGAGCCTCGTTGACCGCGTTGCCACGGGGCAGGTGAGAGAGGTGATACTCGCCCTTAGCCCGACGATGGAGGGTGAAACAACCAATTTCTACATTTTCCGTGTGCTTTCGGGGATGAACGTGATTGTGTCGATGATTGCCCGCGGAGTGGCTGTGGGCAACGAACTCGAATATACCGACGAGGTAACCCTCGGACGGTCAATCCTTAACCGCACACTCTTTTCCGCTACAATCAACAACCAGTAAGACGATGGACGGAAAGAACTACGACTTGGACATATCGATAGTGATTGTAAACTATCGGGTGAAATATTTTCTGGAGCAGACGGTGCGTTCGGCAAAGGAGGCTCTGGAGGGCTTTCGTGGCGAGATAATCGTGATTGACAACAACTCCGGCGACGACTCGATAGCGCATCTGCGCAAGTGCTTCCCCGATGTCGTTGTTATCGAAAACCACGACAATCCCGGCTTCGGGCGTGCCAACAACCAAGGCTTCGACCTCGCTCGCGGGCGCTTCACGCTGATACTTAACCCCGACACTGTGATTGGTAGCCACACGCTCCGCGATTGCGTGGATTTTTACAACAACCACGACGATTGCGGCGGTATCGGCGCTCAGATGCACGACGGCAACGGGCGGTTCCTGCCCGAGTCGAAGCGCTCGTTCCCCACGCCGTGGGTGTCGTTCTGCAAGATTTTCGGACTCTCGTCGCTCTTCCCCCGTTCTCCGCTTTTTGCACGCTATCATCTGCGCTATCTCTCTGCCGATGAGCCTCACCGCATCGACATTCTCAGTGGCGCTTTTATCTTCGCGCCTACTGCATTGCTGCGCAAGATTGGCGGCTTCGATGAAGATTTCTTTATGTATGGCGAGGACATCGACCTGTCATACAGAATGGTGAAGGAAGGGCGGAGCAATTACTTCATTCCTACGCCGATAATTCATTACAAAGGCGAAAGTACGCAGAAGGATTCCTACCGCTATGTGCGCGTGTTCTACGAGGCTATGCAGATATTCTTCCGCAAGCACTATCCCAACTATAGCCGCATCTATGGCGTTATGGTTAATTTTGCCATTGGCTTGCGCACGTGGATGGCGCTGGCGCAGCGGTTTTTCGGCAAGATTTTGCCCAAGCGGAAGCCAGTGGTGTCGCCTTACGATGCCCTTGTCGTCGTGTCGTCGCATCCCGACGAGGTGGCAGCAAAGGTCACAGTACCCTATGGCAGAATGCTCACTTTCGCTTCAGCCGACAGCGTAAATCTGCCCGAAGGCAAGGTACTGACGGTGCTCGACAACCGCGACTGCACATATTCCGAAACTATCAACACCATTTGTCGTTTGGCGGGTGCGCAACGGGAGTTTGCCACCTATCTCTCGCAGTCGCAAGTGGTGATAACCCCCAAAATGGCTTAACGATATGGCTGCACTGATGACCGACGGCATAGTGACACTTAGGGCACTCGAACCCGAAGACCTTGATATAATCTTCGAGTGGGAAAACGATGCAAGTCTGTGGCAGTATGGCGCTACAACCGCCCCATTCTCGCGCCGGCAGATTCTCGACTATCTGCGGTCGTATTCAGCCGACATCTACGCCCAGCGACAACTGCGGCTGATGGTTTGCCTCGGGGCAGACGGCACGCGTGTGGGGATGGTTGACCTCTTTGATTTCGACCCCACGCACCGGCGCGCATCAGTAGGAGTGATGATTGACCGCCGCAATCAAGGGCAGGGCATTGGCGCAAGGGTGCTGGCACTTTTGGCAGACTATAGCCGCAGTGTGCTCCATATGCATCAGTTGTCGGCGCAAGTGGCTGCGGACAACGACAAAAGTATGCACCTCTTTCAGAAGGCAGGCTTTGCTGCTTGCGGTACGCTTAAAGATTGGCTCTGCCGTGCAGACGGCTATGTGGATGTGGTCCAGTTGCAGATGCTTCTGTAGAATTTACTCCTTTTCTGACAGTTCAAGCCAGCGCATCTCTTTCTCGTCGAGGAGATTGATGATTTCCTGAATGCGTTGCGATTTCTCTGTGATTTCAGCCACCGATAGAGTGCCGCTGCTGAGGTCCGTTTCAATCTGCTTCTTCTCCTCTTCGAGTGAGGCGATTTCGGCAGAGAGGGCTTCAAATTCCTTTTTCTCCTTAAACGACATCTTGTTAGCGTTTGTGCGAGGCGCACGCACAGCCTTCTGCTCCTCCTTGCGCTTTGGCTTCTCTTCATCCTTCTTCTGTTGTAGCATCCAGTCGCGGTAGTCGGAATAGTTGCCAGGGAAATCCTTGACAACGCCGTCGCCCTCAAACACAAACAGATGGTCGACAGTGCGGTCGAGAAAGAAGCGGTCGTGGCTCACGATAATCACGCAGCCCTTGAATTTGCAGATGTAGTCCTCAAGGATGCCGAGCGTGGTGATGTCGAGGTCGTTGGTCGGCTCGTCGAGGATAAGGAAGTTAGGAGTGCGCATCAGCACCGTAGCCAGATAGAGCCGCCGCTTTTCGCCACCGCTGAGTTTGTAGATGTAGTTTTGCTGCGTCTCCGGGCTGAACAGAAATAGTTGCAGGAACTGCGATGCGGTGTAGCGCGTCTTTGCGTCGAGCACAACCACTTCGGCAATCTTGCGCACTGCATCGATTACTTTGTCCTGCTCGTTAAACTTGATGCCGTCCTGACTGTAGTAGCCGAACTTCACCGTCTCGCCGATGTCGAAATGTCCAGAGTCGGGTTTTTCCAAGCCAAGAAGGAGTTTAATGAACGTGGACTTGCCAACACCATTGTTGCCCACGATGCCCACCTTCTCATAGCGCGCGAAGGTGTATTCAAAATCGCGGAGAATCGTTTTCTCGCCGTAAGCCTTCGATACGTCTACGGCATCGAAGATTTTCGACCCGATATATGTCGATTTCACGTTGAGTTGCACCTCGCTGTCGTCGCGTCTCACCTGCGAGCGGCGGCTCAGTTCGTGGAAAGCGTCGATGCGATACTTCGCCTTTGAGCCGCGTGCCTGTGGCTGGCGACGCATCCAGTCGAGTTCTGTGCGTAGCAAATTCTTTACTTTAGCCAACTCTGCGCTCTGTGCCGACAGTCGCTCTTCGCGCTTTTCGAGGTAGTAGTCGTAGTTGCCGTTGTAGGTAAACACCTCGCGACTGTCGATTTCCACAATTTTTGAACAAATCTTGTCGAGGAAATAGCGGTCGTGGGTGACCATAAGGATAGACATGCGGCTGCGCTGCAGATAACTCTCCAGCCACTCAATCATATCAATGTCGAGGTGGTTGGTCGGCTCGTCGAGAATTAGAAGTTCCGGCTCATTGATAATCACCTTGGCGAGCGCCACGCGCTTGATTTGTCCGCCCGACAACTGTCCTACGGGCTGATTCATGTCGGTAATCTTCAGTTGCGTGAGGATTTGGCGTATGCGGTCCTCGTAGTCCCATGCGCTTGAGGCATCCATCATCTGCATTGCTTTCGCCAGAGCGTCGGCATCGCCACTCGCAGTTGCTTGCTCGTAGGCGCGGATAGCCACCGTGGCATCGTCGTCGACCGTTAGACAAGCGTCGATGACCGACAGATTTGGGTCTAACTCCGGCAACTGCTTGAGGTAGCCCACCCGCAAATCGTTGCGGAAAACCAGATTGCCCGAATCGTAGGGCTCTTCGCCAGCAATGATGCGGAGTAGGGTAGTTTTGCCCGAGCCGTTCTTGGCGATAAGTCCGATTTTGTCGCCTTCATACACCCCGAAGGTAACATCCGAGAAAAGCAATCTGTCGCCAAACGATTTCGTTAAATTTTCAATCTGCAGAAATGATTTCATACCTCTTTTTATGTCGTTTTTGCGTAATAATATGCAAAGGTACGAAATTATTCCCGCCCGCATTTTCATAACTCGTTGTGATGGTGGGTTTTTGGAGGCTGTATATGTCTTATTTGGACACAAAGTTTTCCGAAAAAAAATTTAATTGCCTAATAATCAACAGAAAGAGAATTAACAAATGCAGAAAAGTTTTCCAAAAATAAAATTTTGTTTGGCAATTAGAAAAACAATATATACCTTTGAAATCGGAAAAAGGAACACTAAAAATCCCTCAAAAACAATAATGATACAAACAGTAATTAAGCGCGACGGTAGAGTCGTCGGCTACAACGAAGAAAAGATTAAAGCAGCCATCCGCAAGGCCATGATTACGACCGAAAAGGGCGAAGACGAGTCACTCATTCAGAAAATCACCGACCGCATCGGTATGACCGGCAAGGACCAGATGACTGTGGAAGAAATTCAGGACAGTGTGGAAATGGAACTCATGAAGAGTTCGCGCAAGGAGGTGGCAAAACGCTACATTGCCTACCGCGACCAGCGCAGCATTGCCCGCCGTGCAAAGACACGCGACATTTTCCTCGAAATCATCGAGGCAAAGTCGAACGACATCACACGCGAAAACGCCAATATGAACGCCGACTCGCCAGCCGGCATGATGATGAAGTTTGCCAGCGAAACGACAAAACCGTTTGTCGACGACTATCTGTTGTCGCCTGAGACGAGCGACGCCGTGAAAGGCAACTATCTACACATCCATGACAAGGACTACTATCCAACAAAGAGTCTCACTTGCGTGCAGCATCCGCTCGACCGTGTGCTCAAATATGGCTTCACGGCAGGTCACGGCGAATCACGCCCAGCAAAGCGCATCGAGACGGCAAGCATCATTGGCTGTATCTCCCTTGAAACAGCACAGAACGAGATGCACGGCGGTCAGGCTATCCCAGCCTTCGACTTCTATTTGGCTCCTTATGTGCGCTCATCGTTTAAAGAGGAGGTGAAAAACACCGAGGCACTCTTCGGTCAGGATTTCAGCGACCTCTACGACATCAAACTCGATGACTATTTGAAAAAGCCTCTTGACGGACTTGAAGGCAAGGAGCGCGCTCTACAACACGCCATCAATAAGACCGTAAACCGTGTGCACCAAGCCATGGAGGCGTTCATCCACAATATGAACACCATCCACTCCCGCGGCGGTAACCAAGTGGTGTTCAGTTCGGTGAACTATGGTACCGACACCAGCGCCGAGGGTCGTTGCATCATCCGCGAAATCCTCAACTCAACCTACGAGGGCGTGGGCAATGGCGCTACAGCCATCTTCCCAATCCAGATATGGAAGAAGAAACGTGGCGTGAACTATCTGCCAGAGGACCGCAACTACGACCTCTACAAGTTGGCTTGCAAGGTTACGGCACGCCGTTTCTTCCCTAACTTCCTCAACCTCGACGCAACGTTCAATTACCACGAGAAATGGGATGCTAACGATCCTGAACGCTACAAATATGAGGTGGCTACCATGGGATGCCGCACGCGTGTGTTTGAAAACCGCTTTGGCGAAAAGACCTCTATTGGTCGTGGCAACCTGTCGTTCTCCACAATCAACATCGTAAAACTCGCAATCGAGTGCATGAGCATTCAAGACGAGAAAGAGCGCATCGACCAGTTCTTCAAGAAACTCGACAACCTTCTTGAGGTAACAGCCACCCAGTTGTGCGAACGCTACGACTTCCAGAAGACTGCCCTTGCAAAGCAGTTCCCGTTGCTGATGTCGAAACTGTGGAACGGCGGCGACCAACTCAAGTCAGACGAGACAGTGGAGAGCGTAATCAACCAAGGCACGCTCGGCATAGGCTTCATCGGTCTTGCTGAATGTCTTGTGGCATTGACCGGTAAGCACCACGGCGAGTCGAAGGAAAGTCAGGAACTCGGTTTGCGCATCGTGGGCTACATGCGCAGCAAGGCAAACGAATTTTCGGAGCGCTACAATCATAACTTCAGCGTGCTGGCAACTCCTGCCGAAGGCTTGTCGGGTCGCTTCACAAAGAAGGATCGCAAGACGTTTGGCGTAATCAAGGGCGTTACAGACAGAGAGTACTACACCAACTCCAACCACGTGCCAGTATGGTACAAATGCAGCCCTCGCCACAAGGCAGAGGTGGAGGCTCCTTACCACGAACTTACCCGCGGCGGACATATCTTCTATGTGGAAATCGACGGCGATGCTACCCATAACCCTGAGGCTATCTCCGACATCGTGGACCTTATCGACAAGTACAACATCGGCTACGGCTCTGTCAACCATAACCGCAACCGCTGCATGGACTGCGGATATGAGGACGCCACCGACGACCTTCAGGTTTGCCCTAAGTG
>CAVAPE010000058.1:0-15436 GCA_963590405.1 Eubacterium sp. CAG:180 | reverse complement strand
TTGTTTTTTATGAAGGACCGCCTTCGGCAAATGGTATGCGAGGCATTCACCACGTAATGGCTCGCACCATTAAGGACTTGTTCTGCCGCTACAAAACGATGAAGGGTTTCCATGTGAAGCGCAAAGCCGGATGGGACACCCACGGACTTCCTGTGGAACTCGGTGTGGAAAAATCACTTGGCATCACCAAAGAGGACATCGGCAAGAAGATTTCTGTCGACGACTACAACACTGCATGCCGCCGAGAGGTGATGAAATACACCAAGGAATGGGAAGACCTTACCCACAAGATGGGTTATTGGGTTGACACCAAAGATCCTTATATCACCTACGACAACCGCTACATGGAATCAGTGTGGTGGCTGTTGCAACAACTCTACAAGAAAGGCTACCTATATAAAGGTTATACAATCCAACCTTACTCTCCAGCAGCAGGTACGGGTCTCAGTTCCCACGAACTTAACCAACCGGGTTGCTACCGCGACGTGAAGGACACCACTTGCGTGGCTCAGTTCCGCATCAAGAATCCACGTCCGGAAATGGAGCAATGGGGCACACCAGTTTTCTTGGCTTGGACAACAACGCCTTGGACATTGCCTTCCAACACAGCGCTTTGCGTTGGTCCGAAGATTGAATATGTAGCCGTGCAGAGTTACAACGCCTACAACGGCGAGAAGATAACCGCCATCGTGGCAAAGCCATTGCTTTACCATCATTTCAACCAGAAAGCAGAGGGCATTGCACTCGAAGACTATAAAGCGGGCGACAAACTCGTGCCATTCAAGGTGGTTGCCGAATACAAAGGTCCAGACTTGGTTGGAATGGAATATGAGCAACTGTTCCCATGGGTTAAGCCTGTTGAAATGGACGAAGACGGCAATTTCAAGGATGCTTCAGCAAAGGCATTCCGCGTAATCTCCGGCGACTATGTAACGACAGAAGACGGTACTGGTATCGTGCACATCGCACCTACCTTCGGTGCCGACGATGCTTTCGTGGCTCGTGCAGCAGGCATCCCTTCATTGTTTATGATAAACAAGAAGGGCGAAACTCGTCCGATGGTCGACCTTACAGGCAAATTCTACATGCTCGACGAACTCGACCCAAAGTTTGTTGAAGAATGCGTTGACGTTGACGTTTACAAAAACTACCAGGGCGCTTGGGTCAAGAATGCTTACGACCCACAATTCAACGTGGGCGGAAAATACGACGAGAAAGCCGCTGCCGCAGCAGAGAATCTCGACATCCGTCTGTGTATGGAAATGAAGCAAGTTGGCAAAGTGTTTAAGATTGAGAAACACGTGCACAACTACCCTCACTGCTGGCGCACCGACAAGCCAGTGCTCTACTACCCTCTCGACAGTTGGTTTATCCGCACCACGGCATCGCGCGACCGCTTGATTGAACTCAACAACACAATCAACTGGAAGCCACAGTCGACTGGCTCAGGCCGTTTCGGTAAATGGCTCGAAAACCTCAACGATTGGAACCTTTCTCGCAGCCGCTATTGGGGCACACCGCTCCCAATCTGGCGCACTGAAGACGGCGACGAGGAGAAATGCATCGGTAGCGTAGAAGAACTTTACAACGAAATCGAAAAAGCCGTAGCCGCAGGCGTTATGCAAAGCAACCCTTACAAGGATAAAGGCTTTGTACCAGGCGACTATAGTGCTGAAAACTACAATAAAATTGACCTTCACCGTCCGTATGTCGACGACATCAAGTTAGTGGCAAGCAACGGCAAGCCAATGCGCCGCGAACTCGACCTTATCGACGTTTGGTTTGACTCTGGCTCAATGCCTTATGCTCAAATCCACTATCCATTCGAGAACAAGGAGGCATTCGACAACCGCGAACTCTACCCTGCCGACTTCATCGCCGAGGGCGTTGACCAAACGCGCGGTTGGTTCTTCACCCTGCATGCAATCGCTGGCATGGTGTTCGACACAAAGGCTTACAAATCAGTAATCTCCAACGGTCTTGTGCTCGACAAGAACGGCAACAAGATGAGCAAGCGTCTCGGCAATGCCGTTGACCCATTCGGAGCGATCGAGAAATACGGTACCGACCCATTGCGTTGGTACATGATTTCCAACTCTTCGCCTTGGGACAACCTGAAGTTTGACACCGCTGGCGTCGAAGAAGTTAGCCGCAAATTCTTCGGCACGCTATACAACACATATTCATTCTTCGCCCTCTACGCAAATGTTGACGGATTTGACAATTCAGCCGCTCAGATTCCAGTAGAGAAACGTCCGGAAATCGACCGCTGGATTATCTCCCTTCTCAACTCCTTGATTAAGGAAGTGGAGACAGACCTCGACGACTACGAGCCAACGAAAGCCGCACGCGCAATCTCTGACTTCGTGGGTGACAACCTCAGCAACTGGTATGTGCGCTTGAACCGCAAACGCTTCTGGGGCGGCGAGATGAACGACGACAAACTGTCGGCCTACCAGACTTTGTTCACTTGCCTCAAGACCGTGGCATTGCTCGTTGCACCGGTTGCACCATTCTTCGCCGACCGTCTGTACACCGACTTGACAGCAGCAACCACTGGCGAGACTACATCCGTGCACTTGGCTGACTTCCCGACAGTCGACGAAACAGTTATCGACAAAACCCTCGAAACAGAGATGAAGATGGCTCAGGACATCACTTCGATGGTGCTTGCACTCCGCCGCAAAGCCAATCTGAAGGTTCGTCAACCATTGGCAATGATTATGGTGCCAGTGATGAACGAAGCGCAGAAAGCAAGTATTGAGGCTATGAGCGCACTCATCAAGAATGAGGTCAACGTGAAGGAAATCAAGTTTGTAAACAATGAAGAAGGTGTGCTTGTGAAGAAAGTGAAACCAGACTTCAAGAAACTTGGTCCGAAATACGGCAAGATTATGAAACTCCTTGCGGCACAAATCACATCAATGTCGCAGAAAGACATCATCGAATTTGAGAAACAAGGCAGTTTCACATTCAACATCAACGGAGAGGACGCTACGGTAGAACTCACCGACGTTGAAGTAATTTCAGAAGACATCCCGGGATGGCTTGTTGCCAACGAAGGCTCGCTCACCGTTGCCCTCGACATCACCGTAAGCGACGAGTTGCGCCGCGAAGGCATCGCCCGCGAACTTGTGAACCGCATCCAAAACATCCGCAAAAACAGTGGATTTGAGATAACAGACAAAATCGACGTGGTAATCACCCCGAATGCAGCAACCGACGAGGCTGTGAAGGAATATTCCGACTACATCGCCCATCAGGTACTTGCAGAGAGCATAACCATCGCCGATATTGCCGAGGCAGACCGTTCGCAACTCGATATGGACGAATATCCCGACTTGTTTGCATCTGTCAAAATCCACAAATAAACAATAATTGACTATGGCTGAGAAAACACGATATTCCGATGCTGAATTGCAGGAATTCAAAGAGATTATTCTTGCAAAACTTGAGAAGGCTTACAGAGACTATGAGCAACTGAAAAATGAGGTGACCAATTCCGACGGCAACGACTGCGCCGACACATCACCTACATTCAAAGTACTCGAAGAAGGTGCCAACACTCTCAACAAAGAAGAATCGGGGCGTTTGGCTCAACGCCAGATGAAGTTTATTCAGCACCTCAAGGCTGCCCTCGTGAGAATTGAGAACAAGACCTACGGCATCTGCCGCGAAACGGGTAAACTCATTCCCAAGGAGCGCCTCAAAGCAGTCCCCCATGCCACTCTGAGCATTGAGGGCAAGCAACAGGAAAACTTAAAAAAGAAGTAATTTCTATTGATGCAAAAAAAGAAAATTTCTAATGGTACGTTGGCGGCAATTATAGTCCTTGCGATTATAGTTGCCGACCAACTTCTTAAAATCTGGATAAAGACGTCGTTCCGCTTGGGCGAGTCGCTACCTTTCACTAACTGGGCTGAACTCTATTTCATTGAGAATCCTGGAATGGCCTTCGGAATCGAATTGGGTGGCAAACTGTTCCTCTCAATCTTCCGCATCATCGCATCGGTGGCACTGGTCTATTTCCTCATCAAAATCCGTCATCGAGAAGATTACCCCAAAGGCTTCATCGTGTGCCTGTCAATGATTACGGCTGGCGCAATCGGCAATGTAATTGACGGTATGTTCTACGGACTGATTTTCAGCGAGTCAACGCCGTTTACAGTTGCGACAATGTTTCCCGACGGTGGCGGCTACGGCACATTCCTTCACGGACTGGTAGTGGATATGTTCCATTTTCCGCTGATTGAAGGCACTTGGCCCGATTGGGTGCCGGGCGTTGGTGGAACCGACTTCGAGTTCTTCCGCCCAGTGTTCAACGTGGCTGATGCGGCAATCTCGGTGGGTATCATTGTGCTGATATTCTTTTATTCAAAATATCTGTCGTTTGCCAACGGACAAAAACCAGAACAAACCGACGACGAAACTACTGACAAAGAATAACGAGTGATGAAAAATTGCCTGCATCTGGTTTGCATTGTCATGGCGCTACTGCTCGCCTCCTGCTCGAAGACCCCGAAAGGGATTATCTCCGAAAGCAATATGGCGGAACTGCTGGCGGACATGAGCGAGGGCGATGCCGTAGTGGAACTCAACCGCGACGCATACGCCAATGAGGATGCGCGCAAGGCACTCAAGCAGTCAATTTTGCTGAAACACGGCTACACACAGGAAGATTTCGAGAAATCGCTGATGTGGTACGGTCACAACCTTGACATCTACGATGAGGTCTACGACGATGCCATCACAATCCTCGAACAGCGTCAGCGCGATGCCAAGAAAGAAGCCAAAGCCGCGGGCGAAAAACTCATCGCTGCGGGCGACAGTGTGGACATCTGGCAACTGTCGCACTCGCTGATGTTCGACCGCCGTCAGAACGGCGAAACCGTGCAACTGGACTTCTCATTCAATGCCGACAACGAGATGCGCAAAGGCGACCGCTACGAATGGCGGATGCTCATAGTCAACTCAAAGAATGCAGCCCATCTGCTGCTCGGCGTGGACTATGCCGACGGCACTTCGGAATACCAGACACAAAGTCTGTCCCCAGAGTCGTCCTCGCCCATCGTGCTGCAAACCGACTCTACGCGTGTGCCTAAACGCGTCTATGGCTATCTTGACTACCGCATGGCTATTGAGAGTTCGGTGATTGTCGACAAGATATCGCTGTCGCGCTCGCGTCTGCGTTCCGACATCTACAACCAGCACCCGTTCCAACGCATTCTGAAAAACTAAGATGCGGATTCTTGCTCCTTATACTGTTTACAACGGCTCGGTCTATAAACTGCACCTGTTTGTAACCGACAATGGCAACGTGAGCCACAACCCAGTATCTGAGGAAACTGCCTACACGCTCTATGTGCAAGGCATTGCAATCATCGCCGACGATGACCTCAACACGGCTTCGCTGAACGCCACCATCAGGCAGAAGCAGGTGGCTGGCGCATCCTTGCAGGAAATTAGCGAAGCGATAGCCGAAGTGGTCAAGGTGACGGGAAGTGCGATATATGTTGCCAACTTCCCGTTTGAAGCAATTCAAAGGATGCGAGAATAGAGTAACTCTTATTTATACAAGATTTTATATATTTGCAACGTGAATTACGGAGATACAAATAAATCGATATTTCGCAGAATAGACCTTCCTGTTCTCGTCATATATTTCCTGCTTGTAATTGCCGGAGCAATAAGCATCTATGCTGCAAGTTACGACTTCGACAATGCAAGTATGCTCGATTTCTCGGAGTTTTCAGGCAAGCAATTCTGTTGGATTGGGTTGTCGTCGTTGCTTGGCGTTGTTATTCTGTTGGTAGACAACTGGTTTTTCGACACTTACGCCTACCCCATATATGCGTGCATATTGCTGTTGCTGCTCGTCACCATCTTTATAGCCCCCGACGTCAAAGGGTCGCATTCATGGATTGTGCTTGGACCGGTGAGTTTGCAACCCGCCGAATTTGCTAAATTTGCTACGGCGCTGGCGCTCGCCAAACTCTTCAGTTCCTACAATTTCTCACTCAACGCAAAGTTCAGCAACTATCTGAAAGCAGGTGCTATCATAATGGCACCGATACTGCTCATTATCTGCCAGAAAGAAACGGGTTCGGCATTGGTTTTCACATCGCTGATATTCGTGCTCTACCGCGAAGGCATGAGCGGACTGATTCTGTTTGCTGGACTGTGCGCCATCGTGATATTTGTGGTCACAATGAAGTATTCGAGCATCATGATTTTAGGGGTTCCTGGCGGCGAGTTCATCGTAATGGCTCTGATATTGTTGATGATTATCGGGATGGTGGTGTTCTATTGCAAATCGGCATTAGTGACACGCAACATCTTCTTCATCTACCTCGGATGCGGAATAATCTACACCATACTCTATTCCTGCGGACTCGACATCAGCGGCCGCTGGCTTATGATTGGTACGCTCTCCATCACAATAGGCTATCTGCTGTGGGAGATGCTCAAGAGAGAGGCTCGCAAAATCCTGCTTGTAATCTCTTTTGCACTGGCATCTGTGGCGTTTCTCTTTTCCGTTAACTACGTGTTTACCGACATTCTGGCAACCCATCAGCAAATGCGCATCAAGGTGGCGTTAGGCATTGTCGACGACCCCCGCGGATTTGGCTATAATGTAAACCAGTCGAAGATTGCCATCGGCTCAGGCGGCATCACCGGCAAAGGATTTCTCAACGGCACACAGACGAAACTAAAGTATGTGCCCGAGCAACATACCGACTTTATCTTCTGCACCATCGGCGAAGAAGAAGGCTTCATCGGCTCGGCTGCAGTAATTGCCGCATTCCTGTTTCTTGTGTTGCGCACAATCCGCATTGCCGAGCGGCAGCACAGTGCTTTCGGGCGAGTGTATGCCTATTGCGTTGCCTCCTATTTTATCTTCCACATAGGCATCAACATAGGTATGGTAATAGGACTGTGTCCCGTCATAGGCATCCCGCTACCGTTTTTCAGTTACGGTGGCTCATCGCTATGGGGATTTACATTCCTGATTTTTACGCTTTTGAAAATCGATGCGTGCCGCGACAATCGATAATTTAAAAGACTGACCTATGACTGAAAAAGAAAAATGCCAGCAAGGGCTACTATACGATGCCAACTACGACCCGGAATTGCTTGCCGAGCGTCAGGCTTGCGGCGAATTGCTATACAATTTCAACGCCCTGCGTCCGTCGCAAGAAGCCGAGCGCAAAGCGTTGCTGCGCAAGATTTTAGGCAGCTCAAAAGACAATCTATCAATAATCTCGCCATTCTTCTGCGACTACGGCTACAACATCGAAGTCGGAGAGAATTTCTTTGCCAACACCAACTGCGTGATTCTCGACGAAGCGAAAGTGAAATTTGGCGACAATGTGTTTGTCGGTCCGAACTGCAGTTTCTACACCGCCCAGCATCCACTCGACGCCGAACGCCGCAACAAAGGTCTTGAGAAAGCAGAGCCAATCATCGTCGGCGACAACGTGTGGTTTGGTGGCAACGTGACCGTGCTGCCAGGCGTGACAATCGGCTGCAACACCGTTATCGGCGCTGGCAGCGTCGTGGTGCACGACATTCCCGACGGCGTAGTGGCTGTGGGCAATCCCTGCCGAGTGGTCAAGAAAATCTGAGGATGTCTCCTATCGCTTTGCGACTGGTCGGATGGTAAACCCGAAGTAGCGGGAATCGGAGACTCCAGGGTCGATATCATCGATCTCAAAATCAAGGCAAAGAGCCTCGTAATCAGTCGAGCCACTGAGTGTGCTTGACCAATAATTTCCACCGACTTCAGTGAAAGCATGGGTCTCACCGCTATAGTACCCCGTAGCAGGGATGAAGATTGAATTGCCATTAGGACCTGTCACCAAAAATCCTCCAACGCCAGCATTGTGATTATCCTCCCAAGTCCAGGTGCAATTATCTTTAAGTTCCTTGAACTCAGCACCTGTGGGCATACGGCAATTCGAACCCCAAATTACAGTAGCGGCATCGTCTTCCGCGTCAAGTGTGGTCAACTTATCTTCTGAAGTGTATTTTGTGCGCGCCGTTCCGTCGCCATATTTGTAGGTCTCCCATGAATAGTCCTTCTTGGCCTCAACTTCACCCCAAGCAAATGAATAACCATATTCGTGCTCCAAGGCAGAACCGACATTGCATTTTGCCCAAAGGATTTTGCTCGGCAAACCGAGGTCGATAAATTTATGTCCATCGATTATTATCTCATCGCCCTCAGGCTTAGTGCCCGATGTGGTTACCGAACGAATCGTGCCATAATAAATCTCATCAAGCAGTTTCACATACGTGCGATAATAATATGTCGTTCCAGACTCAAGATAATCTAGGCTTATGTCATAGATACCAACACCGTCGCCCAATTTTTTGTGACCGTCGTTGTAGGTAGGGACGTTTTTGGCATCTGAATAGCATACTCCTATTTCAGGTGTCTCTGAAATTGACTGCACTCCTTGGGTGAAGTAAACGGCTGTGGTTGCTGTAAACGAATCTTCATCGTGGAACCGAGAAGAATCGGTATAGATTTCAAAAAGCCGAGAACCATAAAATGTTATACTTTCCACATCGGCAGTCGATTTGACATATACAATGCCATCGTTCCCCCATATAAGCATATTCCGAGAATGGACGCTGACCGATGATGCAAGCAACATTGAGAAGAAAATGAGAATAGTTTTTTTCATAATCGTTAGTGAGTTTGTAACTAATAATGCTATTTATTGCCACACTTACAGCGCAACCCGAATTGTGCTGTTACCAATTTTGACAAGATAGATGCCGTGGGTGCCAATGCGCAACTCGTGAGTGCCGGCGTTGAGAGTGGTTGTAGAAATGGCTTGACCGAGAATTGTCAACACAGTGACAGTGGTGCGCTCCTGATTGCGCACTATCAGCGCACCAGAACGAGTGTAGACCTCTACCCCCTCGTCTGCGTGGTTAGTGTTGACTGGAGTGGAAGCATTGGTCACGACCGATTCGCGCCACGCATAGCGTGTTTGCGCATCAATTGACTGAATGCCAAATGAGAAAGACAATAATATAATAAAAATCAGCCGTTTCACCATTGTTCCGAAATATCCAGTTGCAAAGTTACGCTAAAATAGCCTCAACGACAACTATCTTCCCCCCTTTTTGAGAAATTACCGACTCTTACTTTTCTTAGAATGTCTTCTAAATTGGTCACTGTGCTCTTCAATTTTTTGACTTTTGGTTCTACAATTTCTGTTTTATCTAAATTCAGAACAATTTCAATAGAATTACAATTATCAAACGCTCCTTCTTCAATCAACTCGACACTGTCTGGAAGTATAATTCTTCTGTTAAGATTTACGCAATATTGGAATGCAAAGCGACCAATTATCTTAACTCCGTCTGGTATGTTAATTGACGACAACTTATTGCAACCACAAAAAAGATGGTCACCAATCTTTTTGAGTGAATTTGACAACGTGACTTCCGTTAAGTTAGCACAATCCGCAAAAGCCCCATCTCCAATGAACGTGACACTATTGGGAATAACAAGAGAAGTCAGATTGAAGCAATTGGCAAAAGCTTTCTCAACAATGACTTTCAGTGAGCCTGGCAGTTGTACATGAACTAATGAGTGGCATTCCTGGAACGCTTTATTACCGATTTCTTCTAATGTCGTGGACAATTGAATGTCTTTGAGTGCCCTGCATCCCAAAAATGCTCGACTGTCAATCTTTTTTACTCTATTTGCCATTAAGACTTTCTCCAATCCATCACACCCGAGGAAAGCCATATTACCTATGTACTCAACCCCAGTTGGTATTTCTATCGTCTTTATGGAAACGCATCCTAAGAAAGCTCGGTTTCCAATGGCTTTGACGCTTTGCGGAATCATTGTCGTTTGACAACCAATTATAAGTGTGTCACTTTTAGTTTCAATGATAGCATTGCAGTCGTTGCGTGAATCAAAGTTGTTGTTGTCAGGAGATACGCGAATGGATTTCAGGGCTTTGTTCCGAGCAAACGCTCCGACTCCAATTTCACGGACGCTCTTTGGTATTGTGAGTGATTTCATTTTGTCGCATTCTAAGAACGCCATATCGCCAATAATCTCCACATGTTCGGGAATCACCAAGCGCTTAAGTCTTGTCCATCGAAAAGCGGACTCGCCGATTTCCCTCAAATACATAGGGAGATTAATGGTTTTCAAAGGACACCACTTGAAAGCCGAGTGTCCAATTATTAAAACACTTTCAGGGAATATGACAGAAGCCAACTTCTCGCACCTACAAAATGCTCCGTTGCATATCACTTGTGTCCCCTCTCTGATGATATACTCTTTTATATCCGATGGTGCGTCTATCAGTCGTTTGCCGTCCTCACTATACTCTACTCCATACTCGTCCTTCCATGATTTATCTCGCTCACCCTCCCATATATAAGTAGGCATATATGGCAACAATTCTTCCTCAGAAAGAGATGTTTCAAGATCGATGCGTTTTAATGCTCTTTTTGCCTCCCAGACTCCAAGTTCTGCAGCTTTTTTGTACCATTCAAGAGCTTTGTCTTTGTCTTTTTCAACACCACGTCCCAATTCATAGCAACCAGCAAGATTGTATTGGGCAAACTTTAGTCCCTGCTCCGCTGCAATTCTGTACCAATAAGCGGCTTTACAATAATCCTTTTCAACTCCTTTCCCATAATAGTACCTGTCCCCAAGCATACCTTGCGAATAGATGTCGCCGAAATTTGCTGCTCTCACATTTTCCTCAACATCGGCCTGTATAACAAATGGATTCTGTGAATCATAGTCCAACAATTCTTCAATCTTAGTTAGTGTTTTCTCAGCAGCAACATCACCATTGTTTGCAGCTTTTTCAATATAGTCGTATGCATCATCAAATGCATTTTCAAAATCTTTGTTGAATTTTGAAAATGCTAACAAGTTAAAAGGAGATTTGACTCCTCGCTCTATTAATACTGCGACATATTCTTGTATGATATCTGCCAGCTCTTTTTCCAATCCTTTTCCAATGACAAACCCATATTCTTCAGGATTCAATTTTTTATTTACCATAAGTTTTATTTAAATCTCCACTCTGTCGATTATGGCATCTGCTTGATTTTCTTTTGCAGAAAGTAAATCACAATGCCGCAATAAGGGATATTTTTCATTCAATTAATTATTATGTAAAATCAATCGGACCTTACTAATAAACAGTGGCAAGTTATAGAAAAAATAGTTAACTCGCAAGAGTTGAAGCGGAAATATTCGCTTACTGGACTTTTGTTGTAAGAGATTGAAAAAGCGGGTGGTTGCCGTGGCTACCACCCGCTTGGTTGGGGATTGCGTCGTGAGGACGCCTGTTATCGTTTACAAACGTACTTTGACTGTCTTGACGACATCGTCTTGAACGGCACGTACGACGTAGATGCCTGAAGCGAGACCGCTGATGCGTGCCAGTCCGCCTACTGTCGCTGTTGCTGCCACATTAACGCCAGCGGCAGTGTAAACGTCTACCTTGGCGTTGGCTGCCTTGACAATAATTGTACCTGCTTCTGCAGCAACTACGATTGACTGTGCATCAATTGCGTTGACGCCGCTGGCTTTCGTGTAGTGAAGCACTGTCTGCTCGTTGACTGAGCCTGCTGCGTTCTTGAAGAGACCTGCAGGGATTACGAGGTAGTAGTCGGCATCAGCCTCAAGGTTGGTTGTGCAAGAGAATGAGTCCATGTCGCCCATAAAGATGCGAGGAGCACGCTTGCTGCTTGTAACAAACCACGAATCGAAGTCGGCTGCTGTAGCGTCTGAACCAGTTACGTTGCCTTCTGCATCGATGCTGCCCTTGACAAACTTGATGGCGCTCTTCTTTGAAGAGTCGGTTGTAACGTCCTCATCGAATGTTACGTCAACACCGCTGAACGAATCAATTGTAGCGTCGTTGGCTGGTGAGAACGATACAGGAACCAATGCTGGCAACGGCTCAGACTTGTAGTAGTGGAGCACGATTTCATCGTTAACATATCCCTTGGCGTTCTTAAAGAGACCTTCAGGGATTACGAGATAGTAGTCGGCACCTGCCTCAAATGTAGTTGAGCAAGTATAGGAATCCATATCTGCCATCCAAATGCGTTGCGATGTTTTGGAGCCAGTTACCATCCAAGAATCGAAGTCGCTCGATGTAGCATCTGTGCCAGTTTCACTGCCTTTAAGGAACTTGATGCTGCTCTTCTTTGCAGAAACGACTGTTACGTCCTCGCTGAATGTAAGGTCTACACCGTCGAATGCGTCCAACTCAGTGTCGTTGGCTGGAGAGTAGGCAGTAGGAACGACAGGCTGAGGCTCTGCCTTGGTGTAGTGGAGCACGATTTGCTCGTTGAATGAACCTGCGCTGTTCTTGAAGAGACCGGCAGGGATTACGAGGTAGTAGTTTGCACCGCTCTCAAGGGTAGAAGAGCAAGTGTAGGCATCCATGTCAGCCATCCAGATGCGTTGCGATGTCTTGGAACCAGTTACCATCCAAGAATCGAAGTCGCCCGATGTTGCATCTGTACCAGTTACGTTGCCCTCTGCGTCGATGCTGCCTTTGAGGAACTTGATGGCGCTCTTCTGTGCAGAAACAACTGTTACGTCCTCGCTGAATGCAATGTCAACACCGTCGAAAGTATCGATTTCTGCGTCGTTGGCTGGAGAATAGCTTGTTGGGACTACAGGTTTAGCCTCTGGCTTGGTGTAGTGGAGCACAATCTGCTCGTTGACAGAACCAGAGCCGTTCTTGAAGAGACCTGCAGGGATTACGAGGTAGTAGTCGGCATCAGCCTCAAGGCTTGTTGAGCATGAATAAGAATCCATGTCGGCCATGAAGATGCGCGGTGCGCGCTTCGAGCTTGTAACAATCCAAGAGTCGAAGTCGCTCGATGTAGCATCAGTGCCTGTTACATTGCCTTCTGCATCGATGCTACCCTTGACGAACTTGATGCCGCTCTTCTTTGAAGAAACAACAGACACATCCTCGGCAAATGTAAGGTCAACGCCGTCGAAGGTATCAATTTCTGCGTCGTTGGCTGGAGAATAGCTTGACGGAGTAAGAGAAGCCTTAGTGTAGTGAAGCACGATTTGTGCATTTTCAGTACCTGCGCTGTTCTTGAAGAGACCTGCAGGGATTACGAGATAGTAATCAGCGTTGGCCTCAAGAGTTGAAGAACAAGTGTAGTAGTCCATATCTGCCATCCAGATGCGAGGAGTTGTTTTCGCACCAGAGTTGGAAACCATCCACGTGTCGAAGTCGCTCGATGTAGCATCTGTACCAGTTACGTTGCCGTCATCATCGATGCTACCCTTAAGGAACTTGATGCTGCTTGTTTTTGACGAAACAATGGTAACAGCCTCGTCGAAAGTGACATCAACGCCATCGAATGCAGCGATCTTGGCATCGTTGGCTGGCGAAGTGGCTGTAGGAGCCAAAGACGGAGCCTCATAGTCGCCTACATATTTAATGAATGCACGCTCGTTAGCCTTGCCGTTATTGTCGGCAAGCACACCGCCAGGAATGGTGAGGTAATATTCCTTGTCTTTCTCAAGGTTAAGAGCAAGAGCCTTGTTTGATGCATCGTAAGGAGTAAGGGTAAGTGTTGCAGCATCGGCAGTAGCAGTCCAATGGTCGACAGCCACCTTAGCGCCAACAGGCACGCCAGCAGCCAAAGGACCAGCCTGCAGTTCTACGGCAGGCGATGCAGTAGCGACACTGTATGTTGCGCCATCCTCAGCAGTGTAGGCAACGACAACATTGTTAAGAGTAGCAACTGAAGATTTGGCAGCTGGAGTTGTCGAAGAAACTGCGATATAGCCTGGGAGGTCGTCGATGATGCGCGATGAAGAGAATGCGTCAGTCCAGTCGCCTGTGTAGTTTGACTTACATCCAGCTGGCACATGCACCTTACAAGTTGAAGGCACATTGTAGAATGGCGATTCGTAAGACTCATACCATGATTCAAGAACTGGAGCGGCAGAGCCGTAGCAATTTATTTTTTCAAGTTTCGAACATTTCCACAAGTTGCGGATGTCGATATAGTTCAACGACGACGGGAATGAAATTTCCGTAAGGCTCTCGCACTGAGCGAACACAGCCTCTGGCAGTTGACAAACGCCCTCTGGAATAACGATCGAGGTCAATCCAGTGCCAGCAAATGCCTGTTCGCCGAAGAAGACCAACGTAGAAGGGAAATTGATGCTTGTGAGCGATGATGCCTGGCAGAATGAATATTCGTCAAAAGCGCGGAAGCCTTCAGGGAGAGTGACCTTGGTCACGTTCGAGCCCCAGAATGCTGCGCCAGAAATGCCGACACATGCTGGGTCGACAGTCACCTCCGTGTTAGGGCAAGCGCTTGGATAAGCATAGACGAGCGATTTGTCGGCAGAGTAGACCAAATCGCCAACCTTGGTGAACGTCGTGTTGCCTGCTGCGATATTGAATGACGTAATTTTGCTTTTTGCAAAAGCGCCATCACCGAGTTGAGTAAGAGTAGCAGGAAGCGTAATTTCGCCCGTAAGACCAGTCTCAAGGAAGCACTCATCGCCGATTTCGGTAAGTCCAGCCGGGAAATTAACCGTAGTAAGGGAAATTGCGCCGTTAAACACACCCTCCTCCAATTTGGTTATGGCAGCAGGAATTGTGATTGACGTCAACTTGTCGCATGAGAGGAAAGCCTTTTTGCCGAGCGTAGTCAACCCTTCTGGGAGCGTGATACTTGCAAAGCCGCACTTGTAGAAGCACGACGGGAAATGGTCTTCAATGTTGACGGCAAAGTAATGCTTGTCAATTTTTCGTCGGCAAAGAAGCAACTGTTGCCGAGGCTTTCAACGCCTTCCGGGATTACAATTGACGTAAGTTTTTTGGCAGAGCCAAAAGCATAGCCGCCGATGGTTTTCACTTGGCTACCCTCGTCGAATGTTACCGAAGCGAGGTTGCTGCAACTGTAGAATGCCTTGTCGGCAAGTTTAGTAACCGTGTTTGGGACATTGACGCTAACCATATTGGCCCAATAGAATGCATCCTCGCCGATTTCAGTCAAGGTGTATTCAGTATTGGTGGATGGGTCTGTGACCTTTGATGTCAAGGTGACCACAGAAGGGAGTTCTTTGTTAACAACGTCAGAGACGATGACGGTGTTGTTCTCCCCCACCGTGTAGACGACGCCATCAATCGTGAAGGTATCGCCCACCGCCGCAAAAGCGCTACTTGAAGCCAAGAGCGCCAGCGATAAAGAGAATAAAATCTTCTTCATAAAAATTAATAATTAATAAATATTTTTTGTGTGATTGCTCATAAATTCCGACAAAATTACGCATATATCCAAAAAAATAAAACTTTTTTCGTCATAAATTTACGATTTCGACACATTTTGTCAAATTATAGAGCAATAACGACGGCAACACGCTTTGTATCCCCATCTATATGAC
>CAVAPE010000057.1:0-15461 GCA_963590405.1 Eubacterium sp. CAG:180 | reverse complement strand
TGGTGAAAATTGGTGTGAACTACGACAGCCAGCAGCGGACTGTCGGGGACTGGATAATTAAAGAAGATTAGAATATGATCAAAAAAATCAACAGACGGATATTAGTAGCCGCTATTGCGGCGATGCTCTCTTTGGCAAGTACTTCGTGCGCTGCCAACAAGGGCGTTGAAAACTCTGGCGAAATCCAGAAAGTGGAATTAGTGTCGACATCGCAGAGTTGGGATGGGGTGGACTTGCCCGACTATCCCGAGGGAAAGCCGCAACTGCGTGTACTCAAGGTGGTGTTGCCGCCCCACAGTTCGTTGGCGAAGCATCACCACGACGTGATGTCGTACGGCTACGTCATCAGCGGACAACTCACGCTGGTGCGCGACTCTGACGGAAAGGAAACGACTGTCCATGCGGGTGAAGCGCTGGTGGAAACCGTAGGCACTGTGCATCACGGCGAAAACAGAGGCAACGAGCCGACCGAACTGGTGGTGTTCTACATTTCAAAAGATGGTCAACCGATTTCGGTGGAAGATGAGTAACATTGTAACGAACGATTTATGATGCCGATACAAGACGTATATAAAGAAGGGGCTTATAAAGGTCTCTATATGGGACTTTATCTGTCCTTGCTTTCGCTGTTTTCGATGATGAGCGACAAGATGCCGATGCTCGGGTTGCTTGGACTGCTGCTGATGGTGGGCTTTCCCGTGATGCACTATGTGCTGCTTTGCAAGGCGTATTCAGCCCACGGGTGCACTGCCAGTTTCTCAGCACTTTGGGTGATGGGCATCACGGAGTTTGTCGGCGCATCGCTGATTTGCGCATTGCTCACCTATGGCTATCTGATGGTTTTCGACCCAGATTTCTTCTACCGCACACTTGAAACGATGGCGGAGATGCTTAAGTCGCAACCAGGCTCGCAGGACACCTACAAGATGCTCCGCGTTGCCATGGACGGTGGGTTGGTGCCGTCGAACATCGAATATTGTGTGCAGATGATGATGCTCACCATCTTCGTCGGGTCGATAATGACTTTAATCATGATACCGTTCGTTAAACTGCGTTATCGTCATTATGGTGAACAAACAACAGTCTAATGCGTTGTAACTTAAAAGGAAAGTTATGAAAAAGTTGTTCTTTTTGATGATTGTTGCCGCTTGTGCAGTGATAGGCGGCACGATGTATGCCGGCGACAACTATTCCGACGACATATATGCTACGGAAAAACTGTCGGCAAAGGAGCAGAAGAAACTCGACAAAGCCGAGCGCAAGCGCCAGCAGGCTATCACCGACTCGATTGAATACCAACTTGCGGTGAAGGCAGTGGAGGATAAGCATTTTGTCATCGTGGCTGATCAGATACGCGGGCGCTACGGCAGAACGCTCAATGTGAATCGCTCGACCAACTTTGTCCTTGTGCAGGGCGACACAGCCGTTGTGCAGTTCGCTCTCGAAGGGGTAATCAATAGTCCCAACGGCATCGGTGGCATCACGGCGGAGAGCCGCATCACGAAGCACACGCTTTCCTACGACAAGAAAGGAAATCTGAACTACACGATGTTTGTCAACGGCACCGCCTTGACTGGCAACATTACGTTCTCCCTGCCCAAAGGCTCGAAGCGGTGTAGCGCCACTGTCAGTGCCAACTTCAGCGGCGACCAATTGACCTTTACCGGCTACCTCGAACCCTACATCAGCGACCTCTACCAAGGCCGCTCAATCAGATAACCGCACGCATAAACGTAATGCCAAAACAAACAGAAATGGAAGATAAATATAAGATACCATTTATACATGCTTGTATTCGGGCTATGGGAAGAAGGTACAATCTTCCTGCAAAGAATGCCTATCAATATTTGAAGCATTTTCATGGGATTGACTTCCTGCTGAAGTTTTACAACACGTTGCATCTGCAGTCGATTGAAGATGTTATCGATGATTTGTCCGTTATCTGCAAAAAAAACGGAGGAACTCTGTCATGATACTGTACACGGAACAAATGTCAATTTCGACAAGATAGATATCGGGATGGCAAAGAAATACAAAGATTTCGGGCAGGGATTCTATCTTACCGACATTATGTCGCAAGCCCAAGAACTCGCCGAAAAGCGGGCTCTCCTGTTTGGGGGAACACCGATTGTCCAAGAATATGAATTTGATGAAACCATTATATCTTCTTTCGATATCAATGTCTAGATATTCGAGGCAGTATGTGTGGAATGGGCTCAGTTCGTTTATAAAAACAGGAAACGCTCAATCCCTCCGTTTGTACATAATTATGATATTAATTGGTCCCATTGCTGATGATGGTGTGGCATATTTGCTGGGACGATATGAAGAGGGGTCATTTACTATAGATGAATTGGCTGAAAAACTAAAATTCAAAAGGCTCAATAAACAGTATTTCTTCGGGACTACTAAGGCAATAAGTTTACTAAAAAGGGTGAGGTGATGATGAAAGAGAAGATATACAATTATTCGATTGAAATGGAGATTGATGAAATAACTAAATTCTTGATTCAAGATTATAATCTGAACATAGACCAGGCGATAGATTTCATCTACAATTCAGATACTTATCAAAAACTGGTAAATATGCCGACGGGGCTTTATACACAAAGCCCGGCATATATATCAGTTGCTGGAGAATGAATATAGGACTGGGAGGGTTGGTTAGGTGGAGAAATAAAAAATCCTTGAGGCGGGGCTTCAAGGATTTTTTTATGCGGTTAAGGCGGTGTGGCTATATCCGGAATGTGCGGAATACGAACGGTTCGGTGAGCGGGAGTTTGATTTTCAGCCGTTTGTTGATGTTGTTCACGTAGTCGGCGGCTTCGGCAAAGGTGTCGAACCCTTCTGCAACTACATAGTAGTCCTTCGCGCCGTTTTGGATAACGTATGCCTTTGCTCCGTTGTCTTCCAGACGCGAGCAGAACGCTTTGGCGTTGAAGAGTTGCTTCATTGCGCCAACCACCACATTGTAGCGCTTCATCTTGTTTTTTTCGGCGTTGTAGGCTTGCCACATATTTCCCTGAAGATAGAGGGCGGTTTTGCCGTTCTCGGTCTTTGGGTAAGGCTTTGAAGCCTCCATAATCTTGTTGTGGATAGTGTTGTCCACGCTGTCGGCTTCAGCCTCGATGGCGTTGCGCTTTGCCACTGCTGCCTCGTACGACTGCCGGTAGTTTTCCTCGGTGGTCTTGCAGCCAGCAAGGACAACGGCTATTGCCGCAACCATCAACATTGACCGTTTCATAACCTATTACTTTTCGTATTTCTCGATGCCTTTGAGTTTCAAGAGGTAACGCAGGTGAGTGTAGGGGAGGATAGAGCCGTTGCCAGTGTTGCTGTAGCCGTACTGGTAAGGGATGATAACCTCACACGAGTCGCCAACGTTCATTGCCATCAGTGCAATCTGGAAACCCTCTACGGTGTTCGACAGACGCTGCTGGTAGATACTGTCGGTGAGCAGATATGACGAGTCGACAGCCTCTTCGCGGCAGTTGAGGAGTTTGTACTTCACGTTGACTGTCGAGGAGATGAGCGGCGTAAGGTTGCCTTCGGTCGATGCGCGGTCGTTGAAATAGTGGATAAGCACATACGCACTCTGGTCAAATTCCGGAGTGACTTTCTGGAAATATGCTTTGCCGTTGGCATCTGTCAGAGCCTCCTGTTTCGCCAACCACTCGTTGTTTTCTACGCGCCAGTCTTTGTAGTATTCCCATGCGTCGCTTACGGGGTCGAGTTTACACGCCGACAGCACAAAGATGAACAGAGCGATTAATGGTAGTCTTTTCATTGATTGCTTTTTAATTGTTTTGTCAATAAGGGGAATCCGTGATTTTTAAAATTCCACCTTCGGTGCAGTCTGTGCGGCATCGTCTGCCTGAAACTGCGGTTTCTTGCTGAAGCCAAACATCCCTGCTATGATGTTGCCCGGGAAGCGCATCACCGCATTGTTGTATTGGTTTACGGCGTTGGTGTAGTCCGTGCGCGCCGTGGAGATGCGGTTTTCCGTGCCTTCCAGTTGCACTTGCAGGTCGCGGAAATTCTCCGTTCCCTTGATGTTTGGGTACGCCTCCGATACAGCCAGCAACGATTTCAGTGCGCCAGAAAGTTCGTTTTGCGCCTGCTGGAATTTCTTGAGGTTTTCCTCCGTCAACTCGTCAGCAGAGATGCTCACCGAACCCACCTTCGCGCGGGCATCGGTCACAGCCTGAAGCGTGTTTGCCTCGTGGGCGGCGGCGCCTTTCACTGTGCTAACAAGGTTAGGCACAAGGTCGGCACGGCGCTGGTAGGCAGTCTGCACCTTTCCCCAGGCGTTTTCCACCTCGTTGCTGTCGGTTACAATCGAGTTGTACTTGCTGATGGTGCATCCTCCGAAAATGAGGAGCACCACAACAATCGACACGATTATTATTACTGATTTCTTCTTCATAGCGGTGTATGATTTGAAAAATTCGTGTTAGAGCAATTTCTTGAGGAGAGCCTTCATGCCCACTTCCTTTTCGAGGATGCCAGCAAGTTCGTCGATGGCAACACGTTTTTGCTCCATAGTGTCGCGGTGACGGATGGTAACAGTGTTGTCCTCAAGAGTCTGATGGTCGACAGTGATACAGAACGGAGTACCGATGGCATCCTGACGACGGTAGCGCTTGCCGATGGAGTCTTTTCCGTCGTATTGCACCTTGAAGTCGAACTTCAGTGAGTCGATAATTTCCTGAGCCTTTTCTGGAAGACCGTCCTTGCGCACGAGCGGCATGATAGCAGCCTTGATTGGTGCGAGAGGAGCAGGCAAGTGGAGCACTACGCGAGTTTCGCCGTTTTCCAAAGCCTCTTCCTCGTAGGACGAAGCAAATACAGAAAGGAACATACGGTCCACACCGATTGAAGTCTCGATGACGTAAGGAGTGTATGACTGGTTGAGTTCAGGGTCGAAGTATTGGATTTTCTTGCCAGAGAACTTCTCGTGGTTGCCAAGGTCGAAGTTTGTGCGGGAGTGGATACCCTCAACCTCTTTGAAGCCGAAAGGCATAAGGAATTCGATGTCGGTTGCGGCATTGGCGTAGTGAGCCAGTTTCTCGTGGTCGTGGTAGCGATACTTCTCGTCGCCGAGACCAAGAGCCTTGTGCCATTTCAAGCGAGTCTCTTTCCATTTCTTGAACCATTCGAGTTCCTCGCCTGGGCGCACGAAGAATTGCATTTCCATCTGCTCGAACTCACGCATGCGGAAGATGAACTGGCGAGCAACAATCTCGTTGCGGAATGCCTTACCGATTTGTGCGATACCGAAAGGAATGCGCATGCGACCAGTCTTCTGCACGTTGAGGAAGTTAACGAAGATACCCTGTGCCGTTTCCGGACGGAGGTAAACCTTCATCGAGCCGTCGGCGGTGCTACCCATTTCGGTAGAGAACATCAAATTGAACTGGCGCACCTCTGTCCAGTTTTTGGTGCCAGAGATAGGGCAGACAATGCCGTAGTCAAGGATGATTTGGCGGAGTTCCTCAAGGTTCATGTCGTTCATAGCCTTGGCGTAACGCTCGTGGAGTTCGTTGCGCTTAGCAAGATGCTCCTGCACGCGAGGGTTAGTTTCGCGGTAGAGTTTCTCGTCGAAGCCCTCGCCAAATTTCTTAGCGGCTTTCGCCACCTCCTTGTTGATTTTATCTTCGTATTTTGCTATTTCGTCTTCAATGAGCACATCGGCACGATAGCGCTTCTTGGAGTCGCGGTTGTCGATCAACGGGTCGTTGAAAGCGTCAACGTGTCCAGAGGCTTTCCAAATAGTAGGGTGCATAAAGATGGCTGAGTCAAGACCAACGATGTTTTCGTTGAGTTGAGTCATTGCATCCCACCAGTAGCGTTTGATGTTGTTTTTCAACTCAACGCCGTTTTGACCGTAGTCGTAGACTGCCGACAGACCGTCGTAAATCTCGCTCGACGGGAAAACGAATCCATACTCTTTGGCGTGAGCCACAATTTTCTTGAACAAATCTTCTTGTGCCATTTTTTATCTTGTTTTTTCTGAAATTTCCGTTTTTTTGAAGTCAGATGCCTCTATTTGCATCATTTTAAGGTGCAAAGTAAATAAATTTTCTCGATTTTCTTCTTATTTTTGCAAAGCCTTTCCCCTGAAATTGTAATTATTTGGTAAATAACCTATTTTTTTAACTACGAAAACCATTCTCCGGAAGGCGTTAAACGAATCCAAGTATGAAAGAAGACGAAATAATCGACGACGTAACCGAAAATCCTGATATTGAGCAGCAGCCGGATTCTGAAGCCCACTCATCGTATGTGGTGCCGAAGGACAAGGTGACCCACTTGTCGGATATGTTCCAGAACTGGTTTTTGGACTATGCCTCCTATGTGATTTTGGAGCGCGCTGTGCCTCACATCCAGGACGGACTGAAACCTGTGCAGCGACGCATCCTCCACACGATGAAGGAACTCGACGACGGGCGTTTCAACAAGGTCGCCAATGTGGTGGGTAGCACGATGCAGTACCACCCCCACGGCGATGCGTCGATTGGCGACGCCCTCGTGCAACTTGGACAGAAAGACCTGCTCATCGAAACGCAGGGTAACTGGGGTAACATCCTCACGGGCGACGGCGCTGCTGCTCCCCGTTACATCGAGGCACGCCTGTCGGAGTTCGCTCTCGAAACGGTGTTCAACCCCAAGACCACAGATTGGACAGTAAGTTACGACGGTCGCAAGCCCGAGCCAGTGACCCTGCCGGTGAAATTTCCTTTGCTCCTTGCGCAGGGTGCTGAAGGTATTGCCGTAGGCTTGTCGTCGAAGATTTTGCCTCACAATTTCGTGGAAATCATCGATGCCGCGATTGCCTATCTCCGCGGCGAGGAATTTGCGCTCTATCCCGATTTCCCCACTGGCGGCTATGTCGACGTGTCGAAATACAACGACGGCGAGCGAGGTGGCTCTGTGCGTGTGCGCGCCAAAATCGAGAAAATCGACAACAAGACGCTCGAAATCATCGACGTGCCTTTCGGACGTACATCTGGCACAGTGATTGAATCGATTATAAAGGCACAAGAGAAGGGCAAAATCAAGATAAAGAAGGTCGACGACAACACCTCGGACAAAGCCGACATCATCGTGCATCTGTTGCCTGGCACGTCGAGCGACCGCACCATCGATGCCCTCTACGCATTCACTGACTGCGAGGTGAGTATCTCGCCCAACTGTTGCGTGATTTCCGACCGCAAGCCTCATTTCCTTACCGTCAGCGATGTGCTTCGCCATAGCGTCGACACCACCAAGGAACTCCTGCGCCGCGAACTCGAAATCCTTCGCAACGAACAGCAGGAAAGCCTGTTCTACGCTTCGCTTGAGAAAATTTTCATCGAAGAGCGCATCTACAAGGATAAGGAATACGAGCAAAGCAAGAGCATTGACGAAGCCGTGGCGCATATCGACAAGCGCCTGACGCCGTTCAAGCCCAATTTTGTGCGCGACGTGACACGCGATGATATTCTCAAGTTGCTTGAAATCAAGATGAAACGCATCTTGAAATTCAGCGCCGACACGGCTGCCGCCAACATTGAGACGCTGAAGCAGCGCATCGCCGAGATTGACGACAAACTTACCCGTATGGTTGATGTTGCAATCGAATGGTATGCCCATCTGAAAGAAAAATACGGCGCACAATATCCGCGACGCACCATCATCCGCAACTTCGACAATATCGAGGCTACCCGTGTGGCTGAAGCCAACGAGAAACTCTATATCAACCGCGAAGACGGATTTATTGGCACCGGTCTCAAGAAGGACGAATTTGTGTGCAACTGCTCTGATATTGACGATATTATCATCTTCTACAAAGACGGTAAATACAAGGTGGTGAAGGTGGCTGAGAAACTCTATGTGGGCAAGCATATCCTCTACATCAACGTGTTTAAGCGCAACGACCAGCGCACCATCTATAACCTTGTCTACCAGAACGGCAAGGCTGGCGTGACCTATATGAAGCGCTTCGCCGTAACTGGTCTGACCCGCGACAAGGAATACGATATGACCCAGGGCTTGAAAGGCTCTAAGATATGGTGGTTCTCTGCCAATCCCAACGGCGAGGCTGAGACCCTGCGCATCACCCTCAAGGAAAAACCGCGCTTGAAGGTGCTCCAGTTCGACATCAATTTTGCCGACCTCGCCATCAAAAACAAGTCGGCGCTTGGCAATATGGTGACCAAAAACGAAATCCACCGCGTTTCGCTGAAGGAGAAGGGCGTTTCCACCCTTGGCGGACGCGAGGTGTGGTTCGACCCCGATGTGCTCCGCCTGAACTACGACGGCCGAGGTAACTCGCTTGGCGAGTTCAACGCCAACGACAAGATTTTGATTGTGCTCAAGAATGGTCAGTTCTACACGTCATCGTTCGACGCTGGCAACCACTATGAGGACAACATCCTGCGCATCGAGCGCTTTGAGGAAGGCAAAATCTGGACCGCGGTGCTCGACGATGCCGACCAAGGATATACCTACATCAAGCGTTTCAGTTTCGAGCAGACCGCCAAGAAGCAGAGTTTCATCGGCGACAATCCAGCCTCGGTGCTGCGCAGCCTATCGTGTGAGCGCTATCCTCGCTACAAAGTGACTTTCGGCGGTGCCAACGAGTTCCGCGACCCTATGGTAGTCGATGCAGAAGAATTTATCGGCGCAAAGAGTTACAAGGCCAAGGGCAAGCGCATCACCAACTTCGACATTGCTTCGATTGAAGAAATCGAGCCGCGCGAGGTGCCTGAAGAGGAGACTCCAGCGGTCGACATCGAGGTACAGGAGGTGGTGAAGGACGAAGTGATTAACCAAAACGATGTGCGCGACGACCTTACGGGGCAGAAGCGCCTGTTTGAAGACGAAGATTTATAGATGAAAAAGACGTTATTGACAATACTCGCCGCTGTGGCGCTCGCCGTGCCTACGGCGGCTAATGCAGAAGATACCGACTCTGTGGTGGTGCGTCCTGCGTCGGTGTCGGTGATGCTCGACGCTGGACATGTGCGCAGCCTCGACACCTACATCAGTCCGCTGTTCTACAATGGAGCGCATACGCGTATCAGTTTCGAGCGACTGCGAGCCACACGCTTCAACCCTGAGCGCTGGGTAGGTCGACTTTCTGCTGGGGTGACTTTAGACAGTCCGTCGAATCCAGCGGGCAACAATTCGCTCTATTCGCTACTCCTTGATGCCGACTACTCGATGATGTACCGATGGACGTTGCCGCACAACTTTTCGGTGTATGCTGGTCCCGACCTCGGCTTTGTGGGCGGTGCCAACTACAACACCCGCAACTCCAACAATGTCGTTTCTCCGCAAATCAGGCTCTATGTAGGCGCAAGCGGTAGGGTGGCATGGCGCACGCATCTGCGCCGATTGCCGTTGACACTCAATTTCCAGACCGTAGTGCCAGTGCTGGGCGGCTTCTTCTTGCCCGACTACGACCAGTCGTTCTACGAAATCTATCTCGGCAACTACAAGAATACCGTCAACTTCGGCTATTGGGGCAACCGCTTCGACATTAACAATACCCTTAGCGCCGACTTCCATTTTGGCACCACGTCGCTGCGCATAGGCTACCGCAACGAGTTTGCCACAGTGTGGAAAAACAACATCAGTCAGCGCCTGCAAACCCATAGTTTCGTCATCGGAGTGCAGTGGGAGGCAATCCGACTTAATCAACGCTACGGAAAAATAGAAAAAGCAAAAATAATCTCGGCAATCTATTGATATGAAAAATATTACCATCAAAATAATCGCTGCGCTCGTATGCTTGTTGTCTGTCACTTCGTGCCACGATGTGACGGAGTATGCAAACAATCCGCAGGGCAATTTTGAAGCCCTCTGGACAATCCTCGACGAGCACTATTGCTTCTTCAAATACAAAAACGTTGACTGGCAGGAGGTGCACGACCGCTATGCCGCCAAAATCAGCAACGACATGACGCAGGAGGAACTGTTTCGCATGTGTGCCGAGATGGTCAACGAACTCAAGGACGGACACACCAACCTCGTCTCCACTTTCGATGCCTCCCGATATTGGATTTCCGAACTCTATCCGCAGAACTACGATGCGCGGCTTGTTGAGGAAAACTATCTACACTTCGACTATCGCATCACTTCTGGCATAAACTACCGCATCCTCGACAATAACTTTGCCTATATGTACTACGGCTCGTTCTCCAGCACGATAGGCGATGGCAACCTCGACAACGTGCTTGCCACACTGGCACTCGCCGACGGTCTCATCATTGATGTGCGCGACAATGGCGGCGGCATCATCACCAACGCTGAAACGCTCGTGGCACGCTTCATCGACACGCCGTTGCTGGCAGGCTACATCAGCCATAAAACGGGCAAGGGACACGATGATTTTTCCGAGCCGTATGCCTACAACATTCAGCCGGCAAAAGGGCGTGTGCACTGGAAGGACAAGCCTATTGCCGTGCTCACCAACCGTTCTACCTTCAGCGCTGCAAACAATTTCGTGTCGTTGATGAAGAATTTGCCCAATGTGGTTATCGTGGGCGACACCACTGGCGGCGGCTGCGGTATGCCGTTCACTTCCGAATTGCCAAACGGCTGGTCGATACGCTTCAGTGCTGCGCCAATCTACGATGCCAACCACCAACTCACCGAGTTTGGCATTGAGCCTACCGAAGGTTATAAAGTCGATATGGATAACGCCGACAAAGCCAAGGGCATTGACACTATCCTCGAAACCGCATTCAAGGCATTGACCGAGATGCAGAAGAAATAGGCGACGAAATTCCACTTTTTGCTGTAATTTTGTAGCGTAGAATTTTGAGATATGGATATTTCTGAATTGTGCGGACTGCTGATGCCAGCAGCCCGCGTTGCGGCATTGGGAAAATGCTTGAAGGATAAGAAAATAAAACGGATAAAAATGGACGGCATGGTGGGCTCTGCGCCCGCTGTGGCGTTCTCGCAGTTGCCTCGCCTAAAGCAACCCTATCTTGTGGTGGCAAACGATATGGACGAGGCTGGCTATCTCTACAACGACCTCTGCCAAATCCTTGGCGAGGATGCAGCTCTGATTTTTCCGTCGGGCTATAAGCGCGACATCAAATATGGTCAAGCCGACCCACCTTCGCAGATACTACGCTCCGAGGTGCTCAGCCGATGGGGCGATGCAGGGTTGCGGCTTGTGGTGACCTGTCCGGAGGCTCTTGCCGAGAAGGTAGCGCCGCGGCAGCAACTGGAGGCAAGTACGCTGACATTCCGCAAAGGCGGCACTGCCGACCTCACGGAAACGGCAAAGCGGCTTCGGGAGTTCGGCTTCGTGTCGGTCGACTACGTTTATGAGCCAGGACAATTTGCTGTGCGCGGCTCAATCCTCGACATCTTCTCCTTCACCAACGAGCAGCCTTACCGCATCGACTTCTTCGGTGACGACATCGAGAGCATACGCACATTCAACATAGAGACCCAACTTTCTGAACAGCCGGTCGATGAAATAACCGTTGTCAACAACCTTAACGCAGGTTCGGGCGACGGCATCTCGCTACTGCGCTTCGTGGGTAGCGACACTGTGATTTTGCTGCACGACAGGGAATGGCTCTGTCAGCGTGTGCGTGCCGTGGCTGCCGAGACGCTTTCGGAGAGTGCTGTGGTGGCGCGCGAGGGCGATGCCAACGCTATGGATAATGTGGTCGATGCCGAACAGTTTTGCGCCGACCTCGAAGGCTTCCGCTCGGTGGACTATGCCGTCAGCAACCGCGGCACTTACGATGCTGCGCTGACCTTCGACACTTCACTGCAGGGCGTGTTCCACAAGAATTTCGACATTATCAGTGCCTCATTCAAGCAATTCGAGGCAGACGGCTACACGATATATATCCTTTCCGATAGCGAGCCGCAGTTTGAACGGCTTCGCTCCATCTTCGACGACCGCCACGACGAAATCCACTTCACGCCAGTGCTACGCACTCTCCATGAGGGATTTGTCGACAACGAGCGCAAAATCTGTGCGTTTACTGACCATCAGATTTTTGAGCGTTTCCACAAATACACCCTCAAAAGCGACCGTGTGCGCTCTGGCAAACTCGCTCTGTCGCTCAAAGAACTCTCGCAAATCGAGGTGGGCGACTACATTGTGCACGTGGACCACGGTGTAGGTCGCTTCGGTGGACTTGTGCGCACTGCTGTCAATGGCAAGATGCAGGAGATGATAAAACTCACCTATCTCAACGACGACAAGATTTTCGTGTCAATCCATTCGCTCCACAAACTTGCCAAATACCGTGGCAAAGAGGGTATAGAGCCGCGGCTCAATAAACTTGGTTCGGGCGCGTGGAACAAGGTTAAGGAGCGCACCAAAACCAAACTCAAGGACATTGCACGCGACCTTATCAGCCTCTATGCCGCTCGGCGCAAGGAGAAGGGTTTTGCTTATTCGCCCGACGGCTATATGCAGCACGAACTTGAGGCATCGTTTATCTACGAGGACACGCCCGACCAACTGAAGGCTACGGAGGCAGTGAAGGCAGATATGGAGAGCGACCGCCCTATGGATCGCCTGATTTGCGGCGACGTGGGGTTCGGCAAGACGGAAGTGGCTATCCGTGCCGCTTTCAAGGCTGCCACCGACGGCAAGCAGACTGCCGTGCTCGTGCCAACCACTGTGCTTGCCTACCAGCATTTCACCACCTTCAGTGAGCGCCTCAAGGATTTTCCCGTGCGTGTGGACTACCTTAGTCGTGCCCGCAAGCCTAAGGATGTGAAGCGTATTCTTGAAGAGTTGAAAGAGGGCAAAATCGACATACTTATCGGCACACACAAACTCATCGGCAAGAGTGTGCAGTTCAAGGACCTCGGTTTGCTCGTTGTCGACGAAGAACAGAAATTTGGCGTCAGCGTGAAGGAAAAACTTAAGCAGATGAAGGTGAATGTCGACACACTCACTATGTCGGCAACGCCGATACCCCGCACCTTGCAGTTCTCGCTTATGGGTGCGCGCGACCTCAGTGCCATCAACACTCCGCCACGCAACCGCTATCCGATTATCACCTCAGTCACAGCGCTCGACGACGACATCCTCAAGGAGGCAATCAACTTCGAACTGGCGCGCGGCGGACAGGTGTTTATCGTAAACAACCGCATTGAGCAACTCTTCGACCTTGAGAGCCGTGTGCGCCGCCTCGTTCCTGATGCGCGCACCATAATAGGTCACGGTCAGATGGCTTCCGACAAACTGGAGCAGACCATCATCGACTTTGCGTCGCACCAGTACGACGTGCTTCTTGCCACTACAATCATTGAAAGCGGCATCGACATGCCTAACGTCAACACCATAATCATCAACAATGCGCAGAACTTCGGATTGAGTGAACTCCATCAGTTGCGCGGACGTGTGGGGCGCAGCAACCGCAAGGCGTTCTGCTATCTGCTTGTGCCGCCCGAAGCGTCGCTCACCCCTGTGGCGCGCCGTCGTTTGCAGGCCATCGAGAGTTTCTCCGACCTCGGCAGTGGCATCCACATTGCCATGCAGGACCTCGATATCCGTGGTGCTGGCAATCTGCTCGGCGCGGAGCAGAGCGGATTTATCGCCGACCTCGGTTATGAGACCTATCAAAAAATTCTCAAGGAGGCTGTGTTGGAGTTGAAAACGGAGGAGTTTGCCGACACCTTCGCTGAGGAAAACGCTTCAGCCGATGCCACCTATGCCAACGACTGCACGATTGAGAGCGACCTTGAAATCTTGTTTCCTGCCGACTATGTGCCGCAGGAGAGCGAACGCATACTCCTATATCAGGAACTCGACAATATGGAGCGCCAGGAGGACGTAGATGCTTTCTGCCATCGTCTGGAAGACCGCTTCGGCCCGATTCCAGAACAGGCGCGCGAGTTGATATTGATTGTGTCGTTGCGTCGTCTTGCCCGTCAACTCGGCATCGAGAAGATTGTGCTGAAGCAGGGACACATGACGATGTTCTTCGTGTCGTCGGACAACGCCGCCTACTATCAGTCGCCGGCGTTTGGGCGTATGCTTACCTATCTGCAGCAGAATGTGCGCACCACGAAACTCAACGAGCACAACAATCGCCGCTCAATGCGCATAGAGGGTGTGGCAACGGTGAAGGCTGCAACCGACATCGTGGTAAATATCCTTCAATTGCCAGCATGTTGATGCCCCAATAATGCGCCGCTAATGAACAAAAACGAAAGAAGCCGAGAGCAAATGCTCCCGGCTTCTTTTTAGCCTATTAAGTTATCCTTTCGGATTACTTGCTTTCGCTGTCGTCGATTGTACAAACGCTTACACGGTTCCAATCTGGCTCAGAGAACATGTCACCGATACCGTTACCGCTAGCGTCGATGCGCTTAGCGTTGATTTTGTAACGCTTAACGAGGATGTTCTTAACTGCCTCTGCACGTGCGTTAGCAATCTTCTCGTTAACTTCCTTGCTACCTTCTGGAGAAGCGAAGCCACGGATAACTACCTTAGCGTCCTTGTGGTTGTTCAAGTAAGTAGCGATACGCTCTACGTTAGGCAACTGTGCGTTGTCGACAGTTGATTTGCCCTTGCCGAATGTAACGACTGACTCCATAGAACGAGTGTTGTTAGTCTGAACTTCCTTAACAACCTGAGGTTTGCGGTTCTTGAGGTCGTTGATAGTGTCGTTGAGGTCGCTGATAGTGTTGTTAGCGTCTTTGAGTTCAGCATCCTTCTTGTTGAGGTCGCCGCGCAATGCGTTGATCTTTGCGTTGAGACCGTCGATTTCGTTCTGATCGTAGAGGTCAGCGTAAGTGAAGTGGTGAGTACCGTTGCTAGTCTTGAAGTGGTAAGCGATACCTGCCATTACTTCCCAGTTAGCGTGGTTAGAAGAGTATACCACTGCATTGTGAGCGTCGCGACCTTCGATGTTCCAAACGATTGCTGGTTTGAGGGCCAATGTCCACTGACGGTCGCTGCCGAGGTTGAAGCCGAAGTTCAAGCCAACCTTAGATGTCATAAAGTTAGTTGAGTGGCCGTCAACTTTGTTGTAAGTATAAACGTGACCCCAGCCAAGACCACCGATTGCTTCGATTTCAAACAAACGTGGCTTGCCGTTGTAGCCGCCGAAAAGGTTCATAAGGTTCAAGCCACCGTTAACAGAGAGGTTGCTTGTGTCGAATGCTGTGCGAGTACCACGGTGACCGAAGATACCTGTTGTGTTTACACCTGCAGTGAAATCAACGCCAGCTTTGAATACTGGAGTGAACTGCTTGTAGAGTTCTACGCCGAATTTGCCGCGCCAGTTGTCGCCAAAGTTTTCGTTGTGATCCAATGGTTGAGTTGCGCCTACGTTAAGACCAACTGACCAGTTGTCGGTGAATTTAGTGCCTGTAAGGGCTTTGTCTGCTGCATTGGCAGAAAGGATTGATGCTGCCAAAGCAAGAGTGAAAAGTACTTTTTTCATTAATAATTGATTTTTAATTACGTCTATTAGAAC